>NZ_JBHZPL010000006.1:0-221669 GCF_042788095.1 Kosakonia sp. YIM B13571 | reverse complement strand
GTGTCGGTGTCGGTGTCTGCATCTGCATCCGAATCAGCATCGGCGTCGGCATCTGCATCCGCATCTGCGTCGGTATCCGCATCGGCATCAGCATCCGCGTCTGCATCCGAATCACGGGTATCGGCGTCCGCACCAGAATCAGCAGCGGTATCAGCATCAGCATCAGAATCCAAACCAGTCAGCGCGTTATTTTCAGCGGGGGTAAAAAAAGAGGGTTCATCACGCCGGTCATCGTCCGGGGTTTCAAGACCGGTCGTGGGGTAACCCGCGGTGGGATCGAGGATCTCGGCGGTAAGATCAACGGTAATATTCGTGTGGCCGCCGCCATCAGGGGTGCCGGGTTGATCAGCGGCAGGCTGCTGGGGACCCGCCGCCGGGGCTTCAAGGATTTGCGTCGGGTCTTGCCCTGCGGCAATGGCCTGTTGCGCAGCTTCAACGTCGCTTTGCTGTGCTTCCGTCCCGGTAGTTAAAGCGTAACCGGTGCTATCCCAGTGGCTGTCGCGGCCCAGATCGAGGGTTTTTCCATCAGGCAATAAAATAGAGATAGCGCCTGCGGCACCCGTGTCGATCTGATCGCCATCCTGGAGGGTATCGCCTTCGACTAAAAGATGCCTGCTCCCGTCAGGAGAGGTTGCGAAGACTTGTCCTATTACCGCTTTAATTATCCCGGCAACGCCACTCATGATGTGTGCCTCTGATAAATTGCCATCTTCCCTGCCGACGGGAAGTGGCATAAACCTGCAAAAGGAATATTTTCAATGCACTAGCAATAACGGATTAATTCATCACACAGTGGTTCGCAGAATAATAAGAACGCGCGGTGAGAAACTTCGAGGATTCGCTAAAATAAACAGTAATATATATATGACGGGCAATATTAAATATCAGAAGATTCACAATACTAAGGTTATATTTTTAATCACATTTAATTTTTTCCGCATAAAATCAAAAAATACCCTCATCTTCGTCATCAATTAAACGTTCCAGCCCACTTAACGTCAAACGCGCCTGTGTGCGGTTTATCAGCTTGCTTTGCGCCGCCTGTGGCAGGTCGGTAATGCTGATAACACCTTTACTCATTAACACGTCGATAAGATCTTCCAGTACGCGAACCATCTCCAGATCGCTCTGCTGAAGCCGCTGGAGCGTGGCTTCGCGCATCGACTGGACACGTAACCATTCGGTGACTTCCTCGCTATCTTCTTCATATTGCTCAACCATACCGGCAAAAGGCGTCGACTCAACCCGCATAATTCGCCCTTCAGCGTCACGTTCAATGTAGTGCATGATTACACCCCCTTGCTATACAGGATCGCCTTAATTATTAATTTGCTAATGATGAAGGATCGCCAAAATAACGCCCCATGGCACCATAAATCCCTATTTTATTGAGTATTGCTAATTCTTCTGAGGTTTCCACTTGTTCTGCAATAAGTGGCAGATTAATTTGTCTGGCAGCCCAATACATGGCCTCAATAAAAAAGTGTTTATCTTCTTCTGTATCAATATGGTGAATATAGCTGCCATCTATTTTTATCCAGGCTAATCCCCACTGTGGCAAATTACCAATCAGATGAAAACGCCCGCCAAAATGCTGAATCCCTAACCGGCACCCGACCTCATTTAGTTTATTGACCACGATGCTGACACGTTCCGGGTCCGGCAGTTCATTTTCATCCAGCTCCAGCGTCAGCCGGTTTGCCAGCCGCGGTTCGTTTTTTAAAAGTTGAAGTAAAACCGCCAGATTTTCATCACTGGCGACACTCTCACCACTAATACTGAGCGCCAGCGCCAGAGGCGAAGCGCTCATAAACCGGAGCGTCTGTTTCAGCATTACCGCGTCCATACGCGCGCTTAACGAAAAACGTAGAAACCAGGGCATAAAGCGCCCGGCCGGGATCATCTCCCCCTCTTCGGTTTTGATACGCGCCAGAATTTTGTGATGCAACACCTGGCGCGAGCTGTCACAAGTCACTACCGGCTGCGCAAACAGGACAAAATTTTCCGTCAGCAGCACGTTTTCCAGCCGGGTAAGCCAACGGTGATGATCGTCATGGTCACCCGCCGGGTTCACGCCGGGGTGTAACGCATAATGGGTGTTCGTTTCCGCAGCCGTTAGCGCCTGATCGGCTTGCGCCATAATATTTTGCGGCGTGTCACCGGGCTGGAAAGCCACGCTGGCGAAATAGGCCAGCGGCGACCGATCGCTCATCCCGGTTTTGTAGAGCGCATTCACACGTGCCGTTAGCGCGTTCATTAGCGCCTGGTGTTCCTGTGGCACCATGTCAGCAGTAACAATGGCGAACTCACCGCCACGAATACGGGCAACAAATCCATCATGATGCAGGTGAAGTTGCTTTGTTTCGCGCAAAATCGTCGCTATCTCCTGCAACAACGCATCGGTCTTTTCGCCACCCATGCGCAGGTTAAGCCCGGCTAAATCGCGCACACGCAGCAGGATCACATAGCCGAAAGCCATTTCGTCATCGCGCAGAACAGACTGCAAATGGATGTCGAACGCGCGGCGGTTATTCAACGCGGTCAGGCTGTCGTGGTAAGCGGCTTCGCGCAGCGCAACGGTACGCTGCGCCTGTTCGCTAAACAGGGTTTGCAGTTGTGAAACCATCATATTGCTGGCTTCCACCACGCGCTTGAGCTCCGGCGTTTTTGGCACATTCGGAACGTGTCGGAACTCGCGGCGGGTGATAGACGCCGCCTGCACGGCAATATGATCTAACGGTCGCAGACTCCGGCGCAGCAGCAGCATGGCGCAGACAAGACACAGCAGGCTACAACCGGTGAGCCACAGGAAACTGGCTACCATACTTTGCCACAGGCGCATCAGCGCAAACATCGGGTGGCTCACCACTTCAACGCGCGCCGCCTGGATCCAGCCGCGCATGATGATCGCTTCGCCCACGCCGGGCTTCAGGTGCACCAGGTGTTCAAACCATTGCGGAACATTACCGCTCTGCGGGTCGCTTTGCCGTTCGATTAATGGCTTACCGCTGTTCACATCCACGACGCGGATACTATAAAAATATCCGCTGTCGAAAATGGCGTTCACCATCAATTCGATCATCGCCGGATCGTCAATATTACCGGTTAACGCAACACCCAACGCCGTGGCGGCATCCTGAGAGTGAGCGCCCAATTGAGCGCTGTACTGTTCACGCGAACTGTCCAGAGTAATAAAAAAATTGCCGCAAAAAAGCACGAGCGTGAACAGACAGATGCCGAGCAGTAACTGTTTATACAGAGACATGGCTGCGTCCTATTCGTTAATAACAAACCCTTCCGCACGCATGCGGGTGAGAAGATCCTGCCAGCGGGAAAGCCGCTTGCTGTCGCCGACACGTTTATTGCCGCCCGCCTGCGGTAGCCACAAACCTTCGCCATTGAAGGCATACACGGGCAGCAGATCGGGGCGCTGCGTAGCGGGTAAAATCGCGTTTTTCAGGATATCGAGCACCAGTGGGATCGCGTCCGGCGTGGCGTACCATGTCACGACCATATGCGCCTGATTTAACTGCAACGCTTTGACATAAGTGATGCGTAGCTGACTTGCCGGGATGCCTAATTCGCGCAACGTGAAATATTTCGCCAGCGCGAAATCTTCACAATCGCCCGCGCCTTTACGCAGAAACTCTATCGGCGTAGCCCAGTAATCTTTCGTTCCCCAGACCAGCGTATCGTCGCGAAACGCCATGCGCTGATTAAAAAATTGATTCACGCGCTCCAGCTTTTGCAGGGTGGTTTCCTGCGGCGGGTTATTCACTAACGCGGCCCATTGATCGATTCGCTGCTGCGCTGCAGGGGTTGATGCGCCGTACAATTGCCGGGTTTTGGTGCTGATGGCGTTGAAATCCCACCCGGCCCCAAGCCCAGGAGCAATAACCAACAACATCAGTAGCCAGCATGAAAACCACCGTTGTCGACAGAAGCCTGTAAGTGTTGCGCCAGCGCGCCTGTTCATGTGTTACGGCTCCGGGAGTAGCGTGCTAACGAGTATAGTCCGACCGCTGTTGCAGCCACGCCTTACGATATGCGATATACCCGGAAAGATAATGTTCAACGTCGTCGATCCGGACACGGTAACTGTGATGGCGAATAAAAAAGCTGCCGACAATGCGCGCCGGATTTTTGAAAAACATCGCCAGCTCCGGCCAGAAAAAACCGTTGGTCAGGTAACGGGCGCGGGTTTCCAGCGCCAGGTTAAAACGCGCCAGATCAAAACCGTCAAGCAAATCACGGTGTTCAGATCCAGCAAGCCTTTCGATCATCTGTGCGGCCGCCATCATTAGCTCCAGCAGCGTTGGGTAGGTTGTCACCCGGTTAAGGACAAAATCAAGGTGGTCGCGCACATTGTCGAGGCCAAACTGGTAATAACGTCTGCGCGGTTGATAGCGCGTCAGCTCATTGACACAATACCCTAACCAGTGATCATGCGCCTGCCAGTGTTGCCGGGCGATAAAATCTTCCAGCGCACGTTCAACACAGGCAAGCCAGCGCGGTTCCTGAGTGATGCGGTACAAACGCATCAACGCAAACGCCGCTTCGCCGTCGTAGTAAATAATACGCTGCGCCGCTTTCACCGAGAGATCGGCGGCATGCAGTACGTGTACAAATCCACCGCTTTGCGCGTTCTGCATCGAGGTAATGCCATTTGCCAGCCGGTTCATTTGCGCAATGTCGCGATCGCTGCCCGTCAGTTCGTGGTATTTCGACATTGCCAGGATACACACCGCGTTACCGCCAAGTTTGATTTCATCGCCGGTATCAACCAGAAAATCCGCTTCGCTGCCGTCCGGCAACGTGTAGCGGCGAATCAGCTCGCTGCTCAGGTACGCCAGCGCGCGTTCAATGGCCTGCCACTGTTTTTCGTTGCGTGTCACTTCCCACCCTTCCAGCAACGCATAGGTTGAACTGGCGTGGCGTAACGCGTTGTAGGTGGGAATGGCGCGGTCAAAGCAGGGAAACCAGCCATAGTCATACCGCCCGGAAGGCGTGACCTGCCGCGCCAGGTAATCGCTCGCCGAGAAGATCATCGGTTCCAGTTGCTCCTGCCAGTGTGCAAGCTGACGATAACCGGCGTTGCGCCCGGCAAACTCGACAGGCCATGTCGTCGTCCCGTCGCAAAACCAGGCGCGCGTGGTGAAACGCCAAATCGGCTGCTCCGCCGTTTGCGGCCACTCAATGCGCGCGCCAAAACGTCTGCGGGAAAAATGCGCCAGATTGTTAGCATTCGGCGTGGCAACCCCTTGTGTACCGTCATACAACAAGGCGTTAGCGGCAATCTCCTGCTCCAGCGCTGCGTAGTGAAACGCGGCATCAAAACTCAGCCCGTAACGGAAGTAATTGCGCTTGGTTGCCTTTAGTTTTTCCACCAGCTCGCCCCAGCGTAGTGCTTCAACCCGGTCGACAATATCAACACGCAGCCAACAGGCCTCAGCAGTATGCTTTTGCTGCCAGTGTTGCAGCGCCTGCGCCCCATTTTTCCAGGCTTCACCAAAACTGGCACCGCGCGCCTGGCAGGTATACGCGCGCGTTTTACCGTCGCAGACGCTAAAAAAAATGACCCAGCCAGGCAGCGGTTCGGAAAGCGGGCTACGATCCAACTGTTCGGCAGCGTGGCGTAGCTGCAAAAGCAGATGACTGAGTGACATGTTGGCTCCTTCAGATCAGCGACATCCCGGCAGACAGATTCTCTCATCAGAATAATCGCTGATTACAGAACCGCACATTCGGTTGATCAATCCTGTGACCGTGGGGCTGGCAATGTCGGTGATATTACGCATAGGTATGCTCTTTTTTTCTCTGCTGGTGCTGCTTGCCCACGCGGATGCGCCCCTGCTGTGGAATCAAAAAGCCGTGGCGGAAAATTGCCCGTCGACAGCGGATCAACTGTGGGTGGAGTACGACGGCGGTAAGGCGTGTATGCGCTATTTTTCGGCCGGCGTTTTGCAAAATGCGCCGATCGTGGTAGTGGTTTTCAGCGGCGATCGCGAAACGTTTATCAAGCGCGCGCCGCAAAACATTCCTGCCAATACCGCCACGGCGCAGCGCAGGCAGGCGCAAAAGCTCGCGCTAAAGACAAAACTGCCGGTGGTGATTGTCGCTCGTCCAGGCACTTACGGCTCCAGTGGTAATCACTATCGCCGACGGCAGCCGGAAGAGTTCAACGCGCTGAATGCCACGCTGGATTCGCTACGCGCTCGCTACCACATTCAACAATTTATCCTGACCGGCCACAGCGGCGGCGCGACAGCAGCATCGGCATTGCTCACGCTCGGTCGCCGCGATATTCGCTGCGCCATTCTCACTTCAGGTGCCTGGGATCTGCTTAACCGCGCAGAGACGTTACGTCAGGCACGTGGCGAAAAAAGCAATGAGAACAAAGATGTCACCGGTCTGGCGGCACCTTACGATCCGCTGTATCACCTTGACGGCATCATGCCGGACTCGCAGCGTCTGATCGTGGTGATCGGCAATCTGCTCGACAGCAACACCCCTTTTGAACTTCAGGTGAAATTTGCGCGGGCATTACGCGAAAAAGGGCATCGCGTTATGTTGGTTGAATCCCCTGCGTATCCACCTGAGTATCACAATCTGCAAGGCAATCCGGGTATCCACTATGTCAACAGATGCGCAAATCACTAACAGGCGGCAGCGCGGCTGGCGCAGCGCCGAGCTGGAGGCATTACTGGGCGTCAAATGGCGTGTCGCACCGCCGCCAGGCTGGCGGGCGGAGAACATCGCGCTCACGCTCTACGATAAACAAAACGAGTATGGGCAGTGTTTGTTTATCGCTATGGACGAAAAGACCTGGCACCAGGGTTCAGGAAACCGGGGCATTTATGCCGGCTGGCAGGATACACATGATGTGTTAACGAAACACTACCGCCATTTTTGTGGCGCGATTGTTCAACGTTACCTCCCTGATCTCCCGCCTGATTTTCCGCAACTGGTGGTGGAAAACAGTTACAACGTCTTGCCGCTGCTCGCCGATGAAGCCCGCCGCCGGATGAACGGCAAAATCATCGCCATCACCGGTACGGTGGGGAAATCCTCCACCAAAGATCTGTTGCATATGCTGCTGACGGCAGAAGGCACCACGGTGAGCACGCAGGGCAATCACAACACACGCACAGGCACCCTGGTCAGCCTTGCCCGCTGCATTACCGACCCGGCTTACGTGGCGCTGGAAGTGGCGATTTCCGCGCTCTGGATGCGCACCGGCGGCGTGGGACCACGCATCAAACCGCATATCGTGGTGATCACCGAAATAGGCATGACTCAGGTTGGGCGCGACGTGCAAACGCCGCGTGATACCGCGCGTTTTAAAGTACGGCTGTGCGACGGTATTCTGCCGGGCGGCTACGCGATAATTAACCGCGATATGGATGAGTATGCGTTCGTGTATCAGGAAGCACTCCGTTACGGCGCGCGCGTGGTGAGCTACGGTTTTCACCCGCAGGCTGACGTGCGCATTGTCGACTATCAGCCCGCGACTGACCACACTGGCCTGAGCATTCTGCTGCACGGCGCGCCCCTTCACTGCCGGCTCAATACGCCAGGCAAAGGCATGGCGGGAAACGCCGTGGCGGCACTGATTACGCTGGATTTACTCGGTCTTGATACGCACCAGGCGGCCCAACGGCTGGCGGATTTTCGCAATAAACCCGGCAAATTGCAGACGTCACAACTTCCTTTGCCCGAGGGGGGCAGCGCGACGCTCATTGACGATAACTACAATGCGACACTGATTTCGATGCGCAATGCCATTGCCGTCGCCGCACTTTACCCTCTTGCGCCCGGCCAGCGGCGCATCGCCGTGCTTGGGCGGTTGGCCACCCTTGGCGAGAGAGCTAAAGAGAGTCACATCGCGCTGGCAAAACCGCTACTCGATGCGGGGTTTGATACTGTCTGGCTGCACGGTGAGGAAATGCAGTATCTCAATGATGTGTTGCCCGCCGGGCGGGTTGGCGGCCATTTTTCGCAGATTGATGCCCTGGCGGATGCGGTAATGGCAAACCTCAAGGCGGGGGATATCGTGCTGGTGAAAGGCAGCGTCAGCGACTCCGATTTTCACCGTATTGTCGGGCTGATGAAAACCTTCTCTCAGCGCCGCGCACCGGCGTTAAAGCCGGATCAAACCGCCACCCTGCTTATGAATCTCACAACCGGCGAGCAGCAAGAGTTACGCCACGCCCAGGCCATGTTCGCGCCGCGCAACCTTAGCCATTTATTACTGGCAACGTGGCTGGCAACCCGGGTGAAGGATAAAACTTTACGGCTTGAAGAGACGGTGGCTGCAAACGAGGTTGCTAAAAACATTGTGCAAAATGGCGCGACACTGGGGCTGAATACCGGGCAGCAGGTCAGTGTGAAAACGCTGGTACAGGGGTTACTCATCCACAATGCCAGAGACGCCGCCGTCAACCTGGCGCGCCTTCTGGGCACAGATGCGGTTCGCTTAAATAATCATGCCCGGACAATTGGCCTGACACATACGCATATCAACAATGTGTCGGGCCGTCTGCGGCAAGGGCAACAAACCTCATTGCACGATATCGCAACGCTGCTAAACCACTTCTACCAACGCTTTCCCCATTTGCTGCACTGGTTTGGCGAAAGCGAAATGGTGCTGGCAGGACGCCGCTATCGTAAAGCCAGCAATATTCAGGCCGACGGTCGGGCCAGCTACAGTTATAGCGCTGGCGGCGCGCCATGCTGGGGGTTTGCGCTGCAACGCAGCAATAACCAACTTTGGCTGGCATGCGCCGCAGGCGCGGTGGACGCCTTTCATCTCGATTATCTGTTGGATGGATTGCTGGCAAAAGCCGCGGGCATAGCAGACGAACCATCGCCTGAAATACCGCAGGTGAACCTGGCGAAAACCTGCGCCACGGTGACCCTGCTGGGCGATACCTATTTTGGCGAGTGGTATAACGCACGGCGGCAGCGAAAAGGCGTGGATGATGCCTTGCAACGTTATGGTTATGACCACAGTTTTCAATGTCTTGCCCCAATGCTGGCGGGAAGCGATTTGACGATTGCCAATATGGAAGCGGCGCTAGCGCCAACCGCGGATATCAATCTTATCGGTCGTAAACCGTTTTGCCTGACGGGCGATCCGGCCGCGACAACGGCAGCCCTGAAACGCCACGGCGTCCATGCCGTAACGCTGGCAAACAACCATGCACTGGATGCCGGGACTGCCGGGCTTGCCACAACGCTGGCGGCGTTTCGCCAACAGGGAATGATCACCTTCGGTGCCGGCATGAATGCGCGACAAGCAGAGACGCCGCTGTTACTGACCGTGGGCGGCAAGCGGTTTATGTTTTATAGCGCCTACTGGTTTCGCCGCTATATGGAGCAAGATTGCGCCTATTACGCCCAGCCGCGTCGCGCCGGGGTAGCGTGTATAAGCGGTGGACTTATCGAGCAATTGCGCCGTGAAAAAGCGCATGAAGACCCCGCCACACTTATCGTGCTGGCGCACTGGGGGCTGGATTATCAATGGACGGTTGCTCAACAACGCCAGTTAGCCGAACAGTTGGTCCGCGCGGGTGCCGACCTGATTATCGGCGCGGGCGCGCACATGGCAGGCGATATGGAACGCGTTGGCGAAAGCTGGGTAATTTACAGCCTGGGAAACGCGGTTTTTAACAGCAACGGTGAATACCAGGCGCGTAATGTCCTGCCCTATAGTCTGGTGGCAAGCCTGCAATTAGGCGGCAAGCAGCCAACGCTGACGCTGCAACCGATCTTTTCCGATAACCTGCAAACGTTCTGGCAACCGAGAGCGATTAACGCGCATGAATTCAGCGAATTCGTGGCTTTTTTACGTGAACAAGGCGTCGTTCTGGCAGCGCAGCCATCGGATAACAGTGCGTGGATAAAGTGTACAGGCAACACGCCGCAGGCCATTGTCTTTCCGCTGGATAAACGGTTTGGCGAAGCCTGAGCGTTACCTGTATTTCGCTCCCTGCGACTTCGCTATACAGGGAACGGATGGGTAAGTTAATACGGTTTTGCAAAAACCATGGCGCGGTCAGTGAACTGACTGTGTGTTCTTCTGCTCATCAAGGGTAAAGAACGACACGACATCCGCCAGTTGCTGCGCGTACTGATCCATGCTTTTCGCGATCCCCGCCAACTGCTCGACCAGCGGCGCATTTTTAGCTTCCGGCGTCAGGTCATCAAGCCGCAAACGCGCGCTCGTCTGAGCAAGCGAATCATATAGATAAAACCCCAGCGCGAAGCCCGCCACGCTCTCTTTAATATTGTTCAGCGCAAACAACAAGTAACCCGAAATAAATAACAAACAAGCAAAAGCAATCTCGCAAGGAAATACAACGGTATGTTTTAATCTTTCTTTACAGACATACCACATCCTTAATTCATCAAATAATTTTCTATTTAGTTTGACAGAAAATAAAGCACACGGAAAAACGCATGCTGCGACGATAAACGCAGCCAGCGCACAATGGGTTTTTCATGGTTATTAGCAACGAAACACGTACACCTTCACCAATAAGGAAACAAGCATCTTGCTAAAAATGGATAAATTCTGAAATTATGAATTAATAAAGCAAGAAAACCAAAAGCTATTTACTGGATTGCACGGTAATAATTAATGAAATTGTTAAAAAAAATACCGGCACTGCCGGTATTAGTATTTACGCACGGATATCGTCATATTCGCGTGTGTTGTCAAATTCGTGTTTGGCAAAGGGGCACAACGGGATGACTTTACGGTTTTCCGCACGCATCTTTTCCACCACGCGTGCGACCAGCTGTTTGCCTACGCCTTGCCCTTTAAGGCTCGGGTCCACATCCGTATGTTCAATAATGCTTAAATGCTCCCCGGTGGGAACGAAGACGATTTCGGCAACCTGCGTTCCCTGGGCGTCATTCACGTAAAACTTGTTGTGGCCTTCCAGAATTTCCATGATTTTCTCACTTAATTGTGGCGGTACTTCAGCGCACCGCTCGGGCAGGTATCAATGACTTTCACCACCGTTCCGACATCCACTTCGTCAGGAATGATCCACGGTTTGCGTTTCAGATTAAAAAGCTTTGCGCTCCCACGCACGCAGTTTCCCGCATGCTGACAGACCGCCGTATTGAAATAAACGTCAATCTTTTCACCTGTATAGACGCGGTAACCCGCGTCCAGCAGTTCCTTATCCATGACATTGCCCCTGTTCTTTTTGGTGTTGGAAAAGTAAGCATAGCCGCTCTACTTTTACGCACCCTTTGGCGTTTTATCAATAACGAACGATATGAAACCCTTCTTGTTCAGTCGGTTCGACAAAGTAACGGGTAATTAGCGCAAACTGCTCGTCGGTGGCGGCAAAATCATGGTCGCCTGCGGCATTTCGCTGGCGTAAACGCGCTTTGCAAACCTCATCGCTAACCCGCAGATAATGCAACAAATGCGGCGCACCGGATTCGTTAACGATAGACATCATCCACTGGCGGCTGGCCAGCGTATTGGCAGGAAAGTCGAGAACCACATTGACACCTGCACGCAGCAGCGCGATGGCGTGCGGCTTAATGGCGGATTTTAATTTGGCCGAGTAGAAAACGTAGTCTTCGACGGTGGTCATCGCGTCCTTAAATAACAGCGACAACCAACTATCTTCGCTCAGCACCACCGTAAACGGCGTTTTTGCCAGCTCGCTGGCAAGCGTCGATTTACCCGATGCGATTTTGCCGCACAGAAGATGGAGTGTTGCAGGAGAAGCAGAACAAACATTCATAAAATGACCTCGCAGATTGCTGCCAGCAAGGCCCCGCCGTGCTGGCGGGAAAATGGACAAACGTTATCCCACCGGTCGATTGACGGTGCGAATAATGCTCGCAATAGATAAATGGGGTGAATATTTAACAGTCATGTTGGCAACGTAGCAACAATGCGGCCAGGTTGCCAACGGTTTTGTCTGTGTGGGGCTTATAGCAAGCCCCATCGTTGTTAACCGATCAGCAGCAGGCAGGAGAGATCGTCACCGCCGTTGATCATATCGATCGCAGCATCCATACGTTTGTTGATAGTGCTGTTATGCATGGTTTTTTCAGAAAAACTGGCGATCGTTTTCATCACCAGTGTCTGGTCTATCTCAACATGCAGCGACTGTACGCTGAGGAACGTTTTGAGATAAAAATAATCCATAACAATGCGATAAAACTGGCGCAAGATTGTCGCCGTATTCGTGCCGGGAAAATCGCTTTCATAGAGCTTATACAGCAAGTAATTTCTCAACACATGCGGCTCGCCCAGGCAGGAATTCTGGCACAGCTGTTTCCACTGCTGATCAAGCGCTGCAAACTTTTCACTCAGCTCTGCGGTTCCCATCTCTGGTGTAATGGCCAGATAATCGGCAATTTGCAGGTGCCCATGTGAAATCAGCGGATCGCGTGAAGCATATTTCGCCACATGTTTACCCATCACGGTTAACGCATCGACTTTCATACTGGCCGCGCGAGCGGTATTTTGCGCACGAAGTAGCGTTCGACCATTCTGTAATTCATCGATTAGCCCTGAATAAAAGTTTTCCACTTCAGCCAGGTTATTCTGCAGATCAAAGTTGAGCATTTGCAGATAGAGAATAAACTGCGCCAGCGCCATCAAATTCTCTTCAATATTGTGGCTCTGCGCCTGAGCCAGGTTCCAGGCGAAAAGATGTACCAGATGACTAACCTGGTCTCTCGGTTTTTGCTGCTCCAGTAACTTTGCTTTTGAGCGGGCTACCAGCGTTGTTTTCTCTTGCAGCAGCATGCTCTGCGGGTCGAAAAGCACCTGGCGGACCACTTCCGGGCAGGAGAGCGTCATGCTGAAGCGCACTTCATCGGCATATTTGCGTACACCGCGCGGGTAGGATGAACAGGTGTGAGATAACGCTTTTTCACCTAAATCACGGTGAACCATGCAGAGCTGATTTTCATCAACAAACGGGCACTGTTTATCCTCGTTCAATTTAATAACCGAGTATTCATTTTTACCGTTATGAACCGGGATTAAATTCTCTTTCGCAATAGCCGCGATAACCGGATTGGATGAGGATAAATAGCGTTGGTGAGTTTTCTTATCAATGGATATTTTCCAGCTACGGCAGCAGGAAATTAAACAATCCGGACCAACGCATCTGAATTTATCATAGAAAACAGGAGTCACTGTTTTATGGTGTCGCATAATACATTCTTTATAAATGAAAAAAAGAAAGTTACACGACAAAAGCGAATATCTATAGTGGCATAAGCGCGCACTACATTCAGCATTTCACGACATGGATCCGCGTGCTTAAAATGCTGGGGTTAACTCCATCTGCGAAATGACATTTCCACTGTCGTTAAGATTCTGCTCAATAGAGGCAATATCGTTGCGCTCATTGCCAGACGCTTTCCCCTCTTCCCGCATTTTGCTTTTAATCAGCGACAGCAACGATTTTAGCTCCCGGAGCGCCTCTTTCAGGGAGCGCGCGTCTTCTTGCCGCTGGCTGGCGTTTTGTAGCGTATTGATAACGTTATCGATATGGGATTGTACGCCCGCGACCTCGGCCGACTTTTCTTTTTCGCTCGGATTTTCTTCGTCGCTGACTTCAGCGTCAGATGCAGCCTGCGCTTTTATGGCTGGTTCATCGCTTTCCCCGGTGGATACCTGCGCTGCGCTGGAAGCGTTAGCATCGGCACTGTTTCCTGCACCCGTGTTATCACTCTGCCCAAGTTGGGAAGCGAGTTGTCCAAGCTGAGATGACAGCTGTTTGAGCTGTTTCATAATGTAGCCCCCGGAGCCGCCAAACAACATGGCCAGCGCTTTCAGGCGGGCGATTTCCCGTTTCAATGCATCCAGTTTGGCGCGCGCATTCGCTTTGCTGTTCTGGGCATTTTCCTGCGTAAAGCGATTGAGCGTATTGAGGTTTTCTTGCAAATTTTCGTAATACTCTTTCGCCTCAGGGCTGAGCGTCACAATGCTGGCAGGCGTGGGGTTAACGGTCTCATTGGTGCGGGTAGACTCGTGAGCACGCACCGTTCCTCCTTTGGCGGAAGAGGACGCGTAAAGATCGAGAGAGCCGGTGAAAGTGGGGCGAAGCATGCGCAATACTCCTGAAGTCCATTTATCATAGTAACGGCAGCAGCGAATAAAACTTTACGCGTAAAAACGTGAGGACTGGCGTTCATGATCGAACAGAGAACCTAACGGCAACAATTGAAACGCCTCTCCTGATGGTCTTTAAAAATCAGAATTTAACTTAAGCATATTCTCTATAAAAATCAGGATACGTATTTGTAGAATAATCACCCGGCAGAAGAGTGAACAAACAAAACTCAGAGGAGAGAAATATAATGGAAAAATAACTGGCGATATGCGCCTCTATTTTAGGTTCGTCAGCCGGTTAGTTGGGTATCACAATTAGTGTTTCTCTGGATGGTTAGGATGGAAATAACAGGTAAATCGAAATGCTTTCGTAAGTATCCCTGTAAATAAAATTCATTAAGGATGATTCTATGCCAGTTGGTTATTTTCTACGTATTGGCGATAAGACAACATGCGGCGGTCGTATTCTTTCAGGTTCTCCGCTCCATAGTTTTGGAGGGATTGCGACAGCGAGGAATGGTGATTCTGTATCATGTGGTAAAGATGGAAAGATCTACCACATCGCGGGGGGTATACCCGATTACTGGATGTATGGCGTTGCAGCAGCAGGGACTTTGCATAGCCGAAGCACATGTCCCTGTAGAGCAAAATTTATTTCATCATTTCCAAATGCCTCTTATTGGCTTGAAGAAGCAAAGTCAGTTAAAGCCGCTTCTGTCGCGGCCCCGCTAGTTGCTAACGCTCCTCCTCCTCAACCTGCAAAAATTGCAGAGCCTGAACAACATGCGCAAGCGGCGAAGAAGAAAAATAACTTTGCTGACATTTGTAAGCCAGAAGATAACCCGCTATTGAACGGCGTTTATATCTGGACTGAAACTAGAGAAACCGGGCACGCTTTTGTTTCCGTGCATGAAAATAACGTTGTTTACCTTTACACCTATGGCAGATACGGAAGAACTGGCGGGCCAATTGAAACGACAGGTGACGGCATTCTCGATTTTATGAAAGGTGATGATGCCAGGGAGTACTACAGAAAGGAACTTTACGAAAATAATGCCCGCGTTTTTAACATCACTGACGCAAGCATACCGAAAACCCGCGCTTTCTTTGAAAATTTGTGGGAAAAAGGGACAAAGCCTGTGGGGATAAAGGAAAACAGTGTTACAGATCGAACAGGTCACTCAATTGACTCCTACGATGTAACAGGAAGAAACTGCACAACCCACACAGTAGCGGGCATAAAAGCAGCTGGCTCGACGATCTTTGATACAAGCTACAACTCAAAGAGCACTCAGCTCCCTATTGAAGCAGAAGAGTATTTTGCTATCCCAGTATCATTACAAAATCATCTTCTCGATAAAAGCCGAAACCTAAAGTCTATGGCAGTTGTTGAAGTTACTGACGAGTTTAAAAATCAGTATCCGAACATAAACGGACAATATGTATCCCCAGAAGGAATCAAAGGTAAAGCTAAACGCTACGCCGCAGAAACAATGTCTTCAATAGGTTCGATTTCCCCATACTCAGGTGCGAATGTTGGTGGAATTCTTGGAGAATATGATGAGTAATTTCACGAAAACCATTCTTCGATGGGGCGGGATAGTCGCAGTATCACTTTGCTACTTTATTACACTGTTAGCATCAACACTCGCTTACAGTGCATTCAGTGAAAGAGAAAGTATGCAGTTTTATGGCCCAATCCCATTAAAAGAATACAAAGCATCAATAGACTCGCTCATGCAAGCCACTGATGGCGTTTTTAGTGTCGCCTTCTTTGGCTTTGCGATCTGTGTCCCGCTGATCTTAATTATCTTTAAAAAGGTACGATGATGAATAAAAAGTACTGCAAAATCATGATGATTTGGCATTAGCTTCTATTGTGGGTTTCGCTATTTGCGAACCACTGATCTTGCTCATCTTCAAGAAAGTGAGACTGATATGTCCCCAATGCTTGTTGTTGAGATGACAGTTGCGTTCAAAGAACAGTACCCAAATTCGGGTAACTTGCAACCATACCAAGAAACTCGCGGTGGCAAGTTTCAACATATCGTTGCGGAGGGGGCAGCTATTGGAGATTCACTCTCTCCCTATTCCGGCGGAACCGTGGGCAGTGTATTAGGGGAGTCTTATGACAATGACGAGTAGAGCTAAAACCATTTTCCGTTGGGGCGGAATTAGCATTGTGTCGTTTTTCTACTTTATCTGTTTGGCGCTGGCTACATTCTCATTTTCTGCATTCAGCGAGAATGAAAGTATGCAGTTTTCAAATCCTGTACCGTTGAATGAGTACCATGCTTCAATTGATTCTATCCTTCAAGCCACAGGCATAGTTTTTGATGCAGCAATTTATGGCTTTGCGATCTGTGTCCCGCTGATCTTAATTATCTTTAAAAAGGTACGATGATTTGGAAGGCTGCATCACGATGACGAATAAAGCAAAGATAGCCCTCAGATGGGGAGGAATTGCCTTAGTTTTCGCCATCTACTCTGTCGCCCTAATGATCCCACTGCTTGACTATAGCTTAACCATAAAATACCAAGGCGCTCCTTCGACAGGAACAATGGAAGCTCGTGTATGCGAGGCGATCACATACGACTTAACCGGTTCTATTGATAATCTCTTTCTCATAGCATTCTTCGGTAGTGCTATTTGCCTTGTTTTAGTCTTACTCATCTTCAAGAAAGTAAGATGACCGCCAAAGGCTGGAGAGATCCAGCCTTTCCCTTTCTTCCGGAATTTAGACAATACAAGCCGAATGCCAGTTGGTGGTTCGTCGTTCAATGTCAGAACGATCAAAAACAACTTTTGCTTAGTATTTTTTGATAGCTAAACACATGCAAACCAACTTTTGGCGGTGTTTTGTAAGAAAGGAGGGAGAATTCTGGAGCGGGCGAAGGGAATCGAACCCTCGTATAGAGCTTGGGAAGCTCTCGTTCTACCATTGAACTACGCCCGCATTGAAGTGCGACAGGCATTATAACCTCTTAGCGCGTGAGAGCAAGGCGAGTTTACGGGTAACTGCTGGAGTTTTAAGCAATTAATCTTCACTGGTGTAGCACCATCATTTTGTTGCGAAAATTAGGACAACATAACCTCCCGCGTTACGCTTTCAGGCATAGCATAGCTCCCGTTTCCCCCTCATTTCAGAGAATCGCTATGAATGCTAAGCCGTTGGTTTTGGGATTTATTATTTTGACGGGTTCGTTGAATGCTGCACTGGCGGATAGTTGCCAATCCAACATTTTTGGTGGGCAGGATTGCCGCTATGACGATGGCACAACATCCAGCAGCCGGGCCAATATTTTCGGCGGGCAGGATACTAACTACAGTGACGGAAGAACGACAACCAGCCGAGCCAATATTTTTGGCGGGCAAGATACGACGTCCAATGACGGTAAATCATCCAGCAGCAGAGCCAATATCTTTGGCGGGCAGGACACCAATTACAGCGATGGTAGCCATTCCAGCAGCCGGGCTAACATTTTCGACGGCCAGGATACTGACTACAGCAACGGTAAGTCCTCAACCAGCCGTGCGAATATCTTCGGCGGGCAAGACACACATAACAATTAATTCCAGACCGGTACCCAAGCTAACAGGCCGGGCGACCGCCTGTTAGCTTTACTCATCAGCATTTCGGTGGGCTGCCCTGAGGCGGTAAATAACGCAGCGGATCGATAGCCGTCGCCTTATAGCGCAGTTGGAAGTGCAAGCGCACTGAATCCGCATCGCTGCTGCCCATGGTGGCGATTTTCTGCCCGGCTTTCACGCTCTGCCCGTTGTTAACCAGCAGCGTGTCGTTATGCGCGTAAGCGGTAATGTACTCTTCGCTGTGCTTAATCATGATCAAATTACCGTAGCCGCGCAGCTGATTGCCGACATAGACCACCTTCCCGGCCCCGGAAGCATAAACCGGTTGACCACGTGTCCCGGCAATATCAATACCTTTGTTCCCGCCATCAGACGTGGAATAGGTCATGATGACTTTTCCGGTTGTCGGCCAGCGCCAACAGCGCTGCCCCACCGGCGGCCATGACGCGAGCGGAACCTGCGAAGAAGGCACCACTTTCGCAGTCTTTGTACCCGATTTTGTCGAAGATGAAGTGGTTTTTGACGCCCCATTCACTTTCAGCCGCTGCCCCACTTCAATGGTGTACGGCGGCGAAATACCGTTCATGCTGGCCAGATCTTTTACGCTGGTGCCGGTAATACGGGATATGCGGTACAGCGTATCGCCCCGCTTCACCGTATAAACGGAACCGGAATAAGTAGCGTTATTTCCGGCGCAACTCGCCAGCAGCAAGCTGATTGCCAGGCAAACAACAATACGAAACGGGCTTTTCGTCAGGCATCCTGCGCGCAAAACAGATCCTCGAATAGAATAAATGGCGACATATCATACCAGCCGCTCGCCGGTTGCTAAACCTTTCAAACAGACTTGTGCGGAATCGGGTAACCCTGCGCGATAATTTCCATTATCTCTGGCAAATAAGGTGTGGAGGGCATCTTCACCAGCTCCGGGTAAAATACCTGCGGTGAGGGAAACACATTCACCACATGGCAATGGATGAGTTTGTCGGCGTCGACTTCCGATGGAGGCAGTCGCGTTGCTGCGGCGAGACCTGACGCCAGCCACTCCAGAATCCCCCCGGATGAGTGATATGCATAATCACCTTCGGATGACCGCCCGCTTTACGAAACCGCTCGGCAGGTGCCACGCGCGGTCTTTATCCTGCATATGATCCCTGGGATAGGATGGGCGACTTCTCCTGTGCGGACGGTTTAATCACGGTGGCGTACGAGATGCGAATGTGTAATATCAAGCCCTTGCCGGAGGTAAACATGCTTCCCGATCTGGTGCTGGTGATGTCCTTTTCCGCTCTCTGGGCCACTCTTTTTGCATGAGCCTCGGATATACTAGCGCTTGCCCGGTGGCGCTATGCGTGACTTACCGCGAGATCGCACTCTCCTATCCTGTCACTCACAGCATCGCCTGGCGTGGTTATGTTCGGGAGTCGTTATGGTTATTCAAGAACACGTTATTTTGCTTAACGACCAGGGAGAGGTTCTCGGCACGCAGGAAAAATACGCCGCGCACACATCGCACACACCGCTGCACCTGGCTTTCTCCTCCTGGCTTTTTCGCCCGACAGGCGAATGTCTGGTTACCCGCCGCGCAATGAGTAAAAAAGCCTGGCCCGGCGTCTGGACCAACTCAGTTTGCGGCCATCCGCAAATGGGGGAAACCGTCGAGCAGGCGATTATCCGCCGTTGCCGCTACGAAATCGGTGCTGAAATCGCCACTATCACCGCCATCGCACCGGGTTTCCGTTACCGGGAAACCGATCCTTCAGGCATTGTCGAAAATGAGATCTGCCCGGTTTTTGCCGCAGAGATCGTATCGTCGCTTAAAATAAACAGTGATGAAGTAATGGAGTATCAGTGGGTTGAACTGGATGCAATGCTGCATGCGCTCTACGCTGCGCCCTGGGCTTTCAGCCCGTGGATGGCGGCAGAAGCCGCAAGTGCTGAACATCAGTTGCGGCAATTTGCCGCAGAATTAGCGCAATAAAAAAGCCCCGACGCCACAAACGCCGGGGCTTTTTGTATCGCTGAGCGATTATTTTACCGGACGCATCGCCGGGAACAGGATCACATCACGAATGGTGTGGCTGTTGGTGAACAACATCACCATACGGTCGATACCGATGCCCAGACCGGCAGTTGGCGGTAAGCCGTGTTCCAGCGCGGTCACGTAGTCTTCGTCGAAGAACATTGCTTCGTCGTCGCCTGCTGCTTTCGCATCAACCTGATCCTGGAAGCGCTGCGCCTGATCTTCTGCGTCGTTCAGCTCGCTAAAACCGTTACCGATTTCACGCCCGCCAATGAAGAACTCAAAGCGATCGGTGATTTCCGGGTTCTGATCGTTACGACGCGCCAACGGCGAGACTTCCGCCGGGTATTCGGTAATGAAAGTCGGCTGGATCAAGTGCGCTTCTGCCACTTCTTCGAAGATCTCAGTGACGATACGGCCCAGACCCCAGCTCTTCTCAACCTTGATACCGATACTTTCAGCAATCGCCTTCGCGCTGTCGAAGTTATCCAGATCCGCCATGTTGGTTTCCGGGCGGTATTTCTTGATCGCTTCGCGCATGGTCAGTTTTTCGAACGGCTTACCGAAATCGAACACTTCGTCGCCGTACGGCACTTCGGTTTTACCGAGGATGTTCTGCGCAAGCGTACGGAACAGGGATTCGGTCAGTTCGATCAGATCTTTGTAATCCGCATACGCCATATAGAGTTCCATCATGGTGAACTCGGGGTTATGGCGAACGGAAATACCTTCGTTACGGAAGTTACGGTTAATTTCGAATACGCGCTCGAAGCCGCCAACCACCAGACGTTTGAGGTACAGTTCCGGCGCGATACGCAGGTACATGTCGAGATCCAGCGCGTTATGGTGGGTGATAAACGGACGCGCAGAGGCACCGCCCGGGATCACCTGCATCATCGGCGTTTCCACTTCCATAAAGTCGCGGCCTACCATGAACTGGCGGATACCAGCCAGGATCTGTGAACGCACTTTAAAGGTGTTACGGGATTCATCATTCGAGATGAGATCCAGGTAACGCTGACGATAACGCGCTTCCTGATCCTGCAAACCGTGGAATTTATCCGGCAGCGGGCGCAGCGCCTTAGTCAACAAACGCAGCTCAGTGCAATGGATAGAGAGTTCACCGGTTTTGGTCTTGAACAGCTTGCCACGTGCGCCGAGGATGTCGCCCAGATCCCATTTTTTGAACTGCTCGTTATAGACGCCTTCCGCCAGATCGTCACGTGAGACATACAGCTGAATGCGGCCACCAACGTCCTGCAAGGTGACGAAAGAGGCTTTACCCATGATGCGGCGGGTCATCATACGGCCCGCTACGGCAACGTCGATACCCAGCGCTTCCAGCTCTTCGTTCTCTTTGGCATCGAATTGCGCGTGCAGCTTGTCAGAGGTCTGATCGCGGCGGAAATCGTTCGGGAACGCCACGCCCTGCTCACGCAGTTGCGCCAGCTTCTCACGGCGGGTTTTCAGTTCATTATTAAGATCGACTGCCGTGTCAGCGCTTTGTGCTTGTTGTTCAGACATGTTGGTTCCTCATAACCCTGCTTTCAAACTTGCTTCGATAAATTGATCCAGGCTGCCATCCAGCACCGCCTGCGTGTTACGGGTTTCAACCCCGGTGCGCAGATCTTTAATGCGGGAATCATCCAGGACATAAGAGCGGATCTGGCTGCCCCAACCGATGTCCGACTTGGTGTCTTCCATCGCCTGTTTCTCAGCATTTTTCTTCTGCATTTCCAGTTCATAAAGCTTCGCTTTCATCTGCTTCATGGCCTGGTCTTTGTTCTTATGCTGGGAGCGGTCGTTCTGGCATTGCGTTACCAGTCCGGTAGGAATGTGAGTAATACGCACCGCGGATTCCGTCCGGTTTACGTGCTGACCGCCCGCGCCGGATGCGCGATAAACGTCGATACGCAGATCCGCCGGGTTGATTTCGATATCAATATCGTCATCCACTTCCGGGTAGACAAACGCGGAGCTAAACGAGGTGTGACGACGGCCGCCGGAATCGAACGGGCTCTTACGCACCAGGCGATGAACGCCAGTTTCAGTACGCAGCCAGCCGTAGGCGTAATCGCCCATAATCTTAATGGTGACGGACTTGATGCCCGCAACTTCACCTTCGGACTCTTCAATAATCTCGGTTTTAAAGCCGCGCGCTTCCGCCCAACGCAAGTACATGCGCGTCAGCATGCTCGCCCAGTCCTGCGCTTCGGTGCCGCCGGAACCCGCCTGAATATCCAGGTAGCAGTCGGCGCTGTCGTACTCGCCAGAGAACATGCGACGGAACTCCAACTGTGCCAGTTTCTCTTCCAGCACATCCAGTTCGGCGACCGCTTCGTTAAAGGTTTCTTCGTCTTCGGCTTCAACCGCCAGATCCAGCAGGCCGCTGACATCTTCCAGCCCCTGACGCATTTGATCCAGCGTATCAACGATAGCTTCGAGTGAGGAACGCTCTTTGCCCAGCGCCTGTGCGCGCTCAGGTTCGTTCCACACATCCGGCTGTTCCAGCTCGGCGTTTACTTCTTCCAGGCGCTCTTTCTTGGCGTCATAGTCAAAGATACCCCCTAAGAACGTCTGAGCGCTCCGTGAGGTCCTGAATACGATTTTTTACCGGGTTAATTTCAAACATGGTCTGATTTCTTTTAATGGACTAGTCAAAATGCGGTGATAAGGGCGGAAGTTTACCGGATTCCCGCCCTGTTTTATAGCGAATACTGGCGCTAAAGTGGCCAGAGATTCTCGATGATCAGCTGTACGCTACGATTGCCGCGAAACTCGTTCACATCCAGTTTATAAGCAATATTTACCTGCCGCACACCGTTGTCCGGCCAGCAAGTGGTATCGACGTTAAAAGCGATACCATCAAGCAACGGACCGCCGCCAACCGGCTCCAGCATCACTTTTAAATGGCGCTCGCCCACCAGCCGCTGCTGCAGGAGCCGAAACTCGCCGTCAAACAGCGGTTCCGGGAACATTTGCCCCCAGGGGCCCGCTTCGCGCAGCATCTCAGCGACTTCCAGCGTCATCTCCTGCGCCGACAGCGGGCCGTCAGAGACAATCTCGCCTTGTAATAACGCCGGATCCAGCCATTCTGTCACCAGCTCGCCAAAGCGCTGGCGGAACTCTTCAAAACGGTGTTCTTCCAGCGTCAAACCGGCCGCCATTGCGTGACCGCCGAATTTGAGCATCATGCCAGGAAACAGCATATCCAGACGTTCCAGCGCATCACGCATATGCAGCCCCTGAATCGAACGCCCCGAGCCTTTCAGCACCCCGTCTCCGGCTGGCGCAAAGGCGATCACCGGGCGGTGAAAGCGCTCTTTAATGCGCGAAGCGAGAATGCCGACCACTCCCTGATGCCACTCGGGATGGTACATCGCTAAACCGCCGGGCAGCGTTTCACCACTGCGCTCAAGCTGCTCGCACAGCGTCAGCGCCTCTGCTTGCATCCCCTGCTCAATCTCTTTGCGCGTCTGGTTCAACGCGTCGAGATCGCTGGCTAACTGGCGCGCTTCACCAAGGTTTTCGCACAGTAACAGCGCAACCCCCACCGACATATCGTCCAGCCTGCCCGCCGCGTTAAGGCGCGGCCCGAGCGCAAAACCGAGATCGCTGGCCGCCAGCTTTTGCGCATCGCGGTTGGCAATTTCCAGCAGCGCTTTGATGCCCGGACGGCAGCGCCCGGCGCGAATGCGGCTCAGTCCCTGCCAGGTCAGAATGCGGTTATTGGCATCCAGCGGCACCACGTCTGCCACCGTTCCCAGCGCCACCAAATCGAGCAGCTCCGCCAGATTTGGCATCGCCAGGCCGCGCGCCTCAAACCAACCGTTGTCACGCAAAAAGGCACGCAAAGCCAGCATCAGATAAAAAGCAACGCCAACCCCGGCCAGCGACTTCGACGGAAAATCGCAGTCACGCAGATTCGGGTTAACAATCGCGTCGGCATCCGGCAGCGTGTCACCCGGCAGATGGTGATCGGTTACCACCACCGGGATCCCCAGTTCATGTGCTCGCGCTACACCAGCATGTGACGAGATGCCGTTATCCACCGTCAGAATGATTTGCGCGCCGCGCGCATGCGCCTGATCGACCACTTCCGGGCTCAGCCCATAACCGTCGTCAAAACGGTTCGGCACCAGGTAACTGACGTTTTCGCAACCGAGCGCGCGCAGCGCCAGCACGCTAAGGGCGGTGCTGGTTGCGCCATCCGCATCGAAATCGCCCACCACGATAATGCGCAACCCTTCACGCAATGCAGTGTAAAGCTGCGCCACTGCATCATCGATACCGGTAAGTTGTTGCCACGGCAGCATGCCTTTAACACTGCGTTCCAGTTCACTGGCCGTGCGCACACCGCGGCTTGCGTATAAGCGACGCAGCAGTGGCGGCAAGTCTTCTGCCAGGTCTGCTGCGTTATCCACCTCACGGCGGCGAAGTTGTATCTGAGCTTTCACGCGAATTATTTACCGCCAGTGGCTTTTTGATGTTGATCGAGGAAGGCTTTCATTTCTGCCGGAGCCTGGTAACCCGGAACAAGGTAGCCGTCATTCAGCACGATGGCTGGCGTGCCGTTGACGCCAAACTGCACGCCCAGCGCATAATGATTAGCGATGTCGATATCACAACTGGCCGGTTTCACGTCTTTACCTTCCATCGCACTATCGAAGGCTTTTTTAGGATCTTTTGCACACCAGATAGCTTTCATCTGGTTTTCAACTTCGCTCGGCACACCCTGACGCGGGAATGCAAGGTAACGCACGGTGATGCCGAGCGCGTTGTAGTCTGCCATTTCGCTGTGCAGTTTCTGGCAGTAGCCGCAAGTGATGTCAGTGAACACGGTGATGACATGTTTTTCCTGCGGCGCTTTGTAGACAATCATCTCTTTTTCCAGCGCGTTCAGATGCGGTAATAGCATCCTGGTGGTGATGTTCACGGGCTGCGCGCCGCTGACATCGTACATCGGACCCTGGATGATATGTTTGCCATCTTCCGTCACATACAGCACGCCGCTGTTGGTCAACACGGCTTTCATTCCGGCAACAGGTGCGGGCAGCACTTCACCGCTCTGTACACCCAATTTTGCCAGCGACTGTTTGATGGCCGCGTCATCGGCGTGCGCCGCGCCGGTAAACGCCGCCGCCAGCAGGGTGAACATCACTAAACCTTTTTTCATAACACATCCTTTAATTGTCAGCATTCACGCCCGCGGGTGATGCTGTTGATGAAGCTTGCGCAGTCGCTCGGTAGCGACATGCGTATAAATTTGCGTCGTCGATAAATCCTGGTGGCCTAAAAGCATTTGCACTACTCGCAGATCCGCGCCGTGGTTCAGCAGATGGGTGGCAAACGCATGGCGCAAAACGTGGGGCGAGAGTTTTTCACTGTCGATACCCGCAAGCACAGCATAGTGCTTGATGCGATGCCAGAAAGTCTGGCGCGTCATCTGCTGCGCGCGCTGGCTTGGAAATAGCACATCAATTGATACACCGTTAAGCAGCCAGGGGCGGCCATGCTCCAGATAGTTTTCGACCCAATACACCGCCTCTTCGCCCAGCGGCACCAGGCGTTCTTTATTGCCTTTACCAATCACTCGCACCACGCCCTGGCGCAGGCTGATATCACTCATCGTCAGGCCAACCAGTTCAGAGACGCGAAGGCCGGTGGCATACAACACCTCAAGCATCGCTTTATCGCGTAACTCCAGCGGTTGGTCAACCACCGGAGCCTGTAGAAGCCTGCCCACCTGCGTTTCACTTAAGTCTTTCGGTAAACGTTGTGGCAATTTAGGTGATGCGAGCAATGCGCTGGGATCGTCGTTGCGTACTTTTTCCCGGTAAAGGTACTGAAAAAAACGTCGCACGGCGCTAAGCAAGCGCGCCGAGCTGGTGGCCTTATAACCACCGCTCACCCTTTCAGCTAACAGTGCTTGTAAATCATCGCTTTGCGCTTTTTCAAGACTGCTGGCGTGGTGGTGCAACCACTCCACCACGCTTTTCAAATCACGGCGGTAAGCGTTTAGCGTATTTTCCGCCAGGTTGTTCTCAAGCCAGAGAGCATCGAGAAACTGTTCGATACGTGCGAGATCCTGTTCCATCCAGCGTCTCCTTTACTCAAACGCTGCATTATGCCTGATTGATGTACGATTCTGGTACACTGCGTGAAAAGACACATCAAGAATCGAGAAGTTTACGTTATGAATATCGGTCTGTTTTACGGTTCCAGCACTTGCTACACCGAAATGGCGGCGGAAAAAATCCGCGATATTATCGGCCCGGAGCTGGTGACGTTGCACAACCTGAAAGACGATGCTCCGGCCCTGATGGAACAGTACGATGCGCTTATTCTGGGCATTCCAACCTGGGATTTCGGCGAGTTGCAGGAAGATTGGGAAGCGGTTTGGGATCAGCTTGATAATCTCAATCTCGACGGAAAAATCATTGCGTTGTACGGCATGGGCGATCAGCTCGGTTACGGCGAATGGTTCCTCGACGCACTCGGTATGCTCCATGACAAACTGGCCCCTAAAGGCGCGACGTTCATCGGATACTGGCCGACAGAAGGCTATGAATTTACCAGTAAAAAACCGGTCGTTGCCGATGGGCAGCTTTTTGTCGGGCTGGCGCTGGATGAGACCAATCAGTACGATTTAAGCGATGAACGCATTCAAAGCTGGTGCGAGCAAATACTGACGGAAATGGCGGAACGGCTCGGCTGAGCCATCACCCGCCTTAATGCAGCCCCTGCGCCGGTTTTTGGGTGATCATCCGGCGCAGATCGCGCCACTCCTGCGCATCCATACTGTCTGCCGCCAGCCATAAATGCTGGCGCCGCCCGTCTTCCGCGCGATGTAAACGCAGCATCATGCCACCGCGGATCATCCAGGGGGTGCCGATAATATCCCACTCCACACCTTGCCAACGCAGACGGGAATCCATCAGCAGCTTAATCTCGCCGTGGCAGGCGTTGATTCGCCGCTGGCTGCGCACGCAGTCGAAAACCACCAGCGACAGCAATAAAAGCCACAGCGGTGTATAGCTCAACGGCCAGGGCATAAATAAAATAAACGCCGCCACTAATCCATGCAGCAATAACGAGATCCATTGTGCGCGCCATGAGACGCGTAAATCAGATTGCCACAGGACCACGATCCCGATTCCGTGTCTGAATTAACTGCACCATTCGCTGCAACTCCGCGTCCTGGGGTTTGCCATGATTCATCAACCAGTTGAATAAATCCGGATCATCGCTTTCAAGCAGACGCACAAACAAATGCTTGTCATGGTCGCTGAGCGAGTCGTACTCGTGTTCGAAAAAAGGCATGATGGAGATATCGAGTTCGCGCATTCCGCGGCGACAGGCCCAATGGATACGGGCTTTATTATTAATATCCATGTTCTTCTCCCTTCATAGGCATGAGGGCCTATTGTAACGTGTTTTTAATATTCCTTTTGCGGAATATTTAACTTCCCGCGCCTGCTTCCAGAATAAATGGCATAGTCTGCAAAATTATCACTGTGCTGCGTAGCGCCTCGCAATGCTCGCACAATGGCACAAATCGCATGCTTTATCGCTTGCATTGGACAATGGCTCTTTTACCATTAAGTACCAACACAGCGTTAAGCTAATCAGGACATTATTATGGCTTTTACTCCATTTCCTCCGCGCCAGCCGACCGCATCCGCCCGTCTGCCGCTGACGCTTATGACACTCGATGACTGGGCGCTGGCAACCATTACCGGCGCGGATAGCGAGAAATACCTGCAAGGCCAGGTCACCGCTGACGTGTCGAAGATGGCGGCAGATCAGCATCTGCTGGCGGCGCATTGCGATTCTAAAGGCAAAATGTGGAGCAATATGCGGTTGTTTCACTATCAGGAGGGATTTGCCTGGATCCTACGCCGTAGCGTACGTGAGTCGCAGCTTCGCGAGCTGAAAAAGTACGCCGTATTCTCAAAAGTCACTATCGCCGCAGATGACGAACATGTGCTGCTGGGCGTTGCCGGTTTTCAGGCTCGCGCCGCGCTGGCCAATCTTTTCACAACATTGCCGGACAGCGAAAAGCAGGTTGTGCAAGAAGGGGAAACAACCCTCCTGTGGTTTGAACATCCAGCCGAGCGTTTCCTGCTTGTTACCGATGCCGCAACGGCAGAACAGGTGACGGAAAAACTGCGCGGCGAAGCGCAGCTCAACAATAGCCAGCAGTGGCTGGCGCTGAATATCGAAGCCGGGTTAGCCGTGATTGACGAGCCAAACAGCGCACAGTTTATTCCGCAGGCGACCAACCTGCAGGCGTTGGGCGGCATCAGCTTCAAAAAAGGGTGCTATACCGGGCAAGAGATGGTTGCTCGCGCGAAATTCCGTGGCGCCAACAAACGTGCGTTGTGGTACCTGGCGGGCGCTGCCAGCCGCACGCCGGATGCGGGTGAAGATCTTGAGCTACAGATGGGTGCAAACTGGCGTCGTACCGGAACGGTACTTGCGTCAACACAGTTGGATGACGGCCGCGTGCTGGTTCAGGTAGTGATGAACAATGACATGGAAGCAAACAGCGTGTTCCGCGTACGCGACGACGCCAATACGTTAAGCATCGAGCCACTGCCCTATTCGCTGGAAGAAGAATAATCCGCGTTAAACCATTTGAACAAGCTACAGCCGGGTCGGCAAAAGTGCCGCCCGGCGCTACTACTTAAACTTTACCAACGTACAAATAGATTGCCAGGAAGTGGCACACGCTGCCGCCCAGTACAAAGCCGTGCCAGATGGCGTGATTATAGGGAATACGTTTACAGACGTAGAAAATTACGCCCAACGAGTACACCAGCCCGCCGACAGCCAAAAGCGTCACGCCGCCCACGGATAACCGCGTCGCAAGCTGATAAATCACAATCAACGACAGCCAGCCCATCGCCAGGTATGTCACCAGCGACAACACTTTGAACCGGTGCGCAATGGTGAGCTTAAATAGGATCCCTAACAGGGCGAGGCTCCAGATCACAACCATCAGCCCACGCGCCAACGGTGAATCCAGCCCGATCAGTAAAAAAGGCGTATAGGTGCCGGCAATCAGCAGATAAATGGCGCAGTGGTCAAATTTCTTTAACCATAGTTTTGCGCGCTGATGCGGAATCGCATGGTAGAGCGTGGAGGCGAGGAACAGCAGGATCATGCTGCCGCCATAAAGCGTATAGCTGGTAATCGCCGTCATACTGGCATTATTGTCCACCGCCTGTACCAGCAGCAGTACCAGCCCGACAATACCGAACACCAGCCCGATACCGTGGCTGATGCTGTTGGCAATTTCCTCTGCCAGCGTGTATCCCTGTGCGATTAAAGGTTTCTTAACCATGGAAACTCCTGGAGAACTCAAAAAACGTTGCAACAATAGAGTAACTGAGAATGATTCCAGTGCACACCTGTACGCTAAAATAAATATCATTGATGAATATTTCATGACATGAGTTGCCACCCATGAATGCGAAAGTCAGGGAAACGGCACGGAAGTTATGGCAGCATGTGGGCACGCAAAAAGCCTGCCGGGTTGCATTGGGCTACGTTTACAGCAAGCAAAGGATATCGCCGTGACAATGTTTACTCACTCCGCCATCGCCGGCCTGAATACTCTGGAGATGCTGGTTTACAACTTTGTCATCAAAAATCGCGACAAAGTAATGTACATGACGATTCGTGAACTGGCCGATGCGGCAGGCGTCTCCACCACGACCGTGTTGCGCTTTTGCCGCAAGCTCAACTGTGAAGGCTACTCTGAATTTCGCGTGCGTTTTAAATTATATTTAGAGCAAAATGAGCCGCCGCAAGCAAATTTTGGCGCCAGCGAAGTGATCAGCTTTTTTAAAAGCGTCAACAATGATGAGTTCGATAAATTATTAGATAGCACCGTTGATATTATATTATCTTCCGAACGCATTATATTTGTCGGTGCAGGCACATCGGGCGCGCTAGCGAAATATGGCGCAAGATTCTTCTCAAATATCGGTAAATTCAGTAACCATATCGACGACCCTTATTTTCCGGTCACGAATGATATGGCCAAAAACGCGCTGGCAATTGTGCTTTCGGTTTCTGGCGAGACGGAAGAGATCCTCCGCTTTGCCAGCCAGTTCAGCTTGCACCACTGCAAAGTGTTGTCAATCACCAGCCACGAACACTCCCGACTGGCAAAACTGGCGGACTTTAATATTTCCTGGCATGTGCCGCAAATGCGCATTACCGGCGGTTACGATATTACTACACAAATCCCTGTTATTTATATTCTCGAGTCGCTGGGGCGTAAACTGGCGAAGAAAATAGCATAAAAAAACAGTGTGTTTTTTCGGTGTAACAAATTACCCCAGCGGTAATTTGTTATATCGTGACATTTAATTCGCCTTTGTTAGACTCGTTATCAGCCAATATAACGGGAACAGCAACAATGAAAAAATTGACCTTACCGAAAGACTTTTTATGGGGCGGCGCGGTTGCCGCACACCAGGTGGAAGGCGGCTGGAATAAAGGCGGCAAAGGCCCGAGCATTTGCGATGTTCTGACCGGCGGCGCGCACGGTGTTCCACGTGAAATCACGCAGGACGTCGTCGCGGGCAAATACTACCCGAACCACGAAGCCATTGATTTTCATGGCCACTACAAAGAAGACATCAAACTCTTCGCCGAAATGGGCTTCAAATGTTTCCGCACCTCCATCGCCTGGACCCGCATCTTCCCGCTGGGCGATGAGCAACAGCCGAATGAAGAAGGGCTGAAGTTTTACGACGACATGTTTGATGAGCTGCTGAAATACAACATCGAGCCGGTCATCACGCTGTCCCACTTCGAAATGCCGCTGCACCTGGTGCAGCAATATGGTGGCTGGACTAACCGTAAAGTGGTCGATTTCTTTGTCCGTTTCGCGCAAGTGGTGTTTGAGCGCTACAAAACCAAGGTCAAATATTGGATGACCTTTAACGAAATCAACAACCAGCGCAACTGGCGCGCGCCGCTGTTTGGTTACTGCTGTTCCGGCGTGGTCTACACCGAACATGAAAACCCGGAAGAGACCATGTACCAGGTATTGCACCACCAGTTCGTTGCCAGCGCCATGGCGGTGAAAATCGGCCATCGTATCAACCCGGAAATGAAGATTGGCTGCATGCTGGCGATGGTGCCGCTGTATCCCTTCTCCTGTAAGCCGGACGATGTAATGTACGCCCAGGAATCCATGCGTGAGCGTTATGTCTTTACCGACGTACAACTGCGCGGCTACTACCCTTCTTATGTGCTGAACGAATGGGAACGCCGCGGTTTTACCATCAACATGGAAGCCGGTGATGAGGCGATTCTGCGCGAGGGTTGCTGCGATTACCTCGGCTTTAGCTACTACATGACCAACGCGGTGAAAGCGGAAGGCGGTGTTGGCGATGCGCTTTCCGGTTTCCAGGGCAGCGTCCCTAATCCGCATGTTAAAGCGTCTGACTGGGGCTGGCAGATTGATCCGGTTGGCCTGCGTTATGCGTTGTGCGAGCTATACGAACGCTATCAGAAACCATTATTTATCGTGGAGAACGGTTTTGGCGCATACGACAAAGTCGAAGCCGATGGCAGCATCAACGACGATTACCGCATCGATTATCTGCGTGCGCACGTTAAAGAGATGGTCAAAGCAGTGACCTACGACGGCGTGGATTTGATGGGGTATACCCCGTGGGGTTGTATTGACTGCGTCTCTTTTACCACCGGTCAGTACAGCAAACGCTACGGCTTTATCTACGTGAATAAGCACGATGACGGCACTGGCGATATGTCACGCTCTCGTAAGAAGAGCTTTAACTGGTACAAAGAAGTGATTGCCAGCAACGGCGAAACCCTCTGACGCTGTTAACGCTTCTCCCTGGTGGGAGAAGCGGACTTATCTACCGCCGGCTAAATCCAGAAAACTGCCGGTGACATACGACGCTTTGTCACTCAACAACCAGACAATTCCCTGCGCCACTTCTTCCGGTTGCCCACCGCCCCGCATCGGGATCGCGCTGCTCACCCTGTCCACACGCCCAGGCTCGCCGCCGCTGGCATGCATTTCTGTGTAGATAAACCCCGGACGCACACCATTCACGCGAATACCGTTTGCCGCAACTTCCAGCGCCAGCCCGGTCGTTAGCGTGTCGACCGCCCCTTTTGACGCCGCATAATCAACGTATTCGCCGGGTGAACCGAGACGCGCCGCAGCCGAGGAAACATTCACAATCGCGCCGCCGTGTCCGCCATGCTGAGTGAACATGCGTTTGACCGCTTCGCGACAGCAGAGGAAATAGCCCGTCACGTTAGTCGCCAGAACGCGGTTGATACGCTCAGCGCTCAGTTGCTCCACCCGGCTTTGCTGAAACAGGATCCCGGCGTTATTGACCAGCGCGGTAAGTGGCTGCGGCTCGCTATCAAGGCGCGCAAACATGGTCTGTACCTGCGCTTCATCACTGATATCGGCCTGTACCGGGAAGGCGTGACCGCCCTGCGCAGTGATTTTCGCCACTACATCGTCGGCAGCAGGCTTGTTGGTGTGATAATTGACCGCGACGGTATAGCCTTCTTGAGCAAGCAGCAACGCGGTTGCGCGGCCAATGCCCCGGCTGCCACCGGTGACTAATGCAATCGCCATCTGTTTCTCCTGAAAAGTAAAAAGGGCGCCGAAGCGCCCTTAAAAGATAGCCGAATCAGCGTATTACTGATATTCGCTCATCGGTACACAGGAACAGAACAGGTTACGGTCACCGTACACATCATCCAGACGCTTCACGGTCGGCCAGTATTTGTTGGCAAACCCTGCCGGGAACACCGCCAGTTCGCGGGTGTAACTGTGGTTCCATTCGGAAACCAACTCGTTCTGCGTATGCGGTGCGTTAACCAGCGGGTTATCTTCCAGCGTCCACTCGCCCTGTTTCACGCGCTCGATCTCAGCACGAATCGCCAGCATTGCGTCGATAAAGCGATCCAGTTCGACTTTACTTTCCGATTCGGTCGGCTCCACCATCAGCGTACCGGCAACCGGGAAAGACATGGTTGGCGCATGGAAACCGTAATCGATCAGACGTTTAGCGATATCCAGTTCACTGATACCTGTCTCTTCTTTCAGCGGGCGAATATCGAGAATACACTCGTGCGCGACGTGTCCACTACGGCCGGTATACAGCACCGGGAAAGCCTCTTTCAGACGGCTGGCAATGTAGTTGGCATTAAGAATCGCCACCTGGCTCGCTTGTTTCAGCCCTTCCGCGCCCATCATGCGGATATACATCCAGCTGATCGGCAGAATCGACGCGCTGCCAAACGGTGCCGCAGAGACCGCGCCCTGGCGGGTGAGCATCCCTTCAATCTGCACCACGCTGTGACCCGGCACAAACGGTGCCAGATGCGCTTTCACGCCAATCGGCCCCATGCCCGGCCCGCCGCCACCGTGCGGGATGCAGAAGGTTTTATGCAGGTTGAGGTGCGACACATCAGCGCCAATAAAGCCCGGTGACGTGATACCCACCTGGGCGTTCATGTTCGCGCCATCAAGATAAACCTGGCCGCCAAACTGATGCACCACTTCACACACTTCGCGAATCGTCTCTTCATACACACCGTGCGTGGACGGGTACGTCACCATGATGCACGAGAGATTGTCGCCCGCCTGTTCCGCTTTCGCGCGCAGATCGGCCAGATCGATGTTGCCATTTTTATCACAAGCGACCACCACCACCTGCATCCCCGCCATTTGTGCCGATGCCGGGTTAGTGCCGTGCGCTGAGCTTGGGATCAGGCAGATATCGCGGTGGCCTTCATTACGGCTTTCATGGTAGTGACGAATCGCCAGCAATCCCGCATATTCACCCTGTGCGCCAGAGTTGGGCTGCATGCAGAGCGCATCGTAACCCGTCAGTTTCACCAGCCAGTCGGAGAGCTGGGCGATCATCTGGTGATAGCCTTCAGCCTGTTCCGGCGGGCAGAATGGGTGCAGTTCGGCAAATTCCGGCCAGGTGATAGGGATCATTTCCGCCGCCGCGTTCAGCTTCATAGTGCAGGAGCCCAGCGGGATCATCGCCTGATTCAGCGCCAGATCTTTACGCTCCAGCGAATGCATGTAGCGCATCATCTCGGTTTCGCTGTGATAGCGATTAAACACCGGGTGTGTCAGGAAACTGTCTGTACGCAGCATGCTCTGCGGGATGGAACGGCTGTCGAGTGCAACGTCTTTATCCAGTGCGTCAATATCCAGACCGTGTTTATCACCCAGCAGTACGTTAAACAACACCTGCACATCTTCACGCGTGGTGGTTTCATCCAGCGTGATGCCAACAGCGTTGAGAATGTCGCTACGCAGGTTGATCTCCTGCGCCTCGGCGCGAGCCAGCACGGCGGCTTTATCGGCAACATCAACACACAGGGTGTCGAAATAGTGCGCGTGGCGCAGTTTCAGGCCGCCACGCTGCAAGCCGGCAGCAAGAATATCGGTCAGGCGATGAATACGCCCGGCAATGCGTTTCAGCCCGGCCGGACCGTGGAAAACCGCGTACAAGCTGGCGATGTTGGCCAGCAGGACTTGCGAGGTACAGATGTTGGAGTTGGCTTTCTCGCGGCGAATATGCTGCTCGCGCGTTTGCATCGCCATGCGCAGCGCGGTGTTACCGGCGGCATCTTTCGACACGCCGATAATGCGACCTGGCATGGAGCGTTTGAATTCATCTTTTGCGGCAAAGAATGCCGCGTGCGGGCCACCGTAACCCATCGGTACGCCAAAGCGTTGCGCGGAGCCAAACACAATGTCGGCACCCTGTTTGCCCGGCGCAGTCAGTTGCACCAGCGTCAGCAAATCGGCGGCAACGCTGACCACAATTTTGCGGGATTTCAGTTCGTTAATCAGCGCGCTGTAATCATGCACTTCACCCGTCGTGCCGACCTGTTGGAGCAGTACGCCGAACACATCCTGGTGATCAAGAACTTTGGCCGCGTCATCAACGATCACGTCAAAACCAAAGGTTTCGGCGCGAGTGCGCACAACGTCAAGCGTTTGCGGATGCACGTCTGCCGCAACGAAGAAGCGGTTGGCCCCTTTCAGTTTGCTGACGCGCTTCGCCATTGCCATTGCTTCGGCAGCCGCAGTGGCTTCATCCAGCAGCGATGCGGAAGCGATATCCAGCCCGGTGAGATCGAGCGTAACTTGCTGGAAGTTGAGCAGCGCTTCAAGGCGGCCCTGCGACACTTCCGGCTGATAGGGGGTATACGCGGTGTACCAGCCTGGGTTTTCCAGCATGTTGCGCAGAATAACCGGCGGCAACTGCACGGCGGTGTAACCCATACCAATGTAAGACTTAAAGCGCTTGTTGCGGCTGGCAATGGCTTTCAGCTCGGCGAGCGCGGCATATTCGGTAGTGGATTCCCCAATCTGCGGCGGCGTAGCGAGCTGAATATCTTTCGGCACAATGAGTGCTGTCAGCGCATTAAGCGACTCTGCGCCAACGGTGTTCAGCATCTCCTGCTGTTGCTGAGCATCCGGCCCAATGTGACGTCCAATGAAAGCGCCACGGTTTTCAAGCTGGCTTAAAGTCTGTGTCATGAGCGAGGGTTCCTGAAACGTGCAGTGAATCGTATTTGGAAATTATCTGAATACGCTAAATCTTTCGCGTTGCAGGAAGGCGGCGACACAGCAAATCCCCGGAAGCTTACATCAGTAAGTATCTGGGGTGAGCGAGGAAGCCAACGCGTCTGCAACGCGAAGGATGATGCGTATTTATTCGTCTTCGAGCAGGGCAGCGTAGGCTGTTGCATCGAGCAGCGCGGCAACTTCGGCTTCGTCACTGGCTTTAATTTTGAAGATCCAGCCTTCGCCGTACGGTTCGCTGTTCACCAGCTCCGGAGAATCCGCCAGTTGGTCGTTAACTGCCACGATCTCACCGCTGATTGGCGCGTAGATATCAGAAGCAGCTTTTACCGATTCGGCAACGGCACAATCATCACCTGCACTGACGGTCGCGCCCGTTTCCGGCAGGTCGACAAACACCATGTCGCCCAGCAGTTCCTGTGCGTGTTCAGTGATACCAACGGTGTAGGTACCGTCCGCTTCTTTGCGCAGCCACTCGTGTTCTTTGCTGTATTTCAGTTCGCCTGGTACGTTGCTCATTTCATTCTCTCCAGATAAAAAGGTTACGCGACAGCTTTGCCAGCGCGTACAAAAACAGGTTTGGTGACTTTGACCGGCATTTCACGGTTACGGATCTGTACAACGGCGTTTTCGCCGATCCCCGCCGGAACACGCGCCAGTGCAATACTGTAGCCGAGGGTTGGCGAGAACGTACCGCTAGTGATCACGCCTTTTTGCACATTGCCTTGCGCATCAGTGAAGTGCACCGGCAACTCATTACGCAATACGCCTTTTTCGGTCATTACCAGGCCAACCAGTTGTTCGGTGCCTTTTTCACGCTGCAGTTCCAGCGCGTCGCGGCCAATAAAGTCTCGCTCCTGCGGCTCCCAGGCAATTGTCCAACCCATGTTGGCGGCCAACGGAGAGATACCTTCATCCATCTCCTGACCGTACAGGTTCATACCCGCTTCCAGACGCAAAGTATCGCGCGCGCCCAGTCCGCAAGGTTTCACGCCCGCATTGACCAGCGCCTGCCAGAAGCTGGCCGCTTTTTCGTTGGGCAGCGCAATTTCATACCCTGCTTCGCCGGTATAACCGGTGGTCGCAATGAACAGCTCACCGGCTTCAACGCCAAAGAACGGTTTCATGCCTTCAACGGCGCGGCGCTGCTCGTCAGTAAACAGGCTGGCGGCTTTCGCCTGCGCGTTCGGGCCTTGTACTGCGATCAACGACAAATCATCACGGACGGTGATGTCGATGGCATAAGGTTCAGCGTGTTGGGAAATCCAGGAGAGGTCTTTTTCGCGGGTGGCGGAGTTGACAACGAGGCGGAAGAAATCTTCGGTGAAGTAGTAGACGATCAAGTCATCAATTACACCGCCCGAGGCATTTAGCATGCCGGTATAGAGCGCTTTACCGGGCTTAGTGAGTTTGGCGACGTCGTTTGCCAGTAAATAACGCAGAAACTCCCGGGTACGGCTGCCTTTGAGATCGACGATGGTCATGTGCGACACATCAAACATTCCGGCGTCGGTGCGCACTGCATGGTGCTCATCGATTTGCGAGCCGTAATGCAGCGGCATCATCCAGCCATGGAAATCCACCATGCGGGCGCCGTTTAGCGTGTGTTGTTCGTATAAAGGGGTCTGCTGAGCCATCTTTTCCTCGTCGAATAAGCTGAGCTATCACGTTTTTCGGCGGCGTGATTTGCGCCAAAACAACTGGTGCCGACACCGTTTTACGACGTCGACGCAAACGTTCTCTTTGGCCTGAACTTATCACCGAAAGCAGCGCTTAACCATAAGGAAAAATGGTTCATCACATTAGCTTATGACCCATCACACACAAAATGCCATCAGAGTATTATTCCAAAGAATAACGATTCACTTTTCATAAAAAATCATCATTGATGACAAATAGGAAGGAATTGCAGTATTTCACTCTGCAAAAACGCAGATTTTCCTGAAAAGAAAAAAACACGACATGAGAAAATCTAATCCGAAAAATGAGGTGAAATTAGAATATTTCAAATGAGGAAGAGGTATCCCTTCCCGGGGTCGGGAAGGGAAAGTGTGACGCAGTTAACGTAACCAATCAGGCAGATCGTTAAGACCCATTGCCTGGCGTAACAACCGTGTTTTCACACCGGGAAGGGTATCCGCCAGTTTCAGGCCGATATCACGCAGCAGCTTTTTCGCCGGATTTGCGCCTGAGAAAAGCTCGCGAAAGCCCTGCATCCCGGCCAGCATCAGCGCCGCGCTGTGTTTGCGGCTGCGCTCATAGCGGCGCAAATAGAGATGTTGACCAATGTCTTTACCTTCGCGGCTCAGACGCTTCAGCTCGGTGATTAACTCAGCGACATCCATAAACCCGAGGTTAACGCCCTGCCCCGCCAGCGGGTGAATGGTGTGCGCGGCATCGCCAACCAGCGCCAGGCGGTGCCCGGCAAACTGGCGCGCATAGCGTCCGGTGAGCGGATAGACCTGACGCTCGCTCTCAACGCGGCACGGCCCAAGGCGGTTATCGAACGCCACACACAACGCCTGATTAAATTCTTCATCGCTCGCCTGCTGCATGGCTTTCGCCTGCGCTGGCGGCAGCGACCAGACAATCGAGCACAAATGCGGATCGTTAAGTGGCAAAAAAGCGAGAATGCCGTCGTTGTGAAACACCTGACGCGCCACCGCCTGATGCGGTTCATCAGTGCGAATAGTCGCCACGAGTGCATGATGATGATAATCCCAGAACGTCAGCGGAATATCGGCTTTGTTGCGCAGCCAGGAATTCGCGCCATCTGCGCCAACCACCAGCCGAGCAGTGAGCATGGTGCCATCTTTTAAAGTCAGAAACGCGTCGTTTTCGCCCCACGCCACTTGCTGCAGTTCAGCCGGTGCCAGGAGAGTGACATCCTTACACTGTTGGGCTTTATCCCACAGTGCCTGGTGGATCACTGCGTTTTCAATAATGTAACCAAGATGGCTGTAGCCCATGCTCTTATCATCAAACGCGATGCGACCAAAACTGTCTTTATCCCACACTTCCATGCCGTGATAACGCCCGGCACGTTGGGCAATAATGTTTGACCAGACGCCAAGGTGCGTCAGTAACTTTTCGCTAGCAGCATTAATCGCTGACACGCGCAGCGCCGGGGGAGCATCTTCCGCCAGCGGTGTCGGCTCATTTTGCTCCAGCACCGCCACGCGCAACCCGCTACCCTGTAAACCACAGGCCAGCGCCAGGCCGACCATACCGCCGCCGACAATCGCAACATCAACACTCTGCACTCTTCGCTCCTTTTGTCTTTAACGGGCAACCCAACCGAGGGTACGCTGCGCCAGCGCATCACGCGCCGGAGTAAATAATTCCATCGCCATCAATCCGGCATTACGCCCGACGACCAACGGTATCCAGTGATTGGCAAACAGATGCACCAGCCCATCGGTGACGCCGATAGTGGCTTTTTTATCTGCATGCCGGCGATCGCGGTAGCCCGTCAACACGGGGTAGTAACCGATATCTTGTTGCGCCGACCACGCCTCGGCCAGCGTTTCCGCCAGCGTCATCACGTCGCGCATACCGAGGTTAAAACCCTGTCCGGCAATAGGATGCAGCGTTTGTGCAGCATTCCCGACCAGCACCGCGCGGTGCGAGACAGGAGAAGAAGCCGCAGTCAGCTTCAACGGGTAAACGCTGCGTTTGCCCACATGTAAGATACGCCCGAGCCGCCAGCCAAAGGCCTTTTGTAACTCGTGGCAGAAACGTTCGTCAGACCAGGCGGCAACCTGCTGCTGTTTTTCCAGCGGATGACACCATACCAGCGAACAGCGACCTTGTGACATCGGCAACATTGCCAACGGGCCATGTTCGGTAAAACGCTCAAACGCCCGCCCCTGATGCGCCACAGACGTTGTGACATTGGCGATAACCGCCGCCTGGTGATAAGGCGCTTGCTGCCAGTTCACACCCAGTTGTTCGCCAATACGTGAACGGGAGCCGTCTGCCGCTACCAATAACTCACCAGTAATACATTCACCGCTTTCCAGCGTTACGCTCACCTGCCGCTCATCACGGGCAACCGCGCTGACTTTCGCCGGGCAATGCAGCGTCACGCCGGGCGCGTTTTGCAATAGCGTGAACAGCCGCTGCCCAACGTCGTGCAGTTCGACAACGTAACCAAGCGCATCGATGTGGTAATCCTGCGCATCCAGGGTGACAAAACCGGCATGGCCGCGATCGCTGACATGAACCGTTGAAATCGGCGTTGCACAGGAGGTAATGGCTTGCCAGATGCCAATGCGCGCCAGCTGCTGGCACGTACCTGCTGCTAACGCAATGGCACGCGCGTCAAAGCCCGGATGCGCGGATGCGCCGGGTACACTGGCTTCCACCAGATGAACAGGTAATTTGCCGTGAGTAAGATGAGAAATCGCCAGCGCAAGCGTTGCGCCAGCCATGCCACCGCCAACAATGATCACGCTCATGAACGTGATGCCGCCATCAGCGCTTCAATCTCGTCAGCGCTTTTCACGACGCTGGCGGTCAGATTTTCGTTGCCGTCTTCAGTGATGACGATGTCATCTTCAATACGAATACCAATACCGCGATACTGTTCCGGCACATCGGCATCCGGCGCGATATAGAGGCCCGGTTCAACCGTCAGCACCATGCCTGGAGCCAGTTCACGCGAGCGATCTTTGCCGTAGACACCGACATCGTGCACATCCAACCCGAGCCAGTGGCTTAAGCCGTGCATAAAAAACGGGCGGTGCGCGCTTTTTTCCACCAGCTCATCAACTTCACCTTTCAGGATACCGAGCTTCACCAGCCCGGTAATCATGATGCGCACCACTTCGCTGGTCACTTCCTGGATCGACGTGCCTGGGCGGAAAAGCGCAAGGGCACGTTCCAGTGACGCCAGCACAATATCGTAAATTTCGCGCTGCGCCGGGCTGAATTTGCCGTTGACCGGGAAGGCGCGGGTGATATCGCCGGCATATCCTTTGTATTCACAACCGGCATCAATCAGCACCAGATCGCCATCACGCATCTGACTCTCATTTTCCGTGTAGTGCAGGATGCAGCCATTGACGCCGGAACCCACAATGGTGTTATAGGAGGGAAAACGCGCGCCGTGGCGGTTAAACTCGTGCTGAATCTCACCTTCAAGCTGATATTCAAACATTCCCGGGCGACAAACCTGCATCGCGCGGGTATGCGCCAGCGCGGAGATCTCCCCGGCGCGACGCATCACGTCTATCTCTTCGGCAGATTTAAACAGGCGCATTTCATGCACCATCGGCCGCCAGTCGGTTAACGTCGGCGGCGCAAACAGATTCTGACGCGAGCCTTTGCGCAGCTTGTCTAACGCGGTAAACACAATGGTGTCGGCATAGTCGAATTCACCCTGCGCGTGATACACGGCATCAAGACCGTTCAGCAACTGATAAAGATGTTCGTTGATATCCGGGAAAGCCAGTGCGCGATCGACGCCCAGCTTTTCCGGCGCGGCTTCCTGACCAAGGCGACGACCAAACCAGATCTCGGCGGTTTTGTCGCGTACGCGGTTGAACAGCACGCTATGGTTGTGGGTGTCATCGCTTTTGATCAGCACCAGCACCGCTTCCGGCTCGTTAAAACCGGTGAAATACCAGAAATCGCTGTGCTGGCGGTACGGGTATTCACTGTCTGCGCTGCGGGTGGCTTCCGGTGCGGCGAAAATTAATGCCGCGCTGCCCGGAACCATCTGCGCCAGCAATGCCTGGCGGCGACGGAGAAACTCAAGCTGTGTCATGACACCGACTCCCTACAAGGTGAATTAATGTAACGTGGGCTTACGCACTTCCGGTGCGGTAGGCTGCGGGCGCGTGAAGGTATCGTGGCACAGTAGCGCCGCGACACGGACGTATTCGACGATCTCTTCGAGCGACATTTCCAGCTCTTCCTGATCTTCGTCTTCGTCATAACCCAACTGCGCAATGTTGCGCAGATCGTCAATCGCTTCGCCAGTTTCACCCGTCACTTTATCGAGCTTCGGCTGGGTGACGCCCAGCCCCAGCAGGAAATGATTCACCCAGCCTGCCAGCGCGTCGGCACGGTCAAAAACGCTAACATCGTCGCCATCCGGCAGATAGAGCTGGAACAAGAAACCGTCATCTTCCAGCGAGTCACTGGTTGCTGAATGCATGCTGCGCAGCGCTTGCGCCAGCTCGTGACCGAATGCCAGACCGTCGTTGGTTAAATCATGCAGCAATGGCTGCCAGGAGCTATCTTTGTTACCGCCGCAGAGGATCCCCGCGATAAGCCCGTGCATTTCAGCAGGAAGTAATCCCACGCCCTGTTGGTTGAGTAGCTGGCCTACATCGTTGTAACCAGGTATTTCGTTCTGTATAGACATGCGCATTCGTCGTCGTTGGGGGGAATATTCATGATATGCTACCACTTTGGCCCCTGGTGATATACCCGTGATGCTTCACGTTCCATGCGTATGCATGCACACCGAATCATTAAGGTATAGACGCAAAAAGCTTGAAAGCGCGCGCCGGGGTAGCTTATAGTGTCGCCCCTTCGCAGCCCAGGACTCGGATGCGGAGGCAGAGCGCAGTCAAACAGCAGGAAGGTGGCATGTCTGCACAACCCGTCGATATCCAAATTTTTGGCCGTTCACTGCGAGTGAATTGCCCGCCTGAACAGAGAGATGCTCTGAATCAGGCCGCGGAGGATCTGAATCAGCGGTTGCAAGATCTGAAGGTTCGCACTAGAGTCACAAATACTGAGCAGTTGGTGTTTATCGCCGCGTTGAACATTAGCTACGAGCTGACTCAGGAAAAAGCAAAGACCCGCGAATACGCCGCCAGCATGGAACAGCGTATTCGGATGTTACAGCAGACCATTGAACAGGCATTGCTTGATCAAGGTCGCATAACAGAAAGACCGGGACCAAAGTTTGAATAACGCTTCAGGGTCATCTGTGTTAGAGTGACCGTGAAGCTAAAAAATATCTCTGAGATGTTTGCAAGCGGGCCAGTCCCCTGAGCCGATATTTCATACCACAAGAATGTGGCGATCCATGGTTGGTGAGCATGCTCGGTCCGTCCGAGAAGCCTTAAAACTATGACGACGCATTCACCTTGAACCAAGGGTTCAAGGGTTACAGCCAGCGGCGGCATCTCGGAGATTCCCTTCTTTATTACAAGTACCATGACGCAACTTCCTGATTTTCCCTCGTCACGACAAGAAATCCGCAAAATTATTCGCCAGCGCCGGCGTGAACTCACTCCTGAACAACAAACACACTTCGCCCAGCAGGCCGCGGCACGCATGATGGCGTATGCGCCGGTTGTGATGGCACATAGCGTAGCGTTGTTTCTCTCTTTTGATGGTGAGCTGGATACCCAACCGCTGATAGAGCAACTCTGGCGTAGCGGTAAACGCGTTTACTTGCCCGTTTTGCACCCCTTTAGCCCCGGCAATTTACTGTTTCTGCATTACCATCCGCACAGTGAACTGGTCGTTAACCGTCTGAAAATTCAGGAACCGAAGCTGGATGTGCGCGAAGTGCTGCCGCTCAGCCAACTCGACGTGCTGATTACGCCGCTGGTCGCCTTTGATGAACAAGGGCAGCGCTTGGGAATGGGAGGGGGTTTTTACGATCGCACGCTGCAAAACTGGCGCGAATACAGTCTGCAACCGGTAGGTTACGCGCATGACTGCCAGCGTGTGGAGAAGTTGCCAGTGGAAGAGTGGGATATCCCGCTGCCTGCGGTGGTTACACCATCCAGAATATGGCAGTGGTAACTTTCCCCTCCCTTGCGGGAGAGGAAAAAACATCGTTTAGAACAGCAGACGGGAACGAATGGTGCCCGGAATCGCTTTCATGCTCTGCAACGCTTTCTGCGCCACATCTTCATCCGCTTCAATATCAATAACCACATAACCCATATACGGCGTGGTTTGCAGGTACTGCGCGGCAATGTTGATATTCTGACTGGCGAAAATTTGGTTGAGTGCAGTCAGAACGCCAGGGCGGTTTTCGTGGATATGCAGCAAACGACGGCCACCGTGCAGCGGCAAAGAGACTTCCGGGAAGTTCACCGCAGAAAGCGTCGAACCGTTGTCGGAGTACTTGATCAGTTTACCGGCCACTTCCAGACCGATGTTTTCCTGCGCTTCCTGCGTGGAACCGCCAATGTGCGGCGTCAGCAGGACGTTATCGAATTCACACAGCGGGGAGTTAAACGGGTCGCTGTTGGTCGCCGGTTCAGTCGGGAACACGTCGATTGCCGCGCCCGCCAAATGTTTACGCTTCAGCGCATCACACAGTGCCGGAATATCCACCACCGTACCGCGAGCGGCGTTGATCAGTAATGCGCCCGGCTTCATCAGCGCCAGCTCTTCTGGCCCGATCATATCTTTTGTAGAAGCGTTTTCTGGCACATGCAGGCTCACCACATCGCTCATATTCAGCAAGTCGGAGAGATGTTGCACCTGAGTTGCATTGCCGAGTGGCAATTTGCTTTCGATATCATAGAAATAGACATGCATTCCCAGCGATTCCGCCAGAATACCAAGCTGCGTGCCAATATGACCGTAACCGATAATACCGAGTTTTTTACCACGCGCTTCATATGAGCCAACCGCCAGCTTATTCCAGATACCGCGGTGCGCTTTGGCGTTCGCTTCAGGAATACCGCGCATCAGCAGCAGCAGTTCGCCAATCACTAACTCCGCCACTGAACGGGTGTTGGAGAACGGCGCGTTGAATACCGGAATGCCACGCTTCGCGGCTGCATCCAGATTCACCTGGTTGGTACCAATACAGAAACAACCGATAGCCACCAGCTTTTCCGCCGCAGCGATGATGTCTTCAGTCAGTTGAGTACGGGATCGCAGGCCAATAAAGTGGGCATCACGGATAGACTCTTTCAGTTGCTCGCTATCCAGCGCGCCTTTGTGAAACTCAATGTTGGTGTAACCCGCAGCGCGAAGGCTATCCAGAGCTTTCTGGTGCACCCCTTCGACGAGCAGAAATTTAATCTTGTCTTTCTCCAGTGATACCTTTGCCATTTACCCGACCCTGTTTTGTCTTGACTGTGATGTTGTGCAGATTGCAATCCGCGTTAGTCAACATATCAAAAAAAACTATCGCAGCAATATGAACGTTTGCGTCGGGCATCTGAAGAAATGTCATACAGCGGGAAATGGCAGAGAAAAATGCTAAGAATGAAGATGCAAGCGGCAGGTAACGCAAGACAAGGGCGAAAGCGTGACAGATATCACCAAATTTGCCCATTGCAGATTTTTTACAGGGAGGGCAGCGCCTCCCTGTCAGATCATTTCACGATAGTTTTCACGCCGTCAGCAGTGCCGATCAGCGCCACATCCGCGCCACGGTTAGCAAACAACCCTACAGTCACTACGCCTGGCAACGCATTGATGCTGTTTTCCAGCGCAATCGGGTCGATGATCTCAAGACCGTAAACGTCCAGGATGACGTTGCCGTTATCCGTTACCACATTTTGCCGGTATTCCGGGCGACCGCCCAGCTTGACCAGCTCGCGAGCAACAGCGCTACGCGCCATCGGAATCACTTCCACTGGCAATGGAAACTTGCCGAGGATATCAACCTGCTTGGAGGCATCCGCGATGCAGATGAATTTATCCGCCACCGAGGCGATAATTTTTTCACGCGTCAGCGCCGCGCCGCCGCCTTTGATCATCTGCATCTGGCCGTTAATTTCATCCGCGCCATCCACATAGATGCCCAGACGGTCCACCTCGTTGAGATCGAATACGGTAATGCCAAAGCTTTTCAGTTTCTCGGTGGACGCGTCCGAGCTGGAAACCGCGCCTTCGATCTGGCCTTTCATGGTGCCCAGCGCGTCAATAAAGTGTGCAGCGGTAGAGCCCGTGCCAACACCCACAATGGTGCCAGGTTCGACATACTTAAGCGCTGCCCATCCCACTGCTTTTTTGAGTTCATCCTGCGTCATGGTCGTTTGCCTGTGGTGTGAAATTTCAGGCGCATTATAGACCAGCGTTACCCTAAATGTCCCTGTGACCAGTGTCACATTACGCGACGTCCAATTTCGTCTGTACCGAACAAAAATTTATGTCATAGTGCTGAATACGATTTTTTCAGGAGAATGCCCGAGCAATGAAACGTCCGGACTACAGAACATTACAGGCGCTTGATGCGGTTATTCGTGAGCGCGGATTTGAACGTGCCGCACAAAAGCTGTGTATTACCCAGTCCGCCGTGTCGCAGCGCATTAAGCAACTGGAAAATATGTTTGGTCAGCCGCTGCTGGTGCGCACCGTTCCACCTCGCCCCACAGAGCAGGGGCAAAAACTGCTGGCGTTGCTGCGCCAGGTCGAGCTACTGGAAGAAGAGTGGCTTGGCGACGAACAAACCGGTTCCACCCCGCTGCTGTTATCACTGGCGGTCAACGCCGACAGTTTGGCGACCTGGCTGTTGCCTGCATTAGCCCCGGTACTGGCCGACTCGCCGATTCGCCTGAATCTGCAGGTGGAAGACGAAACCCGCACCCAAGAGCGTTTGCGTCGCGGTGAAGTGGTTGGCGCAGTGAGTATTCAGCCGCAGGCGCTGCCGAGTTGCCTGGTCGACCAACTCGGTGCGCTGGATTATCTGTTTGTCGGTTCGAAAGCGTTTGCTGACCGCTATTTCCCGAATGGCGTTACCCGCTCCGCACTGCTAAAAGCACCGGCGGTTGCGTTTGATCATCTTGATGATATGCATCAGGCGTTTTTACAGCAGTATTTCGATTTACCGCCGGGCAGCGTGCCTTGCCATATCGTCAACTCTTCCGAAGCGTTTGTACAACTGGCGCGCCAGGGTACGACCTGTTGCATGATCCCACATCTGCAAATTGAAAAAGAGCTGAACAGCGGCGATCTGATCGATCTGACACCCGGTTTACTACAGCGCCGGATGCTGTATTGGCACCGTTTTGCGCCGGAAAGCCGGATGATGCGCAACGTCACGGACGCGTTGCTGGAATATGGGCATCGGGTGTTAAGGCAGGATTAAGAAAACGCCCTCTTCCCAGCCGGGAGAGGGCGAAAAGCATTACTTCGCCGGTGCCGCTGTCTGCGGCTGGCTCTGAGTCGGTTCCAGTTGGAACACGACATCTACCTGATCAGCAAACTGAATCGACGGTTGCTCATAGGTTTCCTGTGCGGAAGCGGCTTCTGGCGCATCCGCTTTCATCATGCGGACCATCGGGCTCGGCTGATAGTTGGAAACATGGTAGCGCACGCTGTAGATCGGGCCGAGTTTGGCATTGAAACCGGCTGCCAGTTGCTGAGCTTGACGCGTCGCATCATCAATGGCCGCTTTACGCGCTTTATCTTTAAAGGTTTCCGGTTGCGCAACGCCCAGCGATACAGAACGAATTTCGTTCAGCCCCGCTTTCAGCGCGCCATCCAGCAATGAATTAAGTTTATCCAACTCACGCAGCGTAACTTCCACAGTACGCACTGCGCGGTAGCCTTTCAGGATGCTTTTGCCGTTCTGGTAGTCATAGTCAGGTTGCGTGCGTAAGTTCGCAGAATTAATGTCTTTCCGGGCAATGCCGTTTTGCTCAAGAAAGCTAAGGTATTGCGCAACACGGTCATCGGCCTGTTTTTTGGCTGAGGCAGCGTCTTTCGCGGCGACATTGACCTCAATCGCCAGCGTGGCGATGTCCGGGGTCGCGTCCACACTTGCCGTACCCGAGGTGACAATATGCGGACCGTCCGGCAATTCGCTCGCCTGTACCGCCATCGCGCTGAAACCAACCATTGCCGCCAGGGCCATCACTTTAAATTTCACAGTTGCTCCTCCATGGTGCTTTTGTTACGCCCAGAATTGCAGGACGCCTGGCAGCAAGCTTAGCGGCTAAGCGTGAATTGTCCATCGGACTTACCTTAACTGAATAATCCCTGCATATGGCGCACACCTTCTCGCGCCAACTGGAAAGCGATAAACCACATCACCAACCCCACCAGGGTGTTAATCACCCGCTGCGCTTGCGCCGTGCGCAAACGCGGCGCAAGCCAGGCAGCAAGTAAAGCAAGGCTGAAAAACCACAGGAAGGAGGCGCTCATCGTGCCCAGTGCAAACCAGCGTTTTGGCTCCGCATCAAGCTGACCGCCCAGGCTGCCAAGCACCACAAACGTATCGAGGTAAACGTGGGGATTCAACCAGGTAACCGCCAGCATCATGGCGACTATCCGCCAACGCCCTTGCCGCAATGCTTCAGCAGTCGCCAGTTCAATGTTGCTCCCGAACGCCGTTCTCAGTGCGCCAAAGCCGTACCACAGTAGAAACACCACGCCGCCCCAGGTCACCAGCGCCATCAGCCACGGCGACTGCATCAGCAATGCGCTCCCGCCGAAGATGCCCGCGCAAATCAGTAATACGTCACTGAGCGTACAAAGAGCCGCGGTCATGATGTGGTACTGCCTGCGGATGCCCTGATTCATGACAAAGGCATTTTGTGGCCCAAGCGGCAGGATCAACGCAGCCCCAAGCATAAGGCCTTGAAAATAATAAGATAGCACGTAGTGATTCCGTCAGAGTTGTTGCGAGCGCTGACTATAGCGCGGGATGATCATTAGATGAAATGGATAATACTAATCACTAATAAGCACTTCTAATAGCGAAGAGCACAAATAAGGCCGGAACCCCGGCCTTGATGTTTACTGTTCTGTGGAATTTTTCACGCGTTTGAAATTCACATCCATTTGTGGGTACGGGAAACTGATACCATTTTCGTCAAAACGGCGTTTGATAAGCTCCAGCACATCCCAATAAACGTTTTGCAGATCGCTGCTCTTGCTCCAGACGCGTACCACAAAATTAATCGATGAAGGCCCCAATTCATTGAGGCGTACCGTCATTTCACGATCTTTGATAATGCGTTCGTCAGCCTGAATAATTTCAGTCAGGATGCGTTTCACCTCATCAATATCAGAATCATACGCCACGCCAATGATGAACTCGTTGCGCCGCACCGGTTCGCGGGAGAAGTTAACGATATTCCCGGCGATAATTTTGCCGTTCGGAATAACCACAATACGCCCATCGACAGTGCGCATGGTGGTGGAGAAAATCTGCACCTGCAATACCGTACCGGCCACGCCACCCAGATCGACATACTCGCCAGAGCGGAACGGACGGAAAGTCACCAGCAGTACACCAGCAGCGAGGTTAGAGAGCGAACCTTGCAGCGCCAGACCGATAGCCAGACCGGCGGCACCAAGAACCGCGATCACCGAGGCGGTTTGCACACCAACGCGCCCCAGAGCGGCAATCAAGGTAAACGCGATAATAGCGTAGCGCACCAGTGCGGAAAGAAAATCCGCCACCGTGGCATCAATGTGTCGCGCCACCATCAGTCGGTTGACGGTATTCGAGACAATGCGTGCCACAATCATCCCGACAATGATAATGGCGATAGCCGCCACGATATTAACGACATAGCTCAACAACAGCGCCTGGTTGTTCACCAGCCACGAACCTGCATCGTTGATGCTGTCGACAACGTTAAGATCTTCCATTCGTGCTTCCTTATGTTGTTCCAAAACGGGAAAACCACCCCTTCCAGCAAGGAGATATCTCTAAAGGGTAAGCATAAAGCCGCCATTTCGCCAAGTTGATCACATTTTGTGTTCGCAGGCATTCTATTGAATTCGCAATAAAAAAGGCCCGCAAAATGCGGGCCTTTTCAGACAGAAGCAGTGCAAATTACAGAACGTCTACCGCGTTCAGTTCTTTGAAAGCCTGTTCCAGACGAGTCACCATGCTGGACTGCGCTGCACGCAGCCATACACGCGGATCGTAGTATTTTTTGTTCGGCTGGTCTGCGCCTTTCGGGTTGCCCAGTTGGCCCTGCAGGTAGCCTTCGTTTTCTTTGTAATACTTCAGAATACCTTCCCAGGTTGCCCACTGGGTGTCGGTATCGATGTTCATTTTGATAACACCATAGCTTACGGAGTCTTTGATTTCCTGTGCGGAAGAACCGGAACCACCGTGGAATACGAAGTTCAGGCTGTTGTGCGGCAGGTTATGTTTTTTGGAAACATATTCCTGAGAATCGCGCAGGATAGTCGGGGTCAGTTTCACGTTACCCGGTTTGTACACGCCGTGTACGTTACCGAAGGAAGCGGCGATGGTGAAACGCGGGCTGATTTTGTTCAGCTCGGTGTACGCGTAATCAACGTCTTCCGGCTGGGTGTACAGTGCAGACGCGTCCATGTGGCTGTTGTCTACGCCGTCTTCTTCACCACCGGTGCAACCCAGTTCGATTTCCAGCGTCATGCCCATTTTGGCCATACGCGCCAGGTATTTGGAGCTGATCGCGATGTTCTCTTCCAGAGACTCTTCAGACAGGTCAATCATGTGAGAAGAGAACAGCGGTTTACCGGTAGCGGCGAAGTGTTTTTCACCCGCATCCAGCAGGCCGTCGATCCACGGCAGCAGTTTTTTAGCGCAGTGGTCAGTGTGCAGAATAACCGGCACACCGTAGTGCTCAGCCATCTGGTGAACGTGATGCGCACCAGAGATAGCACCCAGAATTGCCGCGCCCTGCGGAACGTCGGTTTTCACACCTTTACCCGCGATGAACGCTGCGCCACCGTTAGAGAACTGAACGATAACAGGCGCTTTAACTTTCGCTGCAGCTTCCAGAACGGCGTTGATGGAGTCAGTACCCACGCAGTTAACCGCAGGCAGAGCGAAGTTGTTTTCTTTAGCTACCTGGAACACTTTCTGAACGTCATCACCAGTGATCACGCCAGGTTTTACGAAATCAAAAATTTTAGACATGTTACGTAGTCCTGTATCTTCGGCCGTTGTACACATCATCCTTCAAGCTGACTCGGCGCTGGCTGCCTTCGCTTACATCAGAGACTTATTTTAGTCAGTTCCTGATGATTCACTCCGTTGCCGCCTTGATGCAACTTGAATGATTTTGTGTAGAGAATTAAAGCGAGCCCGAAAGCGCGCTGAAAACAGGGCAGGTTTCCCTGCCCTTGAATGTCTTACTTCTTAGCGCGCTCTTCGAGCATAGCTACTGCCGGCAGTACTTTGCCTTCCACAAATTCGAGGAACGCGCCACCGCCAGTGGAGATGTAGGAAATCTTGTCAGAGATACCAAACAGGTCAATCGCCGCCAGAGTGTCGCCGCCGCCTGCGATGGAGAACGCGTCGCTGTCGGCAATCGCGTTAGCCACAATTTCGGTACCTTTACGGAAGTTCGGGAATTCGAACACGCCAACCGGACCGTTCCACAAAATAGTTTTGGCGTTTTTCAGGATTTCAGCCAGTTTTTGTGCAGAAACGTCGCCCAGATCCAGAATTTGCTCATCATCTTTGATGTCAGAAACAGATTTCAGGGTCGCGGTTGCGGTTTCAGAGAACTCTGTCGCAACGCGAACATCTGTCGGGACCGGGATATCGCAAGTAGTGAGCAGGCGTTTGGCTTCATCAACCAGGTCGGCTTCGTACAGGGATTTACCAACGTTATGGCCTTGAGCAGCAACGAAGGTGTTAGCGATGCCGCCGCCAACAATCAGTTGGTCAGCGATTTTTGACAGAGAATCCAGAACGGTCAGTTTAGTGGAAACTTTAGAGCCACCAACAATGGCAACCATCGGACGAGCCGGTTCTTTCAGCGCTTTACCCAGCGCTTCCAGTTCGTCTGCCAGCAGCGGGCCTGCGCAAGCAACATCAGCAAATTTACCGATACCATGCGTAGACGCCTGCGCGCGGTGCGCAGTACCAAATGCGTCCATCACGAACACATCGCACAGTGCAGCGTATTTTTTAGACAGCGCTTCGTCGTCTTTTTTCTCACCTTTGTTAAAGCGAACGTTTTCCAGAACGACCAGTTCACCTGCGGCAACTTCAACGCCGTCCAGATAATCTTTAACCAGGCGAACCGGGTTGGACAGTTTGTCTTTCAGATAGTTAACAACCGGCAGCAGAGAGAATTCTTCGTTGTACTCGCCTTCGGTCGGACGACCCAGGTGGGAAGTCACCATCACTTTCGCACCCTGCTTCAGTGCCAGTTCAATGGTCGGCAGAGAAGCACGAATACGCGCGTCGCTGGTCACTTTGCCATCTTTAACCGGCACGTTCAGATCAGCACGGATGAAAACGCGTTTACCAGCCAGATCCAGATCGGTCATCTTAATTACAGACATGGTGAATCCTCTCAATGATTCTTAAAGTTTTGCGAGCGCTGTTGCGCCCTACCTGAAACCAATAGCCGCCATTGCTAACGTCGTGTCGAGCATTCGGTTAGCAAAGCCCCATTCGTTATCGCACCATACCAGGGTTTTAATCAGGTGCGCGCCACTGACCCGTGTCTGCGTGCCATCAACAATGGCACTGTGCGGATCGTGGTTAAAATCGGTTGAAACCAACGGTAATTCCGTATAATCAACTATACCATGAAATGTTCCCTGCGCTGCTTTTTGCAGCAACACATTGACTTCACTGGCTTTTACCGGTTTCTTCACCGTTACACTCAGATCGATAGCGGTGACATTAATCGTCGGCACGCGTACCGCTATCGCTTCAAATCTGTCATTAAACTGCGGGAAAATTCTCGAGATGCCTGCCGCCAGTTTTGTATCCACCGGGATGATGGACTGACTGGCTGCGCGCGTACGCCGCAAATCGGGATGATAGGCGTCAATCACTTGCTGGTCGTGCATCGCTGAGTGAATCGTTGTCACGGTTCCTGACTCAATGCCATACGCATCGTCGAGTAGTTTTATGACCGGAATAATACAGTTCGTCGTACAGGACGCGTTAGAAACCAGCAGGTCGTCGGCTCGCAGCGTGTTTTGGTTAACGCCGAAAACAATCGTTGCATCAAGATCGTGGCTACCAGGATGGGAAAAGAGCACTTTTTTCGCGCCCGCCGCCAGATGCGCCGCGCCATCTTCACGGTTGCCGTACACGCCTGTACAGTCGAGTACCACATCCACGCCCAACTCGCGCCAGGGCAGCGTGTCAATAGCACGCTCATGCAGGATGCGAATAACATCGTCGCCGACAATCAGCTGTTCACGCTCCTGGCGAACATCCCATGCGAAACGCCCATGGCTGGTGTCATATTTCAACAAATGCGCCATGCCAACGGCATCGGCCAGTTCGTTGATTGCCACCACGGTGATTTCCGCCCGACGCCCGGATTCATACAAAGCACGAACCACGTTGCGTCCAATGCGACCGAAACCATTAATCGCTATGCGTACGGTCATAACTCTCCTGCAAGGCTAGCCAGCCTGAAGTGGATGACAGAGTAATCCAGCAACCACAGAAGGGGAATCCTCGCCTGCTTAAACTGCGTCTGTTTGATTATTTGTCGAACATTTAGCCGACTGAAACGCTTCAGCTAGAATAAGCGAAACCTGGAATAAAAGGAATGATTGTCCAGACGGTTTCGCCAGTAATCTGACCTGCATCACATTTTCATTGGAATAATTGGTGCACACAGAGGGTTCGTTCGTGAGACTGAGAATTTACAAAAGGGGGAAACAAGCGCAACAAAGCATCCCTGCGTGATGTGTTGATTGAGGAAGGTTGATTCCGGCAAAGCACTTTAATGATGATGATTAAAACCAGCTACGTTCCGGCGTGATGGCTTCGGTACGCTCTGCGCGCGGCATCTCCACCGGCAGCGAAGAGAGCTGTTTAGCCCACAAATCAGCAACCCATTTTACACCCTTAGCGGTGAAACGCGCCTGAGACCAGCTACGCTTGTTTTCCCCTACGCCGCCATGGACGGTAAAGTAGCCCGCATCAATATGGTATTGCGGCGGCATCAGCGTACCGTCGACGCGCTGCATAATGTTGCGTTCAAGCAAAAAGTTCCGGAACTGAGATTCCTTCACCCGGAGCATCTTACAAAGCTGACGGAAACCAAGCGACTCTTCAACCCTGACATACCGGTCAAAGAACTCCGCTTTTGGGGCAGAAAGGGCAAGCAGTGCTTCTGCACGCTGACGCTTTTCATACTGTTCGGCCCACGCGCGCGCAGCGGCTGCCGGATTAGTAAAATCAGGCAGGCTGATAAGCGTCTCTTTCTCCTGCCAGCGATCGAGCATTTCTGCTGTAAAGCCCGGCGAGAGGCGTGAAACTGTCAGCAGCGAGTCTCGCTTATTAAGCAAAAACTCCTGTCGCATCTCACCTTCTCGCTCATACATATGCTCATTCACCGGCTGGGAGAGCCGTTGCGCAGTTTCCAGGCTTTTCACCATCCGTTTCACTTCGGTGTGAGTCAGGCCTGTTAATTTTGCGATTTCGCGGCTGCTGATTGTCACCAGAACATGTTGCGAACTGAAATTTTCACCAGGGATTACCATAGGTTCACTCCTTACACACTCACCTTGGATAATTTGTAGAATTATTATACGACACACTGTATAAATATCCAGTATATTTTTTATACATAAATCAACGGCGTATAAGGCGTACTGTGAAGAGAGGGCTAAACGGGTAGTAAGCGGCTGAAGAAACTAAAGCAGAGGCATGGCTGATTGATGGATTGATATGGAGGGATGACGGTATGTTTAGCGGGCCTGCAAATCTGTAGCTTTAATAAGACATCGATGCCATCTGGAATGACATGTTTGTGCTGGCCCGGCAGGCATTTCGCCGCCGGGCCAGAGGGGGATTACAGCAGTGCTTTCGCTTTTGCTACAACATTGTCGACAGTGAAGCCAAACTCTTCAAACAGCAACTCCGCCGGAGCTGACTCACCAAAGGTGGTCATACCGACGATAGCGCCGTTCAGACCGACATATTTATACCAGAAGTCAGCAATACCGGCTTCAATCGCCACGCGTGCGGAGACGGCTTTCGGTAGTACGGATTCACGGTAAGCCGCATCCTGCTTGTCGAACGCGTCGGTGGACGGCATAGACACTACGCGCGCCTTCACGCCTTCGGCAGAGAGTTTTTCCCACGCCGATACGGCCAGTTCCACTTCTGAGCCAGTGGCAATCAGGATCAGTTGCGGCTGACCTGCGCAATCTTTCAGGACGTACGCACCGCGGGCAATATCTGCCAGCTGCTGTGCGGTACGCTCCTGTTGGGCCAGATTCTGGCGGGAAAGGATCAACGCAGTCGGGCCATCATGGCGCTCAACACCGTATTTCCATGCCACCGCAGATTCTACCTGGTCACATGGACGCCAGGTGCTAACGTTCGGCGTAACGCGCAGAGAAGCAACCTGCTCTACCGGCTGGTGAGTCGGGCCGTCTTCGCCCAGACCAATCGAGTCGTGGGTGTAAACCAGCACCTGACGCTGTTTCATCAACGCCGCCATACGCACCGCATTACGTGCATATTCAACAAACATCAGGAAGGTAGAGGTGTATGGCAGGAAGCCGCCGTGCAGAGCGATACCGTTGGCAATCGCGGTCATGCCGAACTCGCGCACGCCGTAGTGAATGTAGTTACCCGCAGTATCTTCGTTAATCGCTTTCGAACCGGACCAGATAGTCAGGTTCGAAGGAGCCAGGTCAGCGGAACCGCCGAGGAATTCCGGCAGCAGCGGGCCGAAAGCTTCGATAGCATTTTGAGAGGCTTTACGGCTGGCGATTTTCGCCGGATTGGCCTGCAGTTTTTCAACAAAGGCCTGCGCTTTAGCGTCGAAATCAGACGGCAACTCGCCTTTCATACGGCGGGTGAATTCAGCCGCTTCCTGCGGGAAGGCTTTCGCGTAAGCAGCGAACTTGTCGTTCCACGCCGCTTCTTTCGCCTTGCCTGCTTCTTTTGCATCCCACTGAGCATAGATTTCAGACGGGATTTCAAACGGTGCGTATTTCCAGCCAAGCTGCTCACGGGTCAGCGCGATTTCCGCGTCGCCCAGCGGCGCACCGTGGGAGTCGTGGGTACCGGCTTTGTTCGGCGAACCGAAACCGATGATAGTTTTGCACATCAGCAGAGACGGTTTATCCGTCACGCTGCGTGCTTCTTCAACGGCGCGTTTGATGGCATCAGCGTTATGACCGTCAATGCCACGAACCACATGCCAGCCATAGGCTTCAAAGCGTTTCGCCGTATCGTCGGTAAACCAGCCTTCCACGTGACCATCAATGGAAATGCCGTTGTCATCATAGAACGCCACCAGTTTGCCCAGCTTCAGCGTACCGGCCAGCGAGCAGACTTCATGGGAGATGCCTTCCATCATGCAGCCGTCGCCCATAAAGGCGTAGGTGAAGTGGTCAACAATGTCATGACCCGGGCGGTTGAACTGCGCAGCGAGGGTTTTCTCAGCAATCGCCATACCTACAGCGTTGGCAATGCCCTGGCCCAGTGGGCCGGTAGTGGTTTCAACACCGGCGGTGTAGCCCACTTCCGGATGGCCCGGCGTTTTTGAGTGCAGCTGACGGAAATTCTGCAGTTCAGACATCGGCAGATCGTAGCCGGTGAGGTGCAGCAGGCTGTAAATCAGCATTGAGCCGTGGCCATTAGACAGCACAAAGCGGTCACGGTCAGCCCAGGCCGGATTTGTCGGGTTATGGTTCAGAAAATCACGCCACAGCACTTCGGCGATATCGGCCATCCCCATCGGGGCTCCCGGGTGACCGGATTTGGCTTTCTGTACCGCGTCCATGCTCAGCGCACGAATAGCATTAGCAAGCTCTTTACGTGAGGACATTTTGACTCCAGATCGGACTGTTAAGGGCTGTTCCCGTAACGACTTGACGACAGCGCGTTTTGGGCTACGCCGGAAAAAAGTGCCAACAATGTAACCCAAGCGACAAGTCATGTACATGGAGCATCCTTTTGCCGATTCAGAAATCTCTGGAAGCTGCTCGCATGTTGCGCAATCTCCTCGCCCGCCTTCTGTTCTGTTCCTTATACTTAAGCTCACCACCGGTTCGCCTGAACCTGTGTATGAACAGAATAGCTATCCAATTATTGCGGAAGAGAACAAATGAAAATTCGCCCAGCCCTTTTTGCCCTGGGAATGACTACCCTGCTTGCCGGGTGTCAGAACATGAACTCCAACGGTTTTCTTAGCTCAGGAGCGGAAGCGTTCCAGGCCTACACGTTGAGCGACGCGCAGGTAAAAGCGCTAAGCGATGACGCCTGTAAACAGATGGACAGCAAAGCGACCATCGCACCGGCCAGCAGCCCGTATACACAGCGTTTGAATAAAATTGCCACCGCTCTGGGTGACAACATCAATGGCCAGCCAGTGAATTACAAAGTCTACGTGGCAAAAGATGTTAACGCCTTCGCCATGGCGAATGGCTGCATCCGCGTCTACAGCGCGTTAATGGACATGATGACTGATAACGAAGTTGAAGCGGTGATTGGCCACGAAATGGGTCACGTGGCGCTTGGCCATGTGAAGAAAGGCATGCAGGTTGCGCTCGGCACCAATGCGGTACGCGCGGCGGCGGCCTCCGCAGGCGGGATTGTGGGCAGCTTGTCGCAGTCGCAGCTTGGCGCACTGGGCGAGCAACTGGTTAATTCCCAGTTCTCGCAGCGCCAGGAGTCCGAAGCGGATGACTACTCTTACGACCTGTTGCGCAAACGCGGTATCAACCCAGCCGGGTTAGCCACCAGCTTCGAAAAACTGGCGAAGATGGAAGAAGGCCGTCAGAGTTCAATGTTTGACGATCACCCCGCCTCGGCTGAACGTGCGCAGCATATCCGCGATCGCATGGCGGCAGATGGCATTAAATAAGCCATTGGGAGGCAATCTTGCCTCCCTTTTTGTTTCACCTGAAAAAAGCACAGCGAATAAAACGCTTCAATTACCAAAGTGTTCGAACGGATTGCAACGCGTTGAATAGTTTACAACACGCGTGTTTTCCCGGTTACCCGGAAGGATGTTGTCAGCGGTTACAATGGCGTGTTATCCCGCCAATATAAAGTCGGCCTCCACCAGAAGAGCAGCTTGACCTGCTGATAAAAAAATCCCCTCCGCGCCGTGCTGGCGAGGAAGGGATTTCGTTCGTTACCGGTCAGAGGCTATAAATTGCGTTACTCATCTTCCAGATAGGTGTAGCCGTAAAGCCCGGCTTCGAACTCTTCGAGGAACTGCTGTTGCAGCGTCTCATCGAGCCCGGTCTGTTTCACCTGATCGCGGAACTGCGTCAGCAGCGTTTTCGGATCGAGCTGCACGTACTGCAACATATCCGCCACAGTGTCGCCTTCATCAGAAAGCTCCACTTCAACGCTGCCATCCGGGAAGACAAATACGTTAACCGCTTCGGTATCGCCGAACAGGTTATGCATGTTACCGAGGATCTCCTGGTAAGCACCGACCATAAAGAAGCCCAGCATCGGCGGATTCTCCGGGTCGTATTCCGGGATCGGCATGGTCGTCGCAATCCCGTCGCCATCCACGTAGTGATCGATAGCGCCATCGGAATCACACGTAATATCCAGCAGCACCGCACGGCGTTCCGGCGCGTGGTTCAATCCTTCTAACGGCAGAACCGGGAACAACTGATCGATCCCCCACGCATCCGGCATTGACTGGAACAGTGAGAAATTGACGTACATTTTGTCCGCCATGCGCTCCTGCAACTCATCAATAATCGGGCGATGCGCGCGGTTGCTCGGATCAAGCTGTTTTTGCACTTCGTGGCACATATTCAGATACAGCTGTTCGGCCCACGCACGCTCTTGCAGACTGAACGTGCCGGAAGAGTAACCGACATGAATATCGTGCAGATCCATCTGGCTGTCATGCAGCCACTCGCGCAGTGAACGGCGCGTACCCGGTTCATGCATCTCCTGCCAGGTTTCCCACATGCTCTGCAACGCGCGCGGCGCGTCTTCGGCCGGAGGGATCGCTGGCGTGTATTCGTTACGCTCAACGCCAATAATGTTAGAAACCAGCACGGTATGGTGCGCGGTCACCGCGCGGCCAGACTCGGTGATCACCGTCGGGTGCGGCAGGCCGTGCTCTTCACAGGCATCGCCAATCGCCCAAATGATGTTGTTGGCATATTCATTCAGGCCATAGTTCACGGAACAATCTGACTGGGAACGCGTACCTTCATAGTCCACACCCAGGCCACCGCCCACGTCGAAGCACTGAATATTGACGCCAAGCTTATGCAACTCAACATAGAAACGCGCTGACTCGCGCACGCCAGTGGCGATATCGCGAATGTTCGCCATCTGCGAACCAAGATGGAAATGCAGCAACTGGATGCTATCCAGACGCCCGCGCTCGCGCAGCATTTCCACCAGTTGCAGAACCTGGGTTGCCGCCAGACCAAATTTTGATTTCTCGCCGCCGGAGGACTGCCATTTCCCGGAGCCTTGCGATGCCAGACGCGCACGCACGCCAAGACGCGGTACCACGTTCAGGCGTTCTGCTTCTTCCAGTACGATGGCGATTTCGGTCATTTTCTCAATCACCAGATAGACCTTATGGCCCATCTTTTCGCCAATCAGCGCGAGGCGAATGTATTCACGGTCTTTATAGCCATTACACACAATCACCGAACGGGTCATGCCCGCATGCGCCAGTACCGCCATCAGCTCCGCTTTTGAACCCGCTTCCAGTCCCAGCGGTTCGCCGGAATGGATCAGGGACTCAATCACGCGGCGATGCTGGTTCACCTTGATTGGGTAAACCAGGAAATAGTCACCGTTGTAACCGTAAGATTCACGCGCGCGTTTGAAAGCGGCGTTAATCGAACGCAGACGATGCTGCAGGATCTGCGGGAAACAGAATAGCGCGGGCAGACGTTGCCCCTGCGCTTCACGCGCTTTCACCAGCTGCGCCAGGTCGACACGGGCATGGGGGACATCCGGATCCGGGCAAACGCTGATATGGCCCAACTCGTTGACGTCGTAGTAATTATTGCCCCACCAGGCAATGTTATAAGTACGAAGCATCTTGCTGGCTTCCTGGGAGCTCATCGCAACCTCCTGCATGGAACGTAGTACACCTTGTTCGCCCGCTGACGAAGGCGAAACCGAAGACATGTCGTCAGACATAGCAAACCTCAATAGATGAAAGTGTATACCGTGTGCACGTCACGACGCCCAATGGCGGCAGCGCGAGAATGCATAAGGATAAAATAGTTGACTACTATCGCAGTGACACATAGCGATAACAACCCATAAACAGTCTGACTTTTCAGCGCAATATGCTGAAGCACCGACTGTGCGACCGGTTTCTTATTCATATCATTGTAAACACGTATCGGGACTCGAGTATGACAGCCCGGCGAAACCACGAGAAAACCCCTGATTTAACAGGAGAGCCCTTGTTCAGTTATCACAATGCCTTACCGGCCCTGGAGTCCTGAGAAGCACCGAAATGGGTATAACATCGGCAGGTTTGCAGATTCGAAATGCAGGTTGCGGGGAATAAACGCACGTCAGAACGACGCGACAGGTCCTGTAGAAAACAGCGCTTCATTATCTCTTATCACCTCCACGCAAGCCGTTAAGACCCGCGACAAGCCAAAGCCATTAAATTCACTGCTTAACCCGGCTGGAAGTGGCGACACAGCGTTTCGGCCGTGCGCTTTTTTAATGAGCCGCGCGCGGCGTTTTATACCGATAACGGGGTGAAAATGCAAAATAAAAAAGCTGTGTTTGCCGCATTGCCAGGAAAATTTTCCGTCACTATTTGTGACAGGATGTGGAGAGCATCAAAAAACGCTGGCAATAGGGCCAGGATTTAACCTAGAATAGCCATCCAGATGTTAATCCGTCCATACGTGAAGAATGTATGCGCAGAACCGATTAACACGCAGACTTCATGTGTCACCTTCTGCAGTCCGCGTCCGCCAGACGCGAAGACCTCCGGACACAGAATTCGAGCTAACCGTATTACTCCAGGGTGAAAACTTACTATGGCAAAACACCTTTTTACGTCCGAGTCCGTCTCTGAAGGGCATCCTGACAAAATCGCTGACCAAATTTCCGACGCCGTGCTGGACGCTATCCTCGAGCAGGATCCGAAAGCACGCGTTGCCTGCGAAACCTATGTAAAAACCGGCATGGTCCTGGTCGGTGGAGAAATCACCACCAGCGCGTGGGTTGATATCGAAGAGATCACCCGTAACACCGTACGTGAAATCGGCTATGTGCATTCTGACATGGGCTTTGACGCAAACTCCTGCGCCGTACTGAGCGCAATTGGTAAACAGTCTCCGGATATCAACCAGGGCGTTGACCGTGCAGACCCGCTGGAACAGGGCGCTGGCGACCAGGGCTTGATGTTTGGTTATGCGACCAATGAAACCGACGTGCTGATGCCAGCACCGATCACCTATGCTCACCGTCTGGTTCAGCGCCAGGCTGAAGTGCGTAAAAACGGCACGCTGCCATGGCTGCGTCCGGACGCGAAAAGCCAGGTGACGTTCCAGTATGACGACGGCAAAATCGTCGGCATTGACGCGGTGGTTTTGTCTACTCAGCACGCAGAAGATATCGATCAGAAATCCCTGCAAGAAGCGGTGATGGAAGAGATCATCAAACCGATCCTGCCGACCGAATGGCTGAATGCCTCAACCAAATTCTTCATCAACCCGACAGGCCGTTTCGTTATCGGTGGCCCAATGGGCGACTGCGGTCTGACCGGGCGTAAAATCATCGTTGATACCTACGGCGGCATGGCTCGTCACGGCGGCGGCGCATTCTCCGGTAAAGATCCGTCAAAAGTTGACCGTTCCGCCGCATATGCCGCGCGTTACGTTGCGAAAAACATCGTTGCGGCTGGCCTTGCCGATCGCTGTGAAATCCAGGTCTCTTACGCTATCGGTGTAGCTGAACCGACCTCTATCATGGTGGAAACGTTCGGTACGGAGAAAATTGCCCTCGAACAGCTGACACTGCTGGTGCGCGAGTTCTTCGATCTGCGTCCGTACGGCCTGATCCAGATGCTGGATCTGCTGCACCCGATCTACAAACAAACCGCCGCATACGGTCACTTTGGTCGCGAAACTTTCCCATGGGAAAAAACCGACAAAGCGGCGCTGCTGCGTGAAGCTGCCGGTCTGGAATAATTCTCTGACCGCGTTGCTGTTCAGGCCAGCCTTGTGCTGGCCTTTTTACTTTTTACACCTGTTCATTCCGTCACACTTTTCCCCAGTACCTATACTCACTTATCTCGTATCGTATTTATCTGAAAGCGATTACACCGCTACGCTTCGCTGATTTTTCAGAGTTTTCCTTTTGAAAAATGAGCGCAGCATGATTGTTACATCACGTTTCGGTTTAGTCTGAAACTCACCGCACCCCCTCTCCTTTATCCGCCAACAATTCTATAATAATTAACACTTTTATTTACATTAGCGGCTTTATTGCTATGTAACCGATTACACTGATGTGATGTAAATCACGTATTTTTAGTGATGAGTGGCCTACCTTTTACATCGAAAAAACCAATGACATGAATGGAGGGCATAATGCCTGACAATAAAAAACAGGGGTATTCAAACAAGGCAATGACCTTCTTTGTTTGCTTCCTCGCTGCACTGGCAGGACTGCTTTTTGGCCTGGATATTGGGGTAATCGCGGGCGCGTTGCCCTTTATTACCAAAGATTTTCAGATTAGCTCGTACACGCAAGAGTGGGTGGTCAGCTCAATGATGTTCGGTGCCGCCGTTGGTGCCGTCGGCAGCGGCTGGCTCTCCTGGCGCCTGGGACGTAAAAAAAGCCTGATGATTGGCGCGATCTTGTTTGTCATCGGTTCACTCTGCTCTGCAGCCGCGCCAAACGTGGAAGTGCTGATTATTTCCCGCGTACTGCTCGGCCTCGCGGTCGGTGTTGCTTCTTATACTGCGCCGCTGTATCTCTCTGAAATCGCACCGGAAAAAATTCGCGGCAGTATGATTTCCATGTACCAACTGATGATCACCATCGGGATTCTTGGCGCTTATCTTTCTGATACCGCGTTCAGCTACAGTGGCGCATGGCGCTGGATGCTGGGCGTCATCATCATTCCGGCAATTTTGCTGCTGATTGGCGTGTTCTTCCTACCGGACAGCCCGCGCTGGTTTGCCGCCAAGCGCCGCTTCCATGACGCCGAACGGGTGTTGTTGCGCCTGCGCGATACCAGCGCCGAAGCGAAAAATGAACTGGAAGAGATCCGCGAAAGCCTGCAAGTAAAACAGTCCGGCTGGGCGCTGTTCAAAGAGAACAGCAACTTCCGCCGTGCTGTGTTCCTTGGCGTATTGCTGCAAGTGATGCAGCAGTTCACCGGGATGAACGTCATTATGTATTACGCGCCGAAGATCTTTGAGCTGGCGGGCTACACCAATACCACCGAACAAATGTGGGGGACGGTGATCGTCGGTCTGACTAACGTACTGGCGACCTTTATTGCCATCGGTCTTGTGGATCGCTGGGGACGCAAACCCACGCTGGTGCTGGGCTTCATGGTGATGGCGGCCGGTATGGGCATTTTGGGTACCATGCTGCATCTGGGTATCCATTCGCCGTCGGCGCAATACTTTGCTGTCGCCATGCTGCTGATGTTTATTGTTGGCTTCGCCATGAGTGCCGGTCCGTTGATTTGGGTGCTGTGTTCCGAAATTCAACCGCTGAAAGGCCGCGACTTCGGTATCACCTGCTCCACCGCGACCAACTGGATTGCCAATATGATCGTCGGCGCAACCTTCCTGACCATGCTGAACACGCTGGGCAACGCCAACACCTTCTGGGTTTACGGCGGTCTGAACGTCCTGTTCATCCTGCTGACCCTGTGGCTGGTGCCGGAAACCAAACATGTTTCGCTGGAGCACATCGAGCGTAACCTGATGCGTGGCCGCCCGCTGCGCGAAATTGGTTCCCATAACTAACCTTAAAGGCTTCTTCTGCGGAAGAAGCCTTTGCTTTTTGCCTGTTGCACTCATGCCCCGCCCCACCTATTCTCTGCACTTATGAAAACACCCCGTCTCCCAATCGCCCTTCAGCAAGCCGTGATGCGCAGCCTGCGGGATAAACTCACGCAAGCGAACCTAAAACTGGGGCGCAACTACCCGGAACCGAGACTGGTATATCAACAGCGCGGCACGGCGGCAGGCACCGCCTGGCTGGCCGATTACGAAATCCGGCTTAACCCCGTTTTGCTACTCGAAAACCAGCAAGCGTTTATTGAAGATGTGGTTCCACACGAACTGGCACATTTACTGGTGTGGAAACATTTTGGTCGCGTCGCACCGCACGGCAAAGAGTGGAAGTGGATGATGGAGAGTGTGCTCGGTGTACCCGCTCGCCGCACACATCAGTTCGAACTGGAATCTGTGCGACGCAATACTTTCCCATACCATTGCAAATGTCAGCAGCACCAATTAACCGTGCGACGACACAACCGGGTGCTGCGCGGAGAGGCAGTTTACCGCTGCGTACACTGCGGCGAACCGCTGGCTGCCGGCGCGAGTAACTGAATCCATTAAGAAGTTTTCCGCGCTAACTGATTGCATCAGGCAACAGCTTCCGCTACGTTGCGAGCTCGTTTTGACAGGGAGCTCGCCATGTTTCGTTTTATCTCACTCTTCTTCGCGCTGATCGCTGTTCCCACCTTCGCGGCAGACGGCATCAACAGTTTTGCCCAGGCCAAAGCAGCCGGCGTCAAAGTTAACGCCGATGTGCCTGGCGATTTCTACTGCGGCTGTAAAATCAACTGGCAGGGTAAAAAAGGGGTTATCGACCTCGTGTCTTGCGGCTACCAGGTGCGTAAAAACGAAAACCGCGCCAGCCGGGTCGAATGGGAACATGTCATGCCCGCCTGGCAGTTCGGCCATCTGCGCCAGTGCTGGCAGGATGGCGGGCGTAAAAACTGCGCCAAAGATCCGGTGTACCGTAAAATCGAAAGCGATATGCATAACCTGCAACCCGCCGTCGGCGAGGTAAATGGCGATCGCGGCAACTTTATGTATGGTCAATGGAACGGCGGCGAAAGCCAGTACGGCCAGTGCGGCATGAAAATCGATTTCAAAGAAAAACTCGCTGAGCCGCCGGTGCGCGCTCGCGGTGCGATTGCCCGCACCTATTTCTATATGCGTGACCAGTACCAACTCAGCCTTTCACGCCAACAAACTCAGCTTTTCACCGCCTGGGACAAGCTTTATCCGGTAACCGACTGGGAGTGCAAGCGTGATGAGCGAATCGCCAATGTGCAGGGCAACCATAACCCTTATGTGCAGCGCGCTTGCATGGCGCGAAAGAGCTAACCTACACTAGCGGCAATTGTTAAAGCCCGCCCCGTCCACCCACCTCGGCCGGGGCTGCAACCTAAGCGGATTCGAAAAACCATGCGCATACCCCGCATCCACCATCCAGAACTTATCCAGCCAAGCCATGAGATCGCTCTCAGCGAAGATGCCGCCAACCATGTCGGACGCGTGTTGCGAATGGGGCAAGGCCAGGTCATTCAGCTTTTCGACGGTTCTAATCAGGTATTTGAAGCCGAAATTGTCCGCGCCGATAAAAAAAACGTGGTGGTGAAAATCCTTAGCAGTGAAGTGGATGACCGGGAATCGCCGCTGCATATTCATCTCGGTCAGGTGATGTCGCGCGGTGAAAAAATGGAATTCACTATCCAGAAATCGATTGAGCTTGGGGTAAGCCTCATTACGCCACTTTTTTCTGAGCGCTGCGGGGTTAAACTGGATGCTGAACGTCTGAACAAAAAGCTCCAGCAGTGGCAAAAAATTGCCATTGCCGCTTGTGAACAGTGCGGCCGCAACCGGGTGCCGGAAATTCGCCCGGCGATGGATCTCGAAGCCTGGTGCGCCGAAGAGGAAGCTGGCTTAAAGTTGAATCTGCATCCGCGCGCCAGCCAAAGCATCAACACGCTGCCGCTACCTGTCGAACGCGTGCGCTTACTGATTGGGCCGGAGGGCGGGTTATCCGCCGACGAGATTGCGATGACCGCGCGCTATCAGTTCACAGATATTTTGTTAGGCCCCCGTGTGCTACGCACAGAGACTACGGCGCTTACCGCCATCACCGCGCTTCAGGTGCGCTTCGGCGACCTGGGTTGAAAGGAGAAGCAGAATGATCAAGCTCGGCATCGTGATGGATCCCATCGCGGACATTAACATCAAAAAAGACTCCAGCTTCGCCATGCTGCTGGAAGCTCAGCGCCGCGGCTACGAGCTGCATTATATGGAGATGGCGGATCTTTATCTGATCAACGGTGAAGCCCGCGCCCGTACCCGCACGTTGTCCGTCGAACATAATTACGACAAATGGTATGAATTTGGCAGCGAGCAGGATCTTGCTCTCGCTGAGCTGGACACCATCCTGATGCGTAAAGATCCGCCGTTTGATACCGAATATATTTATGCGACATACATTCTTGAACGCGCGGAAGAAAAAGGCACGTTGATCGTTAACAAACCGCAGAGTCTGCGCGACTGCAACGAAAAGCTGTTCACCGCCTGGTTCCCGGAATTGACCCCGGAAACGCTGGTCACCCGCAACAAAGCACAACTGAAAGCCTTCTGGCAAAAGCACACTGACATCATTCTTAAGCCGCTGGACGGCATGGGTGGCACCTCGATTTTCCGCGTGAAAGAGGGCGATCCCAACCTCGCCGTTATCGCCGAAACGCTCACAGAGTTGGGTAATCGCTACTGCATGGCACAGAACTACCTGCCCGCCATCAAAGATGGCGACAAACGTGTGCTGGTCGTTGATGGCGAGCCAGTACCTTACTGCCTGGCGCGCATTCCGCAGGGCGGTGAAACTCGCGGTAACCTCGCAGCAGGTGGCCGCGGCGAACCGCGCCCGTTAAGCGAAAGCGACTGGGCTATCGCGCGTAAAGTCGCGCCGGTGCTGAAAGCCAAAGGGTTGATCTTTGTCGGCCTGGATATTATCGGCGATCGCCTGACCGAAATTAACGTCACCAGCCCGACCTGCATACGCGAAATCGAAGCGGAATTCCCGATCTCCATTACCGGTATGTTGATGGATGCTATCGAGAAACGCCTCGGAAAGTAACGGTCGCTCAGACGGAGCGGGAAGGACCCCGCTCCCCGCCAGCTTTGGCTAGTGACAGCACCCCGCTTTCCCCCCATACTAAGCTGTCGCTTTTTTGAACCAGGAAACAGAACCTCTGACAATGAATTTACAGCATCACTTTCTTATTGCCATGCCTGCTCTTCAGGATCCCCTTTTTCGTCGCTCCGTGGTTTACATTTGTGAGTACAACGATGAAGGTGCGATGGGGCTGATTATTAATAAGCCGCTGGAAAACCTGAAAGTGGAAGGTGTTCTGGAAAAACTCAAAATCCAGCCCACTGAACGCGATCCAGCAATCCGCCTGGATAAACCCGTGCTGCTTGGCGGCCCGTTGGCTGAAGATCGCGGTTTTATCCTGCATACACCGCCGGCAACGTTCGCGTCGAGCATTCGCGTGTCGGATAACACCGTGATCACCACCTCGCGCGATGTGCTTGAGACGCTTGGCACGGCAGATCAACCGAACGAAGTGCTGGTAGCGCTGGGCTATGCCTCGTGGGAGAAAGGGCAGCTCGAGGAGGAGATCCTTGATAACGCCTGGCTCACTGCACCTGCTGATCTCAACATTCTGTTTAAAACGCCAATAGCCGATCGCTGGCGTGAAGCGGCCAAACTTATCGGTATCGACATCTCCACCATGCCTGGCGTTGCGGGGCACGCCTGATGAGCGGAACCTTGTTAGCCTTTGATTTCGGTACCAAAAGCATTGGCGTTGCCATCGGGCAGCGCATCACCGGTACGGCTCGCCCGCTCAGCGCACTGAAAGCGCAGGACGGCACGCCGGACTGGAAGCTTATCGAAAAGCTGTTAAAAGAGTGGCAACCCGAGTCCGTGATTGTGGGTTTACCGTTGAATATGGACGGCACAGAGCAGCCACTCACCGCCCGAGCCCGTAACTTTGCCAACAAAGTTCATGGCCGTTTTGGCGTACAAGTTACCCTGCATGATGAGCGCTTGAGCACCGTTGAAGCCCGCGCCGGGCTGTTCGAACGCGGCGGTTTTCGCGCACTCGACAAAGGCAGTGTTGATTCCGCATCAGCGGTAATCATCCTTGAGAGCTACTTCGAACAACATTTTTAAACCTGCCACGACTAACAACTCTCTCTGTTACTGACTCAACGAAAGCCGCGACCTGTTCGCGGCTTTCTGCCGATCGTTCTCACAGTTTCTGGCTGTGCATTTTGCATTTCATTCCGTGTTTCTATAAAAGAAACATATCAGCATTCACCAGTGTCAGGATTTTTCCGTCAGGCGTTTAACCAACATGTGAAGTGCCTGCAGGCGCGTTTCCACGACCGTGTCGTCAACGTGCCACATTCCGGCAAAGGCGAGCGCAGCAGAGTGCGCGCCAAGCGGTTTTGCCATTGAGACTTCACCGTCGTTATGGTGCCAGACCACATGGCCGCGCTCGCGCTGCTCAGCGACATGCGGGCCAAGCTGCAGCCACTGCTCTTCGCTAAAGCGCTGTTGCAGAGTTTCATCACTTTCTGCCGCCAGTAACGCCATGCCAATGACGGACTGCCAGGCCGGGAGCATATGAAAACCGGCCAGCGCCTGGCTGACCTGGCTACCGGGTTCGGAGTGATAGATATAGATAACCTGATCCTCCCAGAGTACGCCCATAGCCACGACGATATCTTTCGGGGCATGGCTTTCCAGTAGCGGCAGCGCCTGGGAGAACAGTGCCGAACCACGGATGGCCTGCGCCGCCAGCGCGTGTATACCGGGGCCGGGCAGATAGCGACGCTGTGCATCCTGCATCGTCAGGCCAATAGAAGCCATGGTCATCAACAACCGGTTCACACGGGTCGTGTTAATGCCCATCAGGCGCGCCAGTTCGCGACAGCCAATGGCGCGATCGCTGGAAACCAGATACTGCAGGCAGCGAATGCCGTCGATCAGGCTTTGATTGGGTTGTGAAGACATTGCAGGTTCGCTTTTCAGGTTGCTCGAAAAACCGATTTTACCGCCAGTCAAGAAGGAAACAAGGTTATGAAAATCTTTCCTCAAACCGATGCAAGAACATTTCCAGTGCAGCGGCTCCATGCTGACCTGTTAGTCGCAGGTGGCGGGCTGGCGGGACTTTGTGCCGCGCTGGCGGCAGCGCGAGACGGCTTGCAGGTAGTGCTGATTCAGGACAGGCCCGTTCTTGGCGGGAATGCCTCCAGCGAAGTGCGTTTGTGGGCCAACGGTGCAACCTCACATATGGGCAATAATAACCGCTGGGCGCGGGAAGGCGGCATCATGGGCGAAATCATGGAAGAGAACCTCTGGCGGAACAAAGAGGGAAACCCGGTGATGTTCGATCTCGTGTTGTTGGATCTTGCCAAAAGCCAGCCGGGGCTGACACTGCTGCTCAATACTGCCGTTTTTGAGGTAGAGAAATCGGGAAGTGCCCTCACTGCGGTAAAAGCCTTCAACCCCATTAACGAAACCTTTTACACCGTAAGCGCCATGCAATTCTGCGACGCCACTGGCGACGGCGTGATCGGTTTTCTGGCTGGAGCAGAATACCGTGAAGGTGCAGAAGAAGCAGAGGAACTGGGCGAAAAAATGGCGCCCGGTGACAATTTTGGTCATAAGCTGGGCCACTCCATCTATTTTTACACCAAGCAAACCACCGGGCCGGTAAACTTTGTTCCTCCCTCTTTCGCCCTGAAAGATATCACCGCGATCCCGCGCTACAAGCGCCTGACTTCAACGCTGAACGGCTGCGATTTGTGGTGGCTGGAGTGGGGAGGCCGCCTCGATACCGTGCACGAAAGTGAAGAGATCAAATGGGAACTGTGGAAGATTGTCTGGGGCGTCTGGGATCATATTAAAAATTCTGGCGAATTCCCGGAAGCCGCCAATATGACTATCGAATGGGTCGGCGCGATCCCCGGTAAGCGCGAAAGCCGCCGTTTCCTTGGCGATCATTTGCTGTGCCAGCAGGACATTATTGAGCAGCACGACCACTACGACGCCGTAGGTTATGGCGGTTGGTCGATAGATTTGCACCCGGCGGATGGCGTTTACAGCACCCACGACGGCTGTCGACAGTTTCACAGCAAAGGCACCTACACCATTCCGTTTCGCAGCCTCTACAGCCGCTCGCTTGATAACTTATTGCTTACCGGGCGGCTCATCTCAGCCTCTCATGTCGCCTTCGGCAGCGCCCGCGTGATGTGTACCTGCGGTCTGCTGGGCGAAGTCGTCGGGCGCGCCGCCGCACAGTGTAAGGCGCTGAATCTGCTGCAGCGTGAGCTGGCGCAGCGGGAACATATCGGCGCTTTACAGCAGCATTTACAGGCTACAGGCTGCTATATCCCACGCCAGTGGTTGAACGACCCAGCGCAAGGAGCCACCGTCAGCGCCAGCAGCGAATACCAACTGAACGAGCTGAAACCCAACGGTGGCTGGCAGCCGCTTTCAGAACGCATGGCGCTACTGTTGCCAGTGCGCGCGGGTGCGCAGCTACCCGAGATGACGCTACATTTGCGGGCATCAACACCGCAGCCACTGGCGGTTTCGCTGCTTGGCAGCGCGCGTGCCGGGAACTTCACCCCAGACTATCAATACGACGAAAACGTGCTTCAGGTTTCCGGCGAAGCGGAGCACACCCTGACCTTCCACTGGCAAAGCGATCGCGACCAGTATGTATTTGTCGCTTTCGAAGCGCAGGAAGGTATCGAAATTGCGCTCACGAGTACCCACCTGCCAGGCATTATGACGGTGTTTAACAGCCTTAACGCCCGCGTAGCAAAACACACCCGACAGGTCGCGGACGGCGATTATGGCGTCGACGAATTCGATTTCTGGCTGCCGCGCCGTCACCCGCAGCAGATTTTCCCTGCCCTGCGTTTCAGCCAGCCACTGAATGCCTGGTGTGCGCAGAATGTATTAAATGGCCGCTTGCGTCCGGAGCAGCAAATCAACGCATGGACACCCGCCGCTGACGATGTCACCCCGGAAATCATCTGGCGCTGGGCGGAGCCACAAACGCTGCGGCATCTGACGCTGGTGCAGGATAACGACTTCGATAACGCAATGGAGTCGGTCCAAATGGGTCACCATTATGCCGTAACGCCACACTGCATTACGCACTACCGCCTGTGGGCCGACGAACAGCTACTGGCCGAGGTGGAAAACAACCACCACTCGGTGTGCCAGCACAGGCTGGATGTGCCGCTGACGGTGCGCAGCGTCAGGCTGGAGATCCTGAAAACGGCGGGCGCACTGCCTGCGGTTTATTCACTCAACATTCGCTAAAGCCAGCCTTGCAGCACGCGCTGTTGGTGACTTTGTGTGAAAGTCTGCATTCCCGCCTGTTGCCCGGTTTGCATCACGCCGGGCAACTGGTGCGTTTTACCTTCACGGATCAGGCTCGCCACCGCCGGAGAGTTGATCAGCAACTCGAATAACGCCACACGTCCTCCGCGCTTGTCCGCCGCAAGTTTTTGCGCCAGCACCGCCTGCAGGCTCCCCGCGAGTTGGCTGCGCACAGGATCTTTTTCTTGCGCCGGAAAAGTATCGACCAACCGCTCGACAGCTTGTGCCGCACCACGCGTATGCAACGTCGCCAGCACCAGATGCCCGGTTTCAGCAGCGGTCAGCGCCAGACGGATGGTTTCACTGTCTCGCAGCTCACCGAGCAGGATCACATCCGGATCTTCACGCAGGGCCGCGCGAAGACCGTCGGCAAATGACGTGCAATGCAAACCGACTTCTCGCTGCTGAATCAGGCAGCGGTTGCTGGCGTGGACAAACTCGATCGGATCTTCCAGCGTCAGAATATGCGCATCGTTATGTTGATTAAGGTGATCCACCATGGCTGCCAGGGTAGTGGATTTGCCACTACCGGTCGCGCCCGTCACCAGTATCAGGCCGTTTTCCCGCCCAAGTAACTCGCTCAGCGAGACGGGCGTATCCAGTTCACTCAGCAGTGGGCAGCGTTGCGGCAGTAAGCGTAACGCCAGCGAAACACCACCGTGACGCGTAAAGGCCCCTGCCCGCAGCCTATGCCCTGCGGCTGTTGTCAGGGCAAAATCGACCTGCCCCCGCTCTCGCCACAGGCGCTGCTGAGCCGTATTGAGATGCAGATCAATCAGCCCGGCGATATCCGCTATTTCAAACGGGGCGGGCTCCAGCCGCCCTTGCTGCCGCCAGCGCGGCACTGAGCCACTGCACAGGTGTAGATCCGAGACATTATGCTTTACACTAAGCGCCACTATTTCTTCTATATCCATATAGCCATCCTGGAATCATGAACGATATTGCGCATAACCTGGCACAGGTCCGGGACAAAATCTCAGCCGCCGCCGCGCGTTGCGGCCGTGCTTCAGAAGAAGTGACGTTGCTTGCAGTCAGCAAAACCAAACCTGCGAGCGCTGTCGCAGAAGCGATTAATGCCGGGCAACATGCTTTTGGCGAAAACTATGTTCAGGAAGGAGTGGATAAAATTAACCACTTCAGGCAACTGGGCGTTCAGGGTTTGCAATGGCACTTTATTGGCCCGTTACAGTCCAACAAAAGTCGTTTGGTGGCGGAAAACTTCGACTGGTGCCACACGGTAGACAGGTTGCGCATTGCCAGCCGTTTAAGCGAGCAGCGCCCGGCAACATTAGCGCCACTGAATGTACTTATCCAAATCAACATCAGCGATGAGGAAAGCAAATCCGGTATCGCGCTCAGCGAGTTGGATGCGCTGGCCGCCCAAGTGGCCGAGCTACCCGGCGTTTGCCTGCGAGGGTTGATGGCGATACCTGCGCCGCAAGCAGATTACGAAGGCCAGTTTGCCGTGGCACGGCAAATGGCTGTAGCATTTGAGGCGTTGAAAACACGCTATCCGACGGTGGATACCCTGTCATTGGGCATGTCCGACGATATGACCGCCGCCATTGCGGCGGGAAGCACGATGGTGCGCATTGGTACAGCCATTTTTGGTGCGCGCGATTACACAAAAAATTAAGGAAAACTGAGGAACGCCATGAAGACGTTGACTTTCCTGCTCTCGACAGTAATTGAACTCTACACAATGGTTCTGCTGTTACGTGTCTGGATGCAGTGGGCACGCTGCGATTTTTACAACCCATTTTCGCAGTTCGTGGTCAAGGCCACGCAGCCGATTGTCGGGCCGCTGCGCCGCGTGTTGCCCGCGCTGGGGCCGCTGGATAGCGCCTCGCTGCTGATTGCCTTTATTCTGTCGTTTATCAAAGCGATAGTGATATTTATGGTGATCACCTTCCAGCCGATTATCTGGATTTCCGCCCTGCTGATTTTACTGAAAACCATCGGCTTAATGATTTTCTGGGTACTGCTGGTGATGGCCATCATGAGTTGGGTCAGCCAGGGACGCAGCCCGGTGGAATATGTGCTCATGCAGTTGACCGAGCCGCTGCTGCGCCCGATCCGCAGTTTGCTCCCGTCGATGGGCGGCATCGATTTTTCACCGATGATTCTGGTGCTGCTGTTATACGTTCTGAATATGGGAATTGCGGAAGTGCTGCAATCTACTGGCGATATCCTGCTGCCGGGGCTGTGGATGGCACTATGAGTGCCGTCGTTACCTGTGAAGATGGGCTGGTGTTGCGGCTGTATATTCAGCCCAAAGCCAGCCGTGACGCAATTATCGGGCTGCATGGCGACGAGCTAAAAGTCGCCATCACCGCCCCGCCAGTGGACGGCCAGGCCAATGCACACCTGGTAAAATTCCTCGCTAAGCAGTTCCGCGTGGCGAAAAACCAGGTCGTCATTGAAAAAGGCGAACTAGGCCGCCACAAACAGATTAAAATCTCACATCCGCAACAGATCCCGACCGAAGTCGCGGCGCTGATACATTAGGATCCGCTATGCAAAAAGTTGTCCTCGCTACCGGTAACGCCGGTAAGGTGCGCGAGTTGGCCTCGCTGCTGAATGATTTTGGCTTTGATGTCGTCGCACAAACGGAGTTAGGTGTGGAGTCCGCAGAAGAGACTGGCCTGACGTTTATTGAAAACGCGATCCTCAAAGCGCGCCACGCAGCGCAAGTTACTGGCCTGCCTGCGATTGCCGACGATTCCGGCCTTGCTGTGGATGCTCTCGGTGGTGCGCCTGGGATTTATTCCGCCCGTTATTCCGGCGTTGACGCCAGCGACCAGCAGAACCTGGAAAAACTGCTCGACGCGCTAAAAGATGTGCCGGACGCTGAGCGCAAAGCACAATTCCACTGCGTACTGGTCTATTTGCGTCATGCAGATGATCCGACCCCGGTGGTGTGCCACGGTAGCTGGCCTGGCGTGATTACGCGGCAGGCTGCCGGTAACGGCGGCTTTGGCTACGATCCGATTTTCTTTGTCCCTGCTGAGGGCAAAACCGCAGCGGAGCTCACCCGCGAAGAAAAAAGCGCGATCTCCCACCGTGGACAAGCGTTGAAACTGTTACTGGAAGCATTGCGTAATGGCTGATTTGCCGCCTCTGAGCCTTTATATACATATCCCGTGGTGCGTGCAGAAATGCCCGTACTGCGATTTCAATTCCCACGCATTGAAGGGCGAAGTGCCGCACGACGACTACGTTCAGCATTTACTGAACGATCTTGATGCCGATGTTGCCTACGCGCAGGGACGTGAAATAAAGACCATTTTTATTGGTGGTGGTACGCCGAGTCTGCTCTCTGGCCCGGCAATGCAAACATTGCTGGACGGCGTTCGCGCGCGTTTACCGCTCGCACTGGATGCAGAAATTACGATGGAAGCCAACCCCGGAACCGTGGAGGCCGACCGCTTTGTCGATTACCAACGTGCCGGCGTGAACCGCATTTCGATTGGCGTACAAAGTTTTAGCGAAACGAAGTTACAACGCCTTGGGCGCATTCACGGCCCGCAGGAAGCCAAACGCGCTGCGCACCTGGCGAGCGGGCTGGGGCTACGCAGCTTTAACCTTGATTTAATGCACGGATTGCCGGATCAGTCGCTGGAAGAAGCGCTGGATGACTTGCGCCAGGCGATTGCACTCAACCCGCCGCATTTGTCGTGGTATCAGCTCACCATTGAACCCAATACGCTGTTTGGCTCACGTCCTCCGGTGCTACCAGACGACGATGCGCTCTGGGACATTTTCGAACAGGGCCACCAGATCCTCACCGCCGCCGGGTATCAGCAATATGAAACCTCGGCTTACGCGAAGCCCGGCTACCAGTGCCAGCACAATCTCAACTACTGGCGTTTTGGTGACTATCTGGGTATTGGTTGTGGCGCGCACGGGAAAGTGACGTTTCCGGATGGGCGTATTCTGCGTACGGCAAAAACACGTCATCCTCGCGGTTATATGCAGGGCAATTACCTGGATAAGCAGCAAGAAGTTGAGGAGCAAGATAAACCGTTCGAGTTCTTTATGAACCGTTTCCGCCTACTTGAACCCGCACCGCGTGCTGATTTTTCACGTTATACCGGTCTGGATGAGCGCGTTATTCGCCCGCAAATTGAGGAAGCACTGAAGCTGAATTATTTGACAGAAAATGAAGAGAACTGGCAGATAACGGAACACGGTAAGTTATTTCTTAATTCCCTATTGGAACTATTTCTTGCCGAATAATTCAGATGCTGGCTGTTCAGTTATCTGAACAGCCAGCCCGGGATAAATCAGCCACTAAAGAATATTACGCTGGTACAGTAGAACATAATCCGTCGATTAACGCAGTCTAGTCTGGGTGAGCGCCACAACGAGATAATAATGGCGCTAAAGGCAAAAATAACAGCCTTCGTATACAGAAGGCTGCTGATTGCGGTTACTTAAGTCCTGAGGTTAATGCCTTACGGCTCTCTTCCAGCGTCACTACACGCTTACAGACATCTTTACCGAACTGCTGGAAATCCGCTTCCTGGTTTTTCCACTCGTTTTGGATAGAGGTCTGTAAACCGCCAAGGCTACCTAAGACGTTTTGTAATGGGTTACCACCGCTTTTCAGCACCGCTTTCGCACCCATTTCATTAATGCTGTCCTGCAGAATGCCGCCCATCGCCTGATTCACCAGTTGCTGGCCGTCCGCGCGGACTTGCTCAATCGCTTTATAGTGGAAGGTCAGGCCATCGCTACGATGCTCAATAATGCGATTCATCTGCTCTTTTAATTGTGCATCAAGCTTGGTCAGGCGATTACGCATGCTGCTGCTTTCACCTACCTCTTTAACGATGATTTTATCCAGCGCGATGCGGTTTTTCTCAACACGACTACGCGCACCATCGTCAATCCATGGCAGTGCGCTGCGCAGTTCTGCCTGGTAATCTTTTGCCTGTTCGCGCTGCGCGGCGCTAAGTGTCGGTTGTTTGCCGTTGAACATCACATTGCCATCCGGTGTGATAACCAGATTGCCGTTCTCCCCTTTAACCTGCACGATTTGCGGGCTGATGATCACATCGTCACGCGGCGTGACGCTACATTGATAGTCGGCCTGAGCCGCGAATGCTGTGAGCGTAAGAGCCGCCGCCAGTAGCGTTTTGCGCATCATAAATACTCCTGTAGAGACAAAACGGGCCAGCAAATGCTGGCCCCTTATGCTTTAGTTAGTCCCACCAAACGTCGAAAAGTTCGCTAACGCGCACCTCAGTCACCTGGTGTTCTTCAAGCCATTTGCGCACGATAGCCTGATGCTCTTCAGTACATTTGCCAATCTCTTGCAGGCAAATCAGACCATCCCACGCCAGATAACCGCTACCGTCAAACGCCAGCTTATTCGGCTCAATCACTTCCTGAATAAAGTCATCAACCGTTTTATCAATCTGCTCTTCGCTGGTGCCTTCCGGGAAGCGCCATGCAACAGAAAAACCCAGTTCCTGAAATTCATCGATGTGCATTTTTTTACGCAAACGACGGCTGCGGTTTGTTGCCATTATTTCACCCTCTCGAACATTAAGTCCCATACGCCGTGGCCAAGACGATGGCCACGCTGTTCAAATTTGGTTACCGGGCGCGACTCTGGACGCGGCACAAAGTCGTTTGTCGCCGACAGGTTTTTGTAACCGTCGATGGACGTCATCACTTCCAGCATATGCTGCGCGTAGGCTTCCCAGTCTGTCGCCATATGAAACACGCCGCCCAGCTTGAGCTTGCTTTTCACCAGTTCAGCAAAGGGTACCTGAACGATGCGGCGTTTATTATGACGTGCTTTATGCCATGGGTCAGGGAAAAAGAGCTGCACCATGTTCAAAGAATTGTCAGGAATCATCTTGTGCAACACTTCCACCGCGTCGTGGCACATTACGCGCAGGTTTTCGACACCCTCTTCATGTGCGGAGGAGAGGCAAGCGCCAACGCCCGGCGAGTGAACTTCAATGCCGAGGAAATTCTGCTCCGGGCGCATCTTCGCCATTTCAACCAGCGACGCGCCCATGCCAAAACCAATCTCCAGGGTAACCGGTGACGTGCGGCCAAACAGTGCAGTGAAATCAAGCGGCTGTTCAGTGAACTCAACGCCCATCACCGGCCAGTAATTATCCAGCGCGTGTTGCTGCCCTTTCGTCAGGCGGCCCTGGCGACGGACAAAGCTGCGAATGCGGCGCAACGGGCGGCCGTTTTCATCAAATTCCGGTGAAATGACGTCGTTATTCATAAAATGATCTGCTTGTGAGAGTGTTCAGGAAACGGGCATTATCCAAAGTTCATCGCCCGATGCAAGCACCGGAAAGTTCCGGTTTACAGCTCATCGCCTCTGTGCTGCAATCTTCGCCCCTGATTACGTGATTCTGGTGACCATGCAAGCGTCTCAATTTTCAGCCCAGGTGCTGGGCTGGTACGACAAATACGGGCGAAAAACCCTGCCCTGGCAAATTGAAAAAACGCCTTACAAAGTATGGCTATCGGAAGTGATGTTGCAACAAACGCAAGTGGCAACCGTCATCCCCTACTTCCAGCGGTTTATGGCGCGTTTTCCAACGGTTACCGATCTGGCGAACGCACCGCTGGATGAAGTCCTGCATCTATGGACCGGGCTGGGCTATTACGCTCGAGCCCGCAACTTACATAAAGCCGCACAACAGGTAGCAAACCAGCACGCAGGTCGTTTCCCGGAAACGTTCGAAGAGGTCGCTGCGTTGCCGGGTGTCGGCCGCTCGACCGCGGGCGCAATCCTCTCTTTATCACTGGGCAAGCATTTTCCTATTCTCGATGGCAACGTGAAACGCGTGCTGGCGCGCTGCTATGCGGTTGACGGTTGGCCGGGTAAAAAAGAGGTGGAAAAGCGTTTGTGGGAGATCAGCACAGAGGTCACCCCCGCTCAGGGCGTCGAGCGTTTTAACCAGGCGATGATGGATCTGGGCGCGATGGTTTGCACCCGCTCGAAACCGAAATGCGAGCTCTGCCCGCTGCAAACGGGTTGTGAAGCCTACGCGGCGAACACATGGGCACAATATCCGGGTAAAAAACCGAAACAGACGCTGCCCGAACGGACCGGTTATCTTCTGCTGATGCAGCATGAAGGTGAAGTGTACCTTGAGCAGCGACCACCAAGCGGGCTGTGGGGCGGGTTATTCTGCTTCCCGCAATTCAGCGATGAGGCCAGCCTGCGAGCCTGGCTGGCGCAGAGGAAGATTAGCGCCGATAATCTCAGCCAACTTGTGGCGTTTCGCCATACATTTAGCCATTTCCATCTGGATATTGTGCCTATGTGGCTTGGTGTGTCCTCGTTCTCGTCTTGCATGGATGAGAGCGCAGGTCTTTGGTATAACTTAGCGCAACCGCCATCCGTCGGTCTGGCGGCTCCCGTGGAACGCCTGATACAGCAATTACGCGCCGAAGTCCGTTAGGCGCGCAAGCAAAGAGGATTATTTTATGAGCAGAACTATTTTTTGTACCTTCCTGCAACACGAAGCAGAAGGGCAAGACTTCCAGCTCTATCCGGGCGATCTCGGAAAACGCATTTACAATGAGATCTCGAAAGAGGCCTGGAAGCAGTGGCAGCATAAGCAAACCATGCTGATCAACGAGAAAAAACTCAACATGATGAACGTCGAGCATCGCAAGTTGCTGGAAGAGGAAATGGTGAATTTCCTGTTTGAAGGCAAAGACGTGCACATTGAAGGCTATACGCCGCAAGAAAAAAAATAAGCCGCTGTTCACGCGCAATCACTGGTAGTGCCGCGAATGCATGGGAAGGCATTGCCAGTGCGCAGAGGACACCGGCGCTAACACACCAACACAATTGCATCCCGGAATGATGAAAAAATATTTAGCGCTAGCGATTATTGCGCCGTTGCTGATTTCTTGTTCCAGTTCGAATAAAACGGGCGACGATTACAACGAAGCCTGGATTAAAGACACCAACGGTTTTGACATCCTGATGGGTCAATTCGCCCATAATATTGAGAATTTATGGGGGTTTAACGAAGTTCTGATCGCAGGCCCAAAGGACTACGTTAAATACACCGACCAGTACCAAACCCGCAGCCACATCAACTTCGATGAGGGGACGATCACCGTCGAGACGATCTCCGGCACCGATCCTGCGGCGCATTTGCGCCAGGCGATTATCAAAACCCTGTTGATGGGCGACGATCCGGGTTCTATCGATCTTTACTCCGATGTTGACGATATTCAGATCTCGAAAGAGCCGTTCCTGTATGGCCAGGTGCTGGATAACAACGGCGAAGCCATTCGCTGGCAATGGCGCGCAGCGCAGTTTGCTGACTATTTGCTGCAAACGCGGCTGAAAAGTCGCAGCAATGGTTTACGCATGATCTACAGCGTGACCATTAACCTGGTGCCAAACCATCTGGATAAACGCGCGCATAAATACGTCGGTATGGTGCGTAAAGCGTCGCATAAATATGGCGTTGAAGAGTCGCTGATTCTGGCGATTATGCAAACCGAATCCTCCTTTAACCCGTACGCCGTTAGCCGCTCCGATGCGCTGGGCTTAATGCAGGTAGTGCAGCACAGCGCCGGTAAAGATGTGTTCCGCGCGCAGGGGAAATCTGGTACGCCCGATCGCAGTTATCTGTTTGATCCACAAAGCAACATTGATACCGGCACCGCCTATCTGGCGATGTTGAATAACGTTTATCTCTCCGGTATTAATAACCCAACATCACGACGCTATGCGGTCATTACCGCTTACAACGGCGGTGCTGGCAGCGTGTTACGCGTCTTTTCCGCCGATAAAGTGCAGGCGGCGAATATTATCAATACCATGACGCCAGGAGATGTATATCAAACTCTGACCACGCGTCACCCCTCGGCGGAATCCCGCCGCTATCTCTACAAAGTTAACGCTGCGCAGAAAACCTATCGTCGCAACTAATCTGGTGCCTCTTTCGTCTGTACCGACGAAAGAGGCATAAGGTATTCATGTGAGTGATGCAAACGGTTGCGCAAAATTGTGAGATACGTCACCATATAAAAATGTAATCAGAGGAAGTTTGCATTTTTATGTCGGGCATAACAAATTCGCCACCCCGTAGATGGTAGAATCCTGACACATAACAAACGCAATTGTGCCCATTCCAACATCTATCACTCTCCTTTGTGAGGAAATTAGCATGAATCTTAAGCTGCAGCTGAAAGTCATCATCTTTCTGCAGTTCTGCCTGTGGGGAAGCTGGCTGACTACGCTTGGCTCTTATATGTTCGTTACCCTTAAATTCCAGGGCGCGGAAATTGGCGCGGTATATAGCTCGCTGGGTATTGCATCACTGCTGATGCCAACGCTGCTCGGTATCGTTGCGGACAAATGGCTCAGCGCAAAATGGGTGTATGCGCTGTGTCATCTGGTTGGGGCGATTACGCTGTTTATCGCCGCAGGCGTTACCACGCCTGGCGCAATGTTTGTCATCATCCTGCTTAACTCGCTGGCCTACATGCCAACGCTGGGCCTGGTGAACACCATTTCCTACTTCCGCCTGAAATCTGCTGGCCACGATATCGTGACCGATTTCCCACCGATTCGTATCTGGGGCACTATTGGCTTCATCCTGGCGATGTGGGCGGTGAGCTTCTCCGGTTTCGAACTGAGCCATATGCAACTCTACATTGGTGCGGCGCTGTCGCTGGTACTGAGCCTGTTCTCTCTGACGCTGCCGCATATGCCGGTTGCTAAAAACAAAGAGAAACAGACCTGGGTGGAGATGCTGGGCCTGAATGCTTTCGCGCTGTTTAAAAACAAACGCATGGCGATCTTCTTTATCTTCTCGATGCTGCTGGGTGCCGAGCTGCAGATCACCAATATGTTCGGCAACACTTTCCTGCACAGCTTCGACGCGAACCCGTTATTCGCCAATAGTTTCATCGTCACGCATGCTTCGGTGATGATGTCGATTTCGCAGATTTCCGAAACCGCGTTTATTCTGGCTATCCCGTTCTTTATGAGCCGTTACGGCATCAAGAACGTGATGATGATCAGTATCATTGCCTGGGTACTGCGTTTTGGTCTGTTTGCCTATGGCGACCCGACGCCGTTCGGTACGGTGCTGCTGGTTCTGTCGATGATCGTCTACGGTTGCGCATTCGACTTCTTCAACATTTCCGGTTCGGTATTCGTGGAAAAAGAGGTGAATCCGGCTATCCGCGCCAGCGCGCAGGGAATGTTGCTGATGATGACCAACGGTTTCGGCTGTATCCTCGGCGGAATGGTGAGCGGCAAAGTGGTTGAGATCTACACCACTGCGGGCATCACCGACTGGAAAACCGTGTGGCTGATTTTCGCCAGTTACTCACTAGTGCTGGCCTTCGCCTTCGTGATGCTGTTTAAATATAAACACGTGCGCGAACCGGCAGGCGTAGCGCAGAAAGCCTAAGCCCCATCACCGCCTCTCTGGAGGCGGTTCAAAGATGAAAAAATAAAACCCGGCCTGAATGCCGGGTTTTTTATGGCCATTTGAACACCACTTTCTGGGGCGGTGGTCAGCAACTGGCTTTGGCTTTATTGTCTTTGGATTTACATCGTTCAGAACAGGCAAAGATTTTTTAGTAAGGCTTTTAATGCGCGCCGCTGAGTCGCAATCAATACCCTCTGCTATACAGATGATTTTTTATGGACGTTTTACAGCCCGGCAAGAACCCAGGCTACCGCCAGCAGATCCGCACTACCGCCGGGGCTTAAACGGCGCGCCATTAACGCATCATCCATTTCGCGCAGCGCGTCGCTATCCCAACCAGATACCAACAATCTCGCCGCATAATCCTGGACGTAGTGCAGTCCTTCAATACCGCCGCGTGATACCAGATTGCTGTCGCGGTTCGCGGCCATCAGGCGCAGCAACGCATTATGTAACCGCCGCTCCCCGTGCTCCTGGTGCCAGAACGGCAACACCGCGCGACGCACGGTGATAAACCCCTGCTCTGCTTCACCGCGCGCGCCCGTCAGCCCATACTGGCGAAACTGTTTTTCACCCGCCGTTATAGCCTGTGGGCGATCAGCCAGTTCACGTGCCACTAATCCACAGCAGATTTCACTCACCTGCTGGCAAAGCGCGTCAGCGCTAACCATGCGCCCTTGTCCTTGCAAACGTCCGGCGGCGAAACAGAGCAGGCCAAGAGAAAAAATGCCGCCCTTATGTGTGTTCACGCCCTCTGTCGCCGTGAACATCGCTTGTTCACAGGCAATGCCCATCGGACGCAGCAGCCGTAGCTGTTCACTGGCCGGTTTCCGCGCATGGGCTTTTCCCGCCCCGGCAAACACCGTGAACCACGGCGTAATCGCCGCAATACTCTTTAAGAACAGCGCATGATCCATATCCTGGTGCGAGCCGTTATTCGCTCTGTCCACCAGCCCCGGTTTGGGGGTTAAATCCAGCTCAAGGCGCAGCGCCTGCGCCGCAAGTTCAGGCACGTCCGCTATGACGGATTTAGTCGCGAGCAAACCAGCCATCGATTAACCTCTCCACGCGAGCCACCACATCTTCTACCGAATGGCGACGTGAACGCGCACAACCGTGCGCAGGCTCATCACATACCAGGCAGCGGCGGGTATTTAAATCCAGCGAATGTCGCCCAACCTGCCCCTCTTTCGGGCAGAACACATCGAAATCCCACAGTCTGCCAAGCGGATGAGTCTGTTCCATCTCTACGCATTGCGCTTTGATTTCCACCGCCGGATGCTCCACGCACCACAGCGCTTCCGCACCGGTTGGCAGCCACAACACCTGTCGGTCCAGCACGCGCCAGTGGTTTTGCCACAGCAACTGGTCGCAGGCCTGGAGTGCCACACCCATGGTATTGCGGTAGCGAATACTGTCTTTTACCGCGCCGGGGGTAACCAGCGTCAGCGAAATAACCGGTTGTTGATAGTGAGTGAGCCAGTCAGCCTGACGCGCCGCGCGGCTATCTTTCGCCGCCAGCAGCGCTTCGAGGCTGACGCCCGCTCTCACGGGCGTCAGTGTGGTCATAGATTGTCCTCTTTAACCTGGCGAACAACGTCAATCACGCTGCCATCGCGATAGCGGATCACGCCAACAATGCGGTCAGTGAATGCGATCGGTTTCGGTTCGCCGGTCAGTGAAATCGCACGCTGGTAAAGCGCTTCGATGTCGACGATTTTCAGGCCTGCTGCCAGCAAACGCTCGCGAATATCCGGGCGCGCCGGGTTAACAGCGATGCCGTGATCGGTGACCAGCACGTCGATACTTTCCCCTGGTGTCAGCAACGTAGTGACGCGCTTCACGACGGTAGGAATGCGGCTACGCAGTAATGGCGCCACGACGATGGTCAGGTTCGCCGCTGCCGCGACATCACAGTGGCCGCCGGATGCGCCACGCATCACGCCATCAGAACCGGTGATGACGTTAACGTTGAAGTCGACATCGATCTCCAGCGCGCTGAGGATCACCACATCCAGTTGATCGCAACTTGCAGCTTTACCGCCCGGATTAGCATAAACGTTGGTGGAGATCTCGACATGGTTTGGGTTACGGTGCAGCGAAGCCGCCGCTTCGCCATCGAAACACTGCGTATCCAGCAGTTTTTCAATCAACCCTTTCTCATGCAGATCCACCAGGCTACCGGTGATGCCGCCTAGTGCGAAGCGGGCTTTTACGCCGTGGCGCTCCATTTTTTCTTCCATGAAACGCGTCGCCGCGGTCGCTGCTGCGCCGGAGCCGGTCTGCATGGAAAAGCCCTCTTTAAAATAACCGGAGTGCTCGATCACATCCGCGGCATAACGGGCGATCATTAGCTCTCGCGGATTGCTGGTGACGCGTGCCGCGCCGACGCTGATTTTCGCCGGATCGCCCACGCTCTCCACCTGCACAATCAGATCCACCTGATCCTGACCAAGACTCGCTGGCATGTTCGGGAATGGCACCAGTTCTTCGGTCAGCAACACTACTTTTTTAGCAAACTGCGCATCAACCATCGCGTAACCCAGCGAGCCACAGCAGGATTTCCCCTGTGTGCCGTTGGCGTTGCCGAATTCGTCGCTGCACGGCACGCCAAGAAAAGCGACATCAATATTCAGCTCGCCATCCTGCAACAGCTTCACGCGGCCACCGTGGGAGTGAATTTGAACCGGTTCCGCCATCAATCCGTGAGAGATAGCATCCGCCAGCTTGCCGCGCATCCCGGAAGTGTAAATACGCGAAATCACACCGTTCTGAATATGCTCGATCAGCGCATCGTTGCAGGTCATCAGCGAACTGGAAGCCAGCGTCAGGTTTTTAAAACCCAGCCGCGCCAGCATTGCCACAACGTTGTTAATAACACGATCGCCTTCGCGAAATGCGTGGTGGAAAGAGATGGTCATGCCGTCTTTCAGACCGCTACGGGCAATCGCGTCTTCCAGCGTAGCGCAGAGTTTACGCGTGTGTTTGGTGTTGATATCCGCCAGCCACGGTGTCGCCGCGTGAGCGCTATCAAAGGGTTTTAAATCACGCAGATGAGGAAAATTAACGTGAAGAAGCTCGGTTTGATTCATTGTTCTGTCCTTAACGACGCACGCCGGACGCAGCCGCACGTTCCAGCACCATCTGCGCGTGATTAATAATGGGGGCGTCAATCATTTTGCCGTTCAGCGAAACCACGCCCAGGCCGTTGCGCTCGCCCTCTTCCGCCGCTTCGATAACCACTTTCGCGTGATCCACTTCCTGCTGGGTTGGTGCATAGGCGTTATGCAGCAGATCGATTTGACGCGGGTTGATCAGCGACTTGCCGTTGAAACCCATTTTGCGCACAAGATCGACTTCGCGCAGGAAACCGGCTTCATCATTTACGTCTGACCACACTACGTCGAACGCATCAATTCCGGCGGCGCGCGCAGCGTGCAGCACGGCGCAGCGCGCGTAGAACAGCTCAGTGCCGTCTCCACGTTCGGTTTGCATATCCATTACGTAGTCAAACGCGGCCAGCGCGATACCAATTAAGCGCTGCGAGCTGCGCGCAATCGCGACGGCATTAATAACGCCAATCGCCGATTCAATCGCCGCCATTACGCGAGTCGATCCCACTTCGCGACCGCAGGCCAGTTCGATGCGCTCGAGGTGGCGTTCCAGTTCGTAGATATCTTCCGGCGTATCCGTTTTCGGTAAACGCACCACGTCAACACCGGCGCGAACCACCGCTTCCAGATCCGGCAGACCAAAAGGTGTGTTCAATGGATTAATACGCACCACGGTTTCCATATCCTGATACATCGGGTGTTGCAGCGCATGGAACACCAGCAGGCGCGCGGTGTCTTTCTCGCGCAGCGCTACCGCGTCTTCCAGGTCGAACATGATCGAATCCGGGCGGTAGATAAAGGCAGTGGAGAGCATGGCGGCGTTAGCGCCTGGCAGGAACAGCATGCTACGACGTAGTTTTTTCACAGCAGTTTCCCCCAGTCGATTTCCGTGCCTTCGGCAGCGCGCAGAATAGCGCTTTGCAGACGGGCACGGATAACGCAGTCCAGTGCGCCTTTGTCTTCAATGATGATTAAACCCTGGCGGACTTCCATCGCACGCAGCGTGGCATCCACCACCTTGCGGATTTGATCGCCGAACTGCTTCATCACCTCGCTATGGATAACAATATCCAGCTCGCCTTCTGCGGGGGCGATTTTCACCATCAGGTCACTGGACTCCATCGTCCCGGCCAGCGCCTCCCTTACAATTTTCATAGTTATTTTCCTGATTTTTAAGCGACTTCCGCGCTGTAATGAGACTCAAGGTGCGCAAAAGTGGTATCCGGTACAATTTCCCGAATACGGGAAAACTGGTGTGTTTTAAGTAAACGACGCACTTCCGAGGCGGAGATGGCGGTGCCGGTCGCTTTAATGCGCGGAACTTCCACCACCTCGACCGCACCTGCCAGCAACTGATGCATAGTCTGGTTGTACTGGCGGGTGATATCGCAAAACGGCTCGCTGCCGATAAAGCGGTGGGTAATACCCAGCGCCGGGGCAATATGGTTTCGGAAGATGAGCAGGTCGATTTCGCTCCACGCCTGCTGCACTTTGCCGGTCTCTTTGAGGAAATAGGCCGGAAAGGTAGCGCGGGAAATAATGTACTGAGAGCCTTCGTGAACCGTGACATTTGGTAAGTGCGCCACGCCTGCTTTCACCATTTTCAACCGAGCGGAGAAAGGAAAGAACGAGGCGTCTTCACGCACCACAAACAGATGCAACCAGTCGCAGGCCTGTGCAGCCTGCTCAACCAGATGGCGATGGCCAAGCGTGAAAGGATTGGCGTTCATCACAATGGCACCGATGCGCTTTCCGGCAACGCGGCGCGCCTGCAAAGTGCGGCAGTAACGCTGAATGCCAGACGGTGTATTTTCCATCAATATTGCGTTGTTGCCGCTCTGGGCCACCGGCCAAAAACCGCTGTGCTGGAAACGCTCCCGATTGCAAGGGCGCGTGCACAGGAACAGATGAAAATGTCCGCGCGCCAGCGCCAGGTGCTCTACTTCGGCTAACAGTCGTGCGCTAAGGTTTTCACCACGCAACTGTTCCTCAACCGCTACGCACTTAATGACGTTGGCGGCAAGACCTGCACAACCCACCAGCCGGTTTCCCGACCAGGCTTCAACGAAAGTGGTGATATCGCTGTCCATTCCTAAACCACTGTCTGCGAGCAACGTGCGGATAGAGGCCAGCCGTTGAGTATTGCCGTTGACTTCCGCAACACGGAAGTCGATGGAGGGTCGTGCTTGCATCGTATTGCCTTCGTCCTTAGTGCGCTGCCGTCAGCGCATGGGCTGGCGCATCAATAATCACATTGCTGAGGTGACCGATATTTTCGATCTCCACTTCGATGCGATCGCCCGCTTTCATAAACAGCGGCGGATTGCGTTTCTTACCCACGCCGCCCGGTGAGCCGGTGATGATGACGTCGCCCGGTGTCAGGCTGGTAAAGGTGCTGATGTACTCGATAAGCTCGGCGACTTTGTGGATCATGCTGGCGGTGTTGTCATCCTGCACCATACGACCATTCAACCAAGTGCGGATGGCGAGCTGATGTGGATCAGGGATCTCATCCGCCGTGGTCATCCATGGGCCAAACGCGCCGGTCTGCCGCCAGTTTTTACCTGCGGTGAACCAGGTGTGCTGCCAGTCACGCGCGGAGCCATCCATGTAGCAGCTGTAACCTGCAACATGGCTTAACGCTGCGTCACGAGAGATGTTTTCACCGCCTTTACCGATGATCACTGCCAGCTCACCTTCGTAGTCGAATTCGCTGGAGTGGCGCGGTTTCAGCACCGGCGCATTATGCCCGGTTTGCGAATCGGCGAAGCGCACAAACAGCGTCGGCGCCGGGTTATGTTGATCGAACTCTTTGCGTTTTTCGGCGTAGTTCATGCCGACGCAGAGAATTTTCCCCGGGTTTTCAATAACCGGCAGGAAGTTGAGATCGTCAAAGCGCAGATCCGTCGCTTCACCGCTCAGCTGTTGCGCCTCACTCAGCGCGTCGGCCGCGAGCAACGATTTCAAATCACCGTAGCGGTCGCCCAGGCGCTGGCCCAGATTGATGACGCCATCAGCCTTAACGATGCCGTAGCTACGGATCCCCTGATGGACAAAGCTTGCGAGTTTCATATCAGTTCCTGTAATGCTTAATCAGACGAGGAAATTGCCAAGAACCAGCAGCGATACCGACACATTGATCGCACCGCCAATACGGGTCGCAATCTGTGCAAACGGCATCAGGCTCATACGGTTACCGGCAGTCAGGATGGCAACATCCCCTGTACCACCCTGGCCGCTCTGGCAGCAGGAAACGATGGCGACATCAATCGGATGCATGCCAATCTTTTTACCTACGAAGAAGCCAGTGGCAACCAGCGCGGAAACGGTACTCACGATCACCAGCAGGTTATTGAGAGTGAAAGCATGAACCAGCTCTTCCCACGGCGTAATGGCAACGCCCACGGCGAAGAGAATTGGGTAAGTCACAGAGGTCTGGAAGAATTTATAGACCACCTGAGAACCTTCCAGCAGGCGCGGAGAAACACCGTGCGCCAGCTTAACCAGCACGGCAGCAAACAACATGCCGACCGGTGCAGGCAGGCCAATCAGTTTGTGGCCAAGCATCCCGATCATGTACAGCAACACTGCCAGCAGTGCGCCCGCCGCAATAGTGGTGACATCAGTTTTACCGGAAAACGCGGGTGCAGCCGGCGCTTGTTCATCACCGTTGCTGCGGTTTGGCATCAGTTGGCCTTCACCGGTCAGATGCGGGAAGCGTTTACCCAACTGGTTCAGGCAGCCGGAAATAATGATTGCAGTCAAACCGCCCAGCATCACCATCGGTAATACACGACCCAGCGCAACACCTTGATCCATATGCAGCAGCGTGGCGTAACCGATAGAAAGCGGAATTGCACCTTCACCTACACCACCCGCCATGATGGGCAGAATGATAAAGAAGAAGATCTGGAACGGCTCCATACCCAGCGCCAGGCCAACGCCCATCCCTACCAGCATGCCCACGATTTCACCGCACAGCATCGGGAAGAAAATACGCAGGAAGCCCTGGATTAGGGTGGTGCGGTTCATGCTCATGATACTGCCGACAATGATGCAGCAGATGTAGAGATAGAGAATGTTGGTGGATTTGTAGAACTTGGTGGTGGACTCGACCACTACATCCGGCAGCAAACCGTAATACACCATTGCCGAAGGAATAAAGGTGGCGCAAATCGCCGCTGCGCCCAGTTTGCCCACGATCGGCAGACGTTTACCGAACTCACCGCAGGCAAAGCCGAAGAACGCCAGCGTTGCTACCATGACGACGATATCGCTCGGCAACTTGCCGCCAAGACAATCGATAGCAATTAACGCGCCGGCTAGCAGGAATAATGGCAGTGGAATAATCCCAACTTTCCACGTATCCATAATGTGCCACCACTTATCCTTAAGTGATGTTTTTTGAATCGCCAGCGATTCAGAGGTAACAGAAAATGAATCGTCAGTTGTGCTCATAATTAAGCCCCTTGGTTATTTTGTGACTGTAGAGTAAAGGGCTAAACTCGTACTTTATGTGAGGGATAGCATATTAAAACGGGAGTTTTAATGGCGCCTATGGTTTTTATGGTTTCTTTTATTTTGTGTGATTTACGCCTTAATTATTGCCGTGGTTTTTATGGTTTTTTTAAATAGAAATACAAGTTAATAACATTTCCAAAAAAGAATATTTAACAGATCGTTTTTCCGCGTCAGCGCTGGCTGTGCAAGGGATCACAAGTTTCCAGTAAACTGCGTACGCGTTCGCAAAAAGATGCTACATTGGCGCTTTGCTGGCTGCCGTGCGTACCGTCATGAAAGTATCCTTTCAAATCAAACTTTTTATTTCGCTGGTGCTTTTCTTCTCCGGCTTGTTCGTGCTGCTTGGCATTTATTATTACAAGGATGTTGGTCGCCAGCTATATCAGGAAATGAGCGCACGGGCAAAAATACAGGCCGAGGAAATAGCGATTATTCCGAATTTACGCCAATCGGTTGCCGAGAAAGATATTCGAGCCATCACGCAATTTATGCACAAAGTAGTAGCGCATAGCGATGCAAGCTTTATTGTTATTGGCGATGACAAAGGCATGCATTTATTTCATTCAGTCCATTCTAATGTGGTCGGAAAAACACTAGTGGGTGACGATAATACCGAGGTGTTGCGCGGAAAAAGCATCACCACTATCCGCAAAGGCGGGCTGGGTATTTCGTTACGCAGTAAAGCGCCGATTTTTGATGATGCCGGGCGCGTCATTGGGATTGTGTCGGTGGGGTATTTGACCAGTTATCTCGATACCATCACGCTCGGTAAAGTGATTAATATTTTTATTGCCGCTGTATTGCTGCTGGCGGCGCTGTTTATCTTTTCCTGGTTCTTTACCCGCAGCATTAAAAAACAGATCTTCTCCCTTGAGCCGCGGGAAATTGGCCTGCTGGTGCGCCAACAGAAGGCGATGATGGAGTCGATCTACGAAGGGGTGATCGCTATCGACAGCGATCTGCGCATCGAAGTGATCAATCAGGCAGCCCGTAAATTACTGGGGTTAAGCCAGCCGACTCGCGCGCTGCGAGGGCAAAATATAAGTGAGGTTATCTCCCCGGTGCCATTTTTCGTACGCTCGGTCATGCTGGAAAATGACACACACGACGAGATTTGCCGCTTCAACCAGTTGACAGTCATCGCCAGCCGGGTGCGCATCATGCTGGAAGATAAATTGCAGGGTTGGGTGATCACCTTTCGCGATCGCAACGAGATAGATACGCTGAGTGCGCAACTAAGCCAGGTGAAACGCTATGTTGATAACCTGCGCGTTATGCGCCATGAGCAACTGAACCGAATGACCACGCTCTCTGGGCTGCTGCATATGGAGCGCTACGATGAAGCTGTGCGTTACATTCAGGCACAGTCAGAGCATGCACAGGAGCTGCTGGACTTTATCTCTTCGCGATTTAGCTCGCCGACGCTGTGCGGCTTGCTGCTGGGTAAAGCGGCGCGCGCCCGTGAAAAAGGTGTAGAACTGGCCTTTGATCCCCTGTGTCAGATGGACAGACCATGTCGGTTATTGGGTGAAGCGGAAATCATCTCGATCATCGGCAACCTGCTGGATAACGCCATTGAAGCGACCCAGCGTGCCGCGTTGCCGCATGAACCAGTGGAAGTGTTGATTTTGCTGAACGAACGGGAATTGATTATTGAAGTGGCGGATCGCGGTATCGGTATTGACCCGTCGATTCGCGATCACATTTTTGAACGCGGGATGACCACCAAGCGCAGTGGCGATCACGGTATCGGTCTGTACCTGATAGCCAGCTATGTTACGCAAGTGGGCGGATCGATTGAGGTCTCCGCTAACGAGCCTCGCGGCACGATTTTCTCTTTGTTTATTCCTGAAACGGGCAACGTACTGCGTCCCGTGCCGACCCTGGAAGATCAGAATTATGCAACATGAACTGATAGACGTGCTGATAGTAGAAGATGAAAACACGCTTGCGCAGCTTAATGCGGAACTGGTCAGCAGACACCCACGCCTGCGCCTGGTTGGTATTGCCTCGTCACTTGCCGAAGCGCGCGAATTATTGAGCAACACGCAGCCGCAACTAGTTTTGCTGGATAACTACTTACCGGATGGTAAAGGCATTACCCTTATCAACGATCCGCAGATTATTCAGGCAAACTGCTCGGTAATTTTTATTACCGCCGCCAGCGATATGGACACCTGTAGCCAGGCGATCCGCAATGGCGCGTTCGATTATATTCTCAAACCCGTGTCGTGGAAGCGGCTGAGCCAGTCGCTGGAGCGCTTTGTGCAATTCGCCGAGCAGCAACGGGTGTGGAAAATTGTCGACCAGCAGAATGTGGACTCGCTTTACCAGTTACAGGCAAAGAATTTCCGCCAGGATAACGGCAGTAAAGGTATTGAAGAGAGTACACTGGCGCTGATTCAGAAGCTGTTTGCCGACGAGATCGCGCGCTGTTTCTCCGTCGATGAAGTGGTGAACGAAACGGGGCTAAGTAAAACCACTACCCGACGCTATCTTGAACACTGTGTGGAAGCCGGTTTTTTGGCGGTGGAGATGCAGTACGGGAAAATTGGTCACCCGAGGCGTATGTACCGCCGCGTTGCCGCATGAGACTACCCCTCATCGCGTCTGGATGAGGGGCCAAAAAACTACTTCAGTACATAACCGAACAGGCGCTTGATGCCGTCGGTATCGGTCTCGGAATAAACCCCCTGCAGTTCCGGTGAAAAGCCCGGCAGCAGATTGACCCCCTCCTCCAGCGCGAGGAAATAGCGCTGCACCGCACCACCCCACACTTCTCCCGGCACCACGCAGAGCACGCCCGGTGGATAGGGCAGCGCGCCTTCGGCAGCGATGCGCCCTTCCGCCTTACTGATACGCACCAACTCAACATTGCCGCGAATAAACTCGCTATTGGCATCCTGCGGGTTCATTACTACTGCTGGCAGACTGGCTTTGCGGAACATCGCCTTTTGCAGATCTTTTACGTCAAAACTCACGTAAAGATCGTGCATCTCCTGGCATAGCTCACGCAGTGTGTAGTCGCGATAACGTACCGGATATTTATTAAAAATGGTTGGCAGCACGTCAGCCAGCGGAGTGTCGTCTTCAATATGTTGTTCGAACTGGGCAAGCATCGCCACTAGCTGCGCCATCTTCTCGGCGCTTTCAGCCGGCGTCAGCAGGAACAGGATCGAGTTGAGATCGCACTTCTCTGGCACAATGCCATTTTCACGCAGGTAGTGCGCCAGAATGGTGGCCGGAATGCCAAACTCAGTATATTCCCCGGTTTCCACGTCGATGCCCGGCGTAGTCAGCAGCAGCTTGCAGGGATCAACAAAATATTGCTCGTGCGCATAACCTTCAAAACCGTGCCATTTATCGCCCGGCTCAAAGCTGAAGAAGCGCCGCTCGCGGGCGATCACTTCTGTCGGGTGATCCTGCCATGGTCGCCCGGCGATTTCCGGCGGCACAAAAGGTTTGATCATCTTACAGTTAGCGATGATCGCTTTGCGCGCTTCAATGCCCAGCGCCACGCATTCTGCCCACAGACGACGCCCGCTCTCGCCCTGATGGATCTTGGCGTTAACGTCCAGCGCGGCAAACAACGGGTAAAATGGGCTGGTTGACGCATGCAGCATAAAGGCATTGTTCAGCCGTTTATGCGGACAAAAACGCGCCTGCCCGCGCAGATGGTTATCTTTTTTGTGGATCTGCGAAGTTTGTGAAAACCCGGCTTGCTGTTTATGCACCGACTGGGTGACAAAAATGCCCGGATCGTTCTCGTTCAGCTCCAGCAGCAGCGGCGAGCAGTCCGCCATCATCGGGATAAATTGCTCGTACCCTACCCAGGCCGAATCAAACAGAATGTAGTCGCACAGGCTGCCGATCTTGTCGATCACCTGCCGTGCGTTGTAGATCGTGCCGTCGTAAGTACCAAGCTGGATCACCGCCAGACGGAACGGGCGCGGCTGATCTGCCTTTTCCGGCGCGACTTCGCGGATCAGCTCACGCAGGTAAGTTTCATCAAAGCAGTGATCGTCAATGCCACCAATAAAACCAAACGGGTTACGCGCCGCTTCCAGGTAGACCGGCGTTGCACCGGCCTGGATCAAGGCGCCATGATGGTTGGATTTGTGATTATTACGATCGAACAGCACCAGATCGCCACGCGTTAACAGCGCGTTGGTCACCACCTTGTTGGCGGCAGAAGTGCCGTTCAACACAAAATAGGTTTTATCGGCGTTGAACACCTTCGCGGCAAACTTCTGCGCATGTTTGGCCGAACCTTCGTGGATCAGCAAATCGCCAAGCTTGACGTCGGCGTTGCACATGTCGGCGCGAAATACGTTCTCGCCGAAGAATTCGTAAAACTGGCGACCCGCCGGGTGCTTTTTAAAGAACTCACCGTGCTGATGGCCAGGACAGGCAAACGTGCTGTTGTCCATTTCGACGTACTGGCGCAGCGTATCGAAAAATGGCGGCAGCAGATTATCTTCATAGTCACAGGCAGCGGTTTCCAGCTCCAGCCAATCCTGATCTTTACCGCCGATCACCGCTGTCACACCTTGCGGCGTGGTCTCCGGCTCTTGAGTGAACAAAAAAACCGGCAGGTTAAACCCCGTCCGTTTGAGCAACGCAAGAATGCCGCTGCGACTCTCCGCTAATGTCATGACGACTGCCGCAACATCCGTAAAATCGGTACTCTCCAGCGTCACCACTTCGCGGTGGGTGGAAAGCGCAGATATCAGCTCGCGGCTGACGGCAATTTTCATTGATTTCATAAGCACGAATACCCGTTTCAGGGGAGTAAAAGACCCCGGACAAAGCAGTTGCCTCGCCCAACGAACGTGTCTGACTGGAACCAGCTCCGACCGCCAGACATCAGTAAAAGCAGACAGCTTCTGATCTTACTGTTGTCCTACAGTGAGCGTGCGTTACCCTCACCGCATGGTGAGAAAAGTATGGGGTAAAATGACACGGGCAGCCGACTGTATGCAGGTGCAAAGCGAATGATAAACAGCGGCGATGTACGTCATCAGACAGCTCCCGTTAGGTGGAATAAAATTCGCGCAATCATGTCACCTTTCCCAAAGAGGCGCAACCAGGCCGGGCGTGGTTGCGCATAAAAATGCTATTCTACGCGGTATATTATTCAGTTATATGAAACACAGGAGTGACTCGTGCTTACAGGTCCTTTTATTAACGCCGCCGCGGTACTGATTGGCGGTACCCTTGGCGCGTTGCTCAGCCACCGCCTGCCCGAGCGCATCCGTTCCTCAATGCCTTCGATTTTCGGTCTTGCGTCGCTGGGTCTCGGTATTTTGCTGGTGATCAAATGCGTGAATTTGCCCGTAATGGTGCTCGCCACGCTGGTCGGTACGTTAATTGGCGAGCTTTGTTATGTTGAGCGCGGCATCAGCGGTGGCGTCAACGCGCTACGAAACCTGCTGCAAAAACGCAAAGACGGTGATGCCAACAGCGCTCACGAGTCGTTTATTCAGAGCCTGGTGGCAATCATTATTCTGTTCTGCGCCAGCGGTACCGGGATTTTTGGCGCCATGCGTGAAGGGATGACCGGCGATCCGAGTATTCTGATCGCCAAAGCTTTTCTCGATTTCTTTACCGCCGTGATCTTCGCCACTTCACTCGGTTTTGCTGTCGCGATGATCTCCGTGCCGATGCTGATTATCCAGCTTACCCTCGCCACCTGCGCAACGCTGATCCTGCCGCTGACCACGCCCGCAATGATGGATGATTTCACCGCCGTTGGCGGCATTTTGCTACTGGCAACCGGGTTGCGCATCTGCGGCATTAAGATGTTTGCCGTGGCGAATATGCTACCCGCACTGGTGATTGCGATGCCGATTTCTGCCCTGTGGACAGCATTTTTTGCCTGAGCGAACGTGCATTATGTGTAAAGTGGTGATAGATTGTGCAGTCCGCAACGAATTGAAGAAATTTCGTTGACGGAGCGCAGCGAATCAGGTTTAATGCGGCCCGTTGCCCGGATAGCTCAGTCGGTAGAGCAGGGGATTGAAAATCCCCGTGTCCTTGGTTCGATTCCGAGTCCGGGCACCACTTATTCAGAGAACCCAGCCTATGGCTGGGTTTTTGCTTTTGGGGATGCGGACTCTCCATCGAACTGCGTTCGAATATTCGCCGCAAGCGGCTCCCCCCTTCGGAGCCAGCGCGACAAGCGCGCTGTTCAACTCCTTGCGGGTCTGAGTCGGGCACGACTATTTCTGAAGAACTCGCGCAAAAGGCTTTTTTTGCTTTAAGAGATACTCTAAATAGCCCGCCTCAGTTCCATGCGCTTTTTGAGCTCCCGGCCAAATTGACCCTGACCCAAAATAAGTGCAGTAAGCTCATCTCCAACCACGGGCAAGAGATCGTTCTTGCTACACCGTTTCCTGCACGTGACGGTACTTATAACTCTGCCAAATGTGGCGCAATCTTCTGTATGGGGAACCGGCCATAATTATCCTCACCAAAAGTTGTTTCTTTACTCGTTCAGAGGGTGCTGTGATTTGCCGATTATTCGTGCAGCAACTCCGTTACAGGTGTGCTGTTTTTAATCTGCCCCAGTGTATAAATCTGTGACCGGAGATGCTGTTCCAGTTGCCGGATGCGTTGCTGCCGCAGAGGAGAGCCGACTGGCAAAAGATGAATCTGACGAAGCTGTTCCTCCGTCGGTTCAATCTGCTGAAAGCTGGTCATCATGCCAAAGACGGATGACTTCAGCTCACTGACCGTCATGTACTTACCCTTGTGCCCATCCAGCCCACTCAGTTGGTTACTCAGTTGCTGTAACTTCGTCATCCCTTGATGCCAGCCATTCAGATTTTCTGTCGGTATACTTGCAATGTTTACTTGCCGAAGCCACTGCTGTACCAGTGGTTTAGCTTGTTCGGGCCAGAGCGACTGAGCCTGTTCTACCAGTTGACGGCTGTAGTTAATATTCCAGTCAGGTGGCAACTGGCCTAAGCGCATGAGTTGCTGCTGCGTGTCTGCGATCAAGGGTTGCGATATGGGGGTTTGCCGATGCAATGTCTCCAGTTGCACGGAGGTGAGTGTTGCGGGTAACGGTGCCAGCGATGCAGCAAGCTGAGCCTGCAACGGGTCAAGTCGATGTAAGACATGCCAACCCCACACCGTTGCCGCACTGATCACCAGCATAGAGCACATCCCGGCGGCAAAGGATTTCCACTTTTTACCCTGTACCGGTATCGCCGCCAGCACATCCACATTCGGCTGATGTTCGGGCTGTGCCACATAAACCCACTTTGCCGTGTTGGCTGGTTCATTCTTTTCTGTCACAGGAATGCCAGGCAGAGCATCACTTAATACTCCCGCGCCATTCATTACTGTCGCAGGCAGCATGATACCCGTCTGAATGGTTGCACCTGAGCCAGATACATCATCACTGTTTTCCAGCTTGATGGCACTGTTGTGTATCAGCGTACGCAATGTGTCGAACTGACTGAGATGTTTAAGCTCCAGGCGCTGTAGCACCGCGCCGAGACTCGTAAGTAGTTGCTCCGCTCGATACAACTGGCTGAGGTCGCTGTAGTTCAGCGCTAGCGCGCGCATCCGTTGCTGCAGGCGCTGGCTCAGATTGCTGAGAATTTCCATGCGGGCGTGTACAGGCTGCGGCCAGAGCGCTCCCCACTGATGACTTATGAGGGCCTCCAGTATTGCCAGGCCCTCATTCAGACCGAATAATCCGGCCAGTTGCGTTCGGGTAAGCGTGTACCAGGCGACCGTCTGCAGCTCCACACCATTTTGCTCAAATAGTGAAAGACAGAGCTTTTCTACATATCGCCAGTTCACGTCCGGGCGTGCCGGATGGCTTAGCTTGCTCAGCTCATCGCGCAAGGTGGCATAATCCGGCAGGGTACGCGGGTCGCTACCGGTTTTGATTTTACGGGGGGAAATGTCATTCATGACCAGATATCCATCTGATGTGTCTACAACGGTGGAAGAATATTTTTTATGCGACTTCATTTTCTGCATATTCGAGACATTACAGATACTGTCGCGCTGCCAGGTTAGCAATATAAAATTCAGGATGCAGTAGCGATTTAATAAAAGGTATCAGCCAGCTTAGTTCACCCACGGATATGCACCTGCAATTTGAAGCGTCATGGTTATATTTTATAAAATAACAATCATTAAATGATGTTCATTATCTCAGGCACACCATTAAAATAGTTAACACTTGACCAAGCAGCAATTGATGAACATGCCATTCAAAATAGTTAAAACGCAACGCCAGCTCGGAGGTAAAAGAATTAGTCACAATACCTGCACAACATAATAACCTCAAGGAATTCATTCCTTCATCACGACATAAACACCCATGTCAATCACGATTGACATGTATATTTTTCGCAGTGCCACTGCTTTCAAGATAAGAATTCAAAAAGTAAAACCAATAATTCTCAAGAGGTATAAAAAACTCCCCACCCACTCATAAAATTAATATATTTATTATTTTTTCATTTCCTATATTAGCCACAACACATTATATTTATATATTTCCGTGATTTTTATTAATAATAGATAATTATTAAGTGTCGTCATGTGCATTCTATTGGAAAATCTTTTAAGATTTAACGAGTTATATTTTTTCAGTGTCATCAAGATACTGCTGATGTTTAAGATGTCGAAGCAAAACACGGCCCTCAGGCATAAACTCTGTGCCATAGCGTACCAGGCCAATACCGTTGAGTTCAGCATCAATGGCATAGCGCAGTTCACCAGGGATTTCCTGGTCGAGAAGAACAACGGTTATTTTTTTCAGGCGCGGCTCATATTTGATCAGCACCTCAGAAAACGTCTGCAGCAGCTGATGGGCGGTACCCGGCATGCCCTGAAGAAATTTTGTCATATCCGGTAATCCGTAATCCGGCAGATGCTTCAGCGTCCCGGCGCGACAATTGAGGATACGTTGCATATTATCGAGTACAGACAAAATCACTTGGTTTTGTTCATTGACCTGATGGAGTTCAAGGCCGCCAGTGAAATTTCCGAAAAGAGTTTCGTATAATGAAGGTGAACTATTTTTCATATTTACTATTAACTAATGATGACATTTAAGAAATTGAATGGTATCTGCAAAAAAATCATTTCGTTCAAAATATTGAGTTTCCCATCCCTCGTTAAATTATTCCAATAAGGTCGCCAGTATACATCCAACCAAAATTACATATCTCCTTGCAAGCCACCATAAGAACCAAGGTCTTTATCTGGAAATAAATTTTCTGGCCCTGGAGGTTCTAAGCCTTTTTCACAAAGGCAGGCTATAAAATTATTATCATTTGTGATCAACCTTACGATGACCTGTTCAAACTCTTTAAATTTATAGCAAATGAGATCTTTATCATGATTTGCAATTTTTTTCTCTTCCGTTAACTTTCTATGAAAAAAATGATTCAATCACTTGCTCAACAACTGTTAGATCCTTTGGTTTTATCATAAATCGAGCCGAGTACGCATATACGTTATCTTTCTCCACAGATAAAACAATGGATATAAGGATGTATTCTTAGAAATGGCATTAAATTTTTCAACGAGAAAATCATTCTGCAGCACATTATTTTTCCTAAAAAAATTCAAGGAATTAATTTTCATTAATGTAATCCGCCATCCAATCTGCACCAAAATACCCTGCAGTTCCAAATATAATCCCGCCAATCTGCCCTGTTAACCTGGCTTCCAGGACACTTTAATTTCGGGTGGATTTACAGTTGCAGTCGCTTAATGGCGAGAAACCTGATTTATAGGTCGTATTCGTCCCATACTCTATCTTTTCGTCTTCGATGAAGAGATACTTCCCACCTCCATCAGCCTCGCTTCTTCTTGCCCACGTCCAGCATGTCGCTCGCCAATAGCGGCCTTAGTTTCGGTTCAAAGTACAATCGCATTGCGCTGTTGTACGACAGTACATTAGCCGAGCACACGTCGGCATTGATGGTAAACGAGGCACTGCGAGTAAATTTAAATTTCTGTCATCAATGGTAATAAACCAAGATCAAGAAGCTTTATTTCTATGTCGTTAGCTTTACTGATATGTTTTTTATTTCTTCCATCAAAGATATCTTCTATGGATACTATAATTGTTCCTTTATATTTTTCAGAAATCACAACAGGTACTATCTCTGTTGCCTCTGGGATTAGCTCTGGTTGTATTCGCGCTGGCACATATATCATCCAGCCCACACAAATTCTATCAGGGAATACATTCCTTGCATTATTCCAATACCCATTAGTATTAATAGTTGCAAATGCACTAGATTTATTGCCAACCAAAGATGTCATAAATTCAAGAACTCGCTTTGTACTTATATTTGACTTAGGGCAGGTCATACTAATATCCAAATTTATTTTTTTTGGATTTTCGAAGTGTTTTTTTATATAATTTATTGAGCATATTTTACTATCATCCTCGCCATCCCACACACCCGCTATAATTAATGGATAATCTTTTCTAATTTCATTACGCCACTTATCAATAGTCGCTGAGTCAGCTTCCCCGTGGTTAAACACCACATGTTCTAACGCTTGCTTTCGCGAATATCCTTTTTCATACCAACATTTTTTTGTACCCAACAAAGAATCGATTAGAGTAGACACATAAAATAATTCATCAAGACATGATTCTATTGTTGGTACCCCTGCATCTTCGTAATAAACACTTGCGGTAATTCTTATCATGGAACCCACTTTACAATAATATCTTTAAAACCTTTAAACATCTTTGAAAAATAACGATAACTGACTGGTTGCATAAAAGCCCACACAATATTCAGTGGCTGATTGATCGTTGCTACGGCTTGGTGGCGGGACGCTTGGCTTAGACCGCTTTTATAGCCTTTCCACCAACCTTTTGGATCTCCAAAAGCATCAAAAAACTGATCATACCGCGCCTTAGCTTCCCAGAATTCACATAACTTACTTTTCCAGCCATCAAACGATACACCGCAGTACTTAAATTCCTGGATTTGTTTGGTTTCTGGATTATAAAACGTGCCACAGATTCTCGTCTGGTAGTTAATCGTCACCTCACTCCAGCGTGAACAACGCCTGATAATAGGTAAAACCTTCCCGTCTGGTGGACAATTCTCGCAGGTATTTTCATCATTATTTGCCTGCGCACCGGCTTCGACCTCTACGCCCTCATAGATCACCGATTCTGAATAATCCATATCATCTTCCCAGAAGCCACCATGCGTTTCGGTGCCGACCATCATCGGCTCATGTAGCATGGGATTATATGGTTTTCCTTGAAAGTCAAACCCTCCGTGACTCTGAGACTGCATATCTCCTGAATCAGAGTAAGACATATCTGCATCTTCCCAGCTATCATGGCTACGCCATGAGCCAGGAAATGTTGCCGTACCGGTTGAACTTCCTGCTAGTCCGACGCTTCCGGCAGCAGCGCCTCCCATGCCCCCGCTTATCACTGGTGGGATCATGACCATCAGAGCTCCCTCCTTTCCCTGTTTACCATCACATGCTTATAATCCTCCACCCGCTGATCAGCTGAATATCCGTTTGGCGTTCTAAGCCATTTATCCACTTCGGGCTTAAGGTAAAAACCGGGATAGAATGCTTCCAGCATTAAAAAATCTCGCTTCACATTTATTACTTTCAATGGAAGTATGTTCGCATAATCAAGCGCTTTTCCCAGCCGGATAATGAGAGTCTCGTCCGGTTCGTTAACTCCCGGATATATCTTCTTTAGATTTCTCGCAATATCGCGCACAAAACCATCATTTTCCATTTTATTGAATTGGCTACACTGCGCTTTCGTAAATTTCAGCATATGAATTCCTTTTGCTTCAGGGAATAAACGCGCCTATGCACACTGGAATACCATTCAGCGATATTCTTGGTTATTTCACGGTGCTGCATTTCATCCAGTTGCTCACCAAGCTGGATCTGAACTCTGGGATCCTGCAATCGTACCAAAGCGATCCGTCCATCAGGCATTTCAGCATTCATGCACTGTTGTAAATGTACCAGTAACTCTGGAAGTGATAATGCAGATAAAATCCATGAAACAGCTGGCAGGTGTTGTTCAAGCTCTGTTAACTTTCCTCTGAGTGCCATAGCCTTGTGCATATCAATCAGCCAGGGCCCTGCAAAAGCAATCCGGGAATCAGGGTATTTATCAAATAAAGGTAGAACTGCATTATTCGTGGTTTGAAGCGCAAAATTAAAGTGACGCTCAAACTGAAGGCCATCAACCAATGCGAATAGCGAATTTCTCGTCGAAGCGATTAACTCCTGACCTGCAAGAGCGAAACTCATATCCATCAATCCCCCCTGATAACAAACGTATCGCCGTTCATCGCTGCCTTCATTAAACAACTGAGGCAAATCCCGCTGCCCGCCACAGCCTGAAATGGCAGCGTAGCTGGTCCGCTTGTCGCAGTACGCTTTATCTTCCGCGTATACGTCGTATCTGTGCCGTACTCTATCTTCCCGTCTTCGATGATGAGATAGCTGCCGCCACCGATCAGCGTCACCTTTTTCTTGCCTGCGAACAGCATGTCGCTCGCTGATATCAGGCTCAGCTTTTGCTCTGCGGATAAGTGCATTGCGCCGTTTTGGGCCTGAATCTGCACCGGCCCTTCACTGACGTTCAGCGTCAGTGAACCCGTACGCGCGAACAGACCGACACGTTCTCCAGCCAGAATTGCCGTGTTACCCATCGCACCGCTGTTGAAATCTCCACCCGCATTCATTGCCACATTCTGACCAGCAGTCAGTTGCATATGTTCGCCGCTAGTGAAGGCAACGCCTTGCGGGCCATGGAAATGAATCATCTCGTTCAGCGGTTTCAGGCGCTGGTCGAACATCGCTTTCTGGCTGGCGATATCGGCTTCAAGTGCCTGCGTCTGCTCAGCGGCGGCGGCCAGGCCTTTCAATTGTTGCTGGCAAACGTCGATTTCTTTCAGCGCTGTTTCCATGTCCAGTACCTCACCTGCCGCCTTCTGCTGACCATCAGCGGTGATAAACAGCCCTTTTGCCACGCGGATGACGCCGTATTCATCCGTTCTGAGTTCAAAACCGGAGCCCCGCCGTTTGCTCTGCTTATCAACAATATGGCCCTGGTTGAGCTGTGTGCCGCCGAATGGCGTAGTGAGTGCAATATGCTCCTGCCCGCGCTGGTCTTCCATTCGCAGTTCGTTGTCTGCCGCCGTGCGCAGAATGTTCTGGCTGCGGTTATCGCGGGTAACGATGTCCTGGTGTTCTGAATCGTGGAATGCGTGGGCGATATACGGGCGGTCAATATCCCCGTCATCATATGCAATTCCGACTTCCGTGCCGTCAGTCAGCGGCGTGTGCCAGCCATAAGTATCACCGGAATAGGGTTTCGCCTGACGTATCCACAGGTAGTTGTAGCCGGGCTCTGCATCTTCACGGCTGAAGTCCATTTTCACCCGGTAACGCCCCTGCTTGTCCAGCCAGGCATAGATATCGCCCGTCTCCTGGCTTTCAATGCGCGCCGGCAGCGTGCCGTGGATTTGTGGCCGGGGTTCCTTCCATGGCCGGAAACAGAACTGTTCGCTGTATGGCATTCCCCATACCGACACATGCAGCCGCGTGTCACGGGCACCGCGATAGGTGATAAACGTAATAAGCAGGCCGTCGTTCAGGTCGTTAAGGTTGCTGCCGTCCGTTTCCAGTACCATGCCCGGTATCAGTCCGGCTGCGTTGCTGAACAAGTGCAGTCTGGCCGATTTATTCAGTTCGCGTTCGTGGTGAAGTCTGGCATAGAACGCTCCGCTTTCGATTTCTGGTTCGACGGTACCGTCGTCGCCAGCCTCAAGGTGTGGCGCGGCATAGCGGTAGTGTTCTCCGATGGTGGTGACATTGTTTCTGACGGTGACAGCAGAATCCAACGGTATGCCCGCCTTGCGGTAGTTATAGTCCCGCGTGCGCACCAGTCCGGTCACCGTGTTATGCCAGGTGCGCAGCCCCCATACTGATTCGGCTGCACTGTCATATAGCGCAGACGGCTCTTCATACGGCAAATGCTTACCAGACTGGTAGAACTGTTGGTCGTCGGCAAAGGTCACCGTGTCCAGCCCGGTGACCTCATTCCCCCCGATATGGAACCAGATACCGACTTCTGAAAGAATTCGCCGGATAAATTGCAGATCACTTTCACGCCACTGGGTGATGAGCTCGCGCTGTGGGTAACGCTTCTCCAGACGAAACTCAAAATCCGTACCTTCCAGACCATGTTTACGCAGCACATCTTCCACCAGCTCAGGTACGGAAAGGTTCTGGTATACCGCACAGCGCTGGGTATGCGAGAGCAGCGTAAGGCGGGATGAGAGCGTCACGCTATAGTGCATCTGGTCAACGGTCGAGCCCAGCCATTCAAACGCCGTAATCACACCGTGGACTGTCCGTCCACTGAGCATGCGCAGCGTGGCGTATTTCAGCAGTACATCTTCTGCCGACACATCGCTTTGCGACGTGGTGAACTCAATACGCCATTTCGCTGGCGCACTCAGTGCTTCGCGGCCATAAAAATTCAGCACATCCGGTTTTACCCGACTGTCGTTTATCTCAAGCGTGTAACGGGTTTGCCCGTCGAACAGCGCCAGCCAGTTATCCTTCGCCATTGTTGTCACTCCTTAACGGGAACCAGCGTCAGGAATCCGCTACCCAGTTCAATGGTGCGTGGCTTGTCCGGTTCGAGGTCATCGCGGCTCAGCACCAACTGCCAGGTGTTGTTTTTTAAATCCGGCCGGTTGAACAACCCAATAACCGCGACATATTGCGCCTCTTCATCCATCGGCATATTGAGCATCACGCTGCCTTTGGGCATCACCAGCAGGGATTTGCTCGCCACAATGTCCTCCTTCAGCACCGTATCGGCTTCACGCAGCAGCATCTGGTAGTCGGCGGCATCCACCTTCTGACGATCCCTTAGTTGATAGACACGAACCATGGTTGCCAGCGGCGTCTGCGCCTCATCGGCATTGACCCCCGAGCGCGGTTCAAAGTCGAGATGCAGTACTTTTATTTTTTTGTAGAAAATCGATTTGGTCATGCCGACCGCACCATCGGAAACGGCCTGCATCAGGCCGCAACCGGACAGCAGGCAGCAGAGAGCGAGCAGAACAACCTGTCGCAGAAAAACGGATGCCATTCAGAGGTTCCTTTCAGAATAAACAGGAGAATTAGTCAAAGCGGTAAGTGCCATCCTGTGCGGGATGCAGGGGTTTGCAATCCAGCCCCTCATAGCAACCCAGGCTGACGGTCAGATAGCGGTGCTTGCCGGGCTTGTCGCGTTTCAACCCCACAATGCCGGTACGTCCAAGCTGGATGCGGCGCTTTTGCCCGAGACGGGGTTCCGGCAAAACATTCACCGGTACGGTCAGGCGCAGGCGCACATCAGATCGATAGCCCAGATACACGCGCAGCAACACCATCAGATCGGTGTGTAACTGACCACCGGAGAGCCAGCCTTCGGCTTCAATCGGGCTACTGGTTGCCAGCATCAGCAGAATACGACTGCAGGCCTCTTTGCCGGTTTTACCAAGCGAGGCACGCTGCGCCAGGGAAACTCGATTTTCTTTCCCCAGCCCACTGCGCTGAGCCACCTGCACTTTGACCGGGTCCGGGCTAATAATTGTTGCGGTGGTATCCGGGGCCAGCAGGCTAACCAGCTGGCGAATACCTTCCGCGTTGCGGGTTGGCAGGCGCATCGCACCCAGCAGTGCCAGAAATCGGGAAACGGGAGTTGCCACATTTTCAGCCGTACCGGGAATACCCAGGCCCACCAGCCCCAGCAGGCATTGCGAAGTCTCATCGGTGCCGCCCGCTTCAAAGGTCGCCGGATAGGCGTATTTACGCCAGATTCGGTAGTACTGAGTGGTGATGCGGTGACTAAAGATATCGAGAAAGGCCGTTGTGGCTTCATACCCTTCCCGCCGTTGGGCGATATCATCCAGATAAGCGGTCGGTAGCGGTGAATCCACACCGTACATCCCCAGAAATGTCGTGCGGACCGTGGGGGGCAGTTGCGGATGTTCTTCATCCGTCTCAACGGTGCGTAATTCACTGACCGGAAACCCCATCCCCGGCCAGGGGCGAAAGCGCACCGGGTCGGCAGTTGGTTTCTCGGCGGTACCCAGTAATGGCGCGTCGGGATTGTGCTGCTCAAGCAACTGGCAGAAGCGGTAAAAGTTAACCCGCCAGATATCTTTGCCAAGTTGCTCCGTCAGCCCGGCACGTGCTGGCTGTGATTCTCTTTCCATCGAAGTCGTTTCCCTGTCGGTTGCAGCACCAGCGTAAGCTGATTGAAGAGGTGAACATCGGCATATAGCGCAAAGAAGCGGTGCAGCATTTCCCCAAACAGATTCACATCCCCCTCCCCGGCGAAGTTGTCCGCATTGAGCGTGACTTCAATCTCAACCCCGCGCAGCATGTAGCCACGTTCAAAGCGACGCACCAGCGTGTGCCGCACCGCCACGATGGCTTCCAGACGGCGTCGGTTCATCTCATCGTCGGTCCAGTCATACAGTGCCAGCGTGCCGCGCAGCACTTCCGGGTTATCCATCATGCTCAGAAAGCTGGAGCCCAGATGGCTCATCACCCGCCAGTGGAAGCGGTCATTCGCTGGCGGATAGAGTGGCAATGTCGGCGCACTGAGATTCCGCACCTTCACCGCTACCTTACCGGCCTTCACCACCCGGTCGAGCAACGTACTTTCCAGCGCCTTGTGGGGCATTTGACCGTTGGTACCGGTGATACGAATAGAGAGCGATTCCGGTTTTTCAGAGAGCTGTTCCATCTCAAACGAACGGCCGCCGAGGATAAGCCAGGTGTCATACAGCCCGGACGGACCACGCTTCACGCGGGTGTGGAAATAGCGCTCCGGCGCGTCAAAGCGCATCATGCCGCCGCGATGACGGAAGCTAGTGAATGGTACATAAGGGTGTTTGCCATTTTTCACCGCGCCGTGAATATTATCGACGCTGTAGATTTCCGTATGTCCGTCCTGTACACGCAGCGGGCGCAGCAGGTATTCGTTTTCCAGCGGGTCGATAGTCAGCGGATCTGCTTCCAGCGTGAAGAGATTAATCACCGGCGCGCAATGCAGACGAAAGTTTTCGGTTTCAAACGGCATATCGGGTGGCCAGCCGCCATCAAGCACAATGTCGGTTTCAAACCAGGTGGTATCCTGGTTGAGCCCGATCAACTCCAGCCCACGCAGCTCGACAAACATAAACTTCTGCCGAAAGCTGAAATACTCTAGCAGCAGCTGATAGCCGCTGAATGCAGAATCGCCTTTCGGCCACAGACGCGCGTTATCTTCAAAGCCCATCGGCTTACACCAACCGTCAAAGCGGATGCGTTCGGTGCAGGTCCCTGCGTGACGGGCGTATACCGCATGCACCCGGCGGGTCAGCGCCAGATGCAACGCTGAAGCCACCGGGCTTTCGGCATCAAGGTAGAGGGCAACTTTATCAATGCCACTTTTGGTCCAGTCCACCCTGCTGCTGCACTCAAAGCGCAGGCGAATGACGCCACGTCCGTCAGGCTCGGTCTGCAAACGGGCATCTGCCAGATGAATTGGCTGCAGGGTGATATCACGGGTCGCACGGTACTGGCAGATGGTCTTGTCCGGGCCAACCGGACGCGACAACACCGAGAAGCCTTCTGGCAGAATTTCAGCCTGTTTTAGCTGGTGCCATTCCGGTTCAAACGCCACCACGGAGAGTGACGGAATGGTGCGCATATAGTGCGGCCAGAGCAGACTCACCAGCCCTTCGGTCAGTTCCGGCAGATCATCATCGAGCTTTTCACGCAGACGTCCCATCAGGAAGGCAAACCCTTCAAACAGACGTTCTACGTACGGGTCGCGGGCATCGGTTTTATCCAGATTGAGCATGGCTGCGCGGTCGGGATGGGCGCGGGCAAATTCTTTACCGGCTTCACGCAGGTAACGCATCTCTGCTTCGTAATAGCGCAGGGTTAAATCATCCATGCACGGTTTTCCTGAATGTCGTGGTAGTCAAAAAAGAGAAATCACATGCAGCTTTTTCAGCCGCACAGCACCATCGCCCGGGCGGGATCGATGGCGATAAGGCCAGCCAGCAGTTCGTCCATTTCAGGGGCGAGGCGCGTTTTATCGCTTTCACTGCGGCCTGCTTTAAGGCGTAACAGCTTCAGGCGGCGGGCATGCACTTCAAACAGCAGCGCAGGCTCCCAGTCGTTAAGCGTCAGCTGTGGTGCGCTACTCGTGAGTTCACCGAGCAGATGGAGCGCCATTTCATTGCGCCCGAACTGTTCGGCAACACGAGCCATCAGCAGACGCAGCAACCAACGGCTACGCGGGGATTCCATACCAGGGCGATGCTGGAGCCAGCCAAGCGCAGCCTCAGGGCCATCACTGTCGCCCTTTTCCATCGCCTCTGCTTCCAGTGCGAGAATGTCATCCGTTTGTCCGCCGCCGGCAACCGAAGCGGGTTCATTGCCAAACCCCGACATATCATCATTCACCTTTTCAGCAATCCAGGTCAGCGTCACTTCATCGGCAAACGGCGTGCCGTCACTCCAGGAGAGCTGTTCGAGGCCATGCAAGCGGGCCAGCAGCAGCTTCAGGTCGCAGAGAATGTAGTCCGCCCAGCCATCCCAGGGTTGTCCGGCGCGGGACAGCCCCTGCCAGAGATACCACTGCAGGTCGAGCCAGAAACGGTTACCACCTTCGCAAAACATAGTGCTGGCCTGCTCCACCAGCTCCGTCCAGCTCTGCTGCAAATACAGTCGCTTAAGCTGCGCGCGATAATCCGGTTTGGGAGGTGAAAGACGGGTGCGACCGCTGGCATCCAACGCCGGGATTTGCCCCACAGTATCCCAGCGAACCGCTTTCATCAGCCGGTGCGACGCCAGCCAGCCATCCTGCTGATCGGCCAGCCAGCGGGAGAGCACTTTCGACTGACTTAAAAATTCCCCTTCGGACTTAACAACGCTGTCCGGGGCGGACTGTCTGACCGTTAAAACAGGCGTATTTTCGGCTGTACTGATGCTTTGCGATGTTAAGCCATCCAGCCCGCCGGAGCCTGCCAGACGGATTTCCAGCGCGCGGGATAAACCGTCGAGAGAGGGACGTTCGCCCTCCGGCCAGCTTTCCAGTTGGCTATCCAGCAAACTCAGCACGGCTGCCGTCTGTGAGGTCTGTTCCCGGCTGGCATCCGGCCACAGTGAAAGCGTGTCCTGCATCTTTGTACTGTTCAGCCACTCAAGCGCGGACTTGCGTGCATTGGGGCGGAGCGGATGACAGTGCTCACCGTAACGGGTCAGCATGGCCGCCAGCAGTTGCAGCCCCTCACACAGCCCGGCCTCGCCTTCCCGTTGCAGACGGGCGAAGATATACCAGGTAACCACCCTTACGTCCCGGGCGGTGCGACAGAGAATTTTTTCAGCCAGCTGGCAAAGCTTTTCTGGGTCGGTGCCGGAAAGTTTGTTGATTTCCTCGCGCATCAACTGGAAATCGTCGTCATAGGCAGGGTCGTCCCCCGCCCCGCCATTGTCCGCTAATGGTTTGAGCCAGTTATCCCATCGAGACAGACTGCTCCGCTGCCGGACGAGCAGTGTTGACTGCTGCGCTTCAGCGGGAACACACAGTGCCAGTAGCGTTTTTGCAGTAGACATTTTATTCTCCCTCCGTGGCTGCCAGGGTGTTATTCACGGCATCAGCCTTTACCAGGAAGATAGATTCCGGCAAGTGGAAACCCTGCAGGTTCAGCAACGCCAGCGGGCCATCGCCCAGCTCGCTGCGCAGGATAAATTTCAGCGGATTGCCGTCCGGGGTGCTCCACACCAGTTGTGTACGGCTGCTGTCGAGCGGCGTGATCAGCGCTTTATCGAGCAAACGAATAAAGCCCCAGTTTCCCTGATAGTGCTCATAGAGCCGCATTTCCGTGTTCACGCTTCTCCAGCTCAAATCCACACCCGGATACCAGGTATTGCCCGGCCAGGTGAAGCTCTGCCAGCTTTCCATCTGGTTGAAGTAATCCAGATTCTGACCGTCCAGCGTCAGTTGCATCCGCGCAACATCACGTGAAGGGCGGGCCATCAGTTCAAAATGAACCCCTGCATCTCCCTGCGCGAAAATAATGTCGGAAATATCGGCCAACTGGTTAATAGCCGCCAGGAACGCCGGGTTGACGGTCATGCCCTGGCTTGCAGAAGGATCGACCACCCAGTGGCTGCCTTCCTGATGCAGGATCCCGCCAAGGTTAGTCTTGAGGAATGCGGTAATATGTCCGGAATCACCGCGCAGGAACTGCGCCAGCAAGGGTAATGAGGCATCACTTCCTGTGGCTTTAAAGGGATAACGCCCGGCAAACGCCGTGTTCCACTGAGACATAATCGTGCTCTGCCAGCGGGTATTCAGACTGCCTGCCGCCGGCGCCAGCACCTGACGCCAGGCCAGATCCAACGGCTGCACAAACAGCGCCTGAGCAAAACCGTTCCACTCCTGTCCGAGGCTTGCCGCCACCAGGCCGCCATAATCGCGGATATCCGTCAGATCGATGGCCTTGCCCTGAAAGACCGTCTGGGCCAGCATCTGCGCCATCGCCTGCGGATCAGGCGCACTGGTAACTTGTTGCAATTTGAGGCGCACCTGCGTCACACGCGCCAGCCAGGACTGGAAGCTGAGATTACCGTTAGTGCCCGTGCTGTCTTTCCCTGCTATCAGGCTGTTCAGTGGTCCAAACACGCCATCCAGCGGCCCTTTTGGCCCCTGCGCCTGTTCGATAAACTGTTGCGCATTCTTTTTACGCCCAACCAGCTTTTTCGCCGAATCGACCAGTGAATCGGCAAGTCGCTCGCTTTTGGCTCCGGTCTGTCCCTGCCAGGCCAGCGTATTCATCAGCGCTACCAGCGGTGACTGACGCACATCCGCCAATAGGTTGAGTTGAGCAACCGCTTCGGACAGCGATTCGGCCTCATGCCACTGAATGCTGTTAGCCATGTTCAGCCAGGCATTACCAAAATCAGTAAAATAACGCTCAGTCAGGCGCTGCTCCAGCGCTTGCGGCGAGATATCACTGCCAGCCGGATGGGTCTTATCGGTCAGCACCCAGTCGATTTCCGCGCGGCGGGTTTTCACCACTTCATCAATAGCGCTCTCGACCTGCTCTTCCCATGCCTGGCGGGTAAACATGCCCGGCACCACTTCGGAAGTAGAGAAAAAGGTCGACGCGTCGGCATCACCGGTCATATCTGCCAGCGTTAAGTCCGGCCAGTTGCGGGCGATGCGCTGCAGCATCTCCTGATACAGACCAGACTCCGCATTACGCTGCCCAATCTGCTTGAGCAGAATCTGGCGTACAGTGCCAACCAGGTCTGCATCTGGCTTAATTTTCCATTCCGGGTGTGCAGGCAGATTCTGGGCATAGAATCCGAGTAATTTCGGAGCCTGGGTCTGCCAGACATTGTCGCTAACGCCAGCACGAATCGGCCAGATTTTCAGCATGTTTGCAGCAAGCCAGGGCGCATCCGCTTTATCCGGACGCACCAGCATCAGATAGCCCTTCAGCAGGTTATAGGTTTTTGGGGCAGCGGCAGTACGTGCATCACTAGCAGGAGGGAGCTGAACAAAAACGGCCAACTGACGGTGGAGCTCATCAGCCAGCGCATCACGCATCAGCACCTGGTTGTTGCGGGCATACAGTGGCCAGAGTGAATTCAGAGTTTCACGGTCCTGATTCAGGCCAAAGCGGGTATACCAGGGCGCTCCGTGAGCTTGCCTGTCCTGCAAGCGGGCAATGGCCTGCTGCAGAAAGAGCTGATTGCGTAGGCGTTCCGTCAACGGTTGCTTTGTATCGGCGGCCACGCGTGCGGTTTCCTGAGCCTGATAAATCTGAGTACGGTTAACCGTCATGGAAAGCAACGTTCCCGCGCCCCATAGCAGAACCAGCGCCAGCAGTATCAGACGCAGAACGCGCTGCCAGTGGAATCCGATTTTGTGGGCTTGAACATGTAGACAATCCTCTCCCAGCGCCTGCCAGGCCGGGTGGCTCAGACGCGCGTGTGGCAAAGTGGCGGTTGCTGCCAGAACAGGACTGAACATCATGCCGCGCAAACGGTAAGGTGCCGGGCCGGTCATCAGGCTGGTCAGCAATGGGGTTAACTGTTGTTTAAGACGCCCGCGCAGTTGAACGGATAACTGCAGCAGCCAGTCGTGGCGAGTATTACGCAGCAACACCGCTATACCCACACGGCGCAAACGAGAAGAAAGCGTGGTCAGTGACTCAACGGCGACTGCTGGTGCAGCCCCCGGCCCGAACAATGTACCTGTCGCAGGAACGCCCTCGCCTTCCTGATTCCACGCCTCCTCGTAGATAAACCACAGCCAGACCGGAGCCTGCCAGCCAAACAGCAAATCACCTTTCTGGCGGCTACGAACCAGTGTATCCAGTGCAGTGGCATCCGGAAGCCGCGCACAGTCCATTACCTGCACGATGCCATCTATTGGACGCTGAGGGCGCACCTCATTTAGCGCGTCAACAAATTCTCGCTCCGGCTCGGCTTTTGCCAACCCGGCATGGATCAGAACAATGCCTTCGTTTTCCTGCCAGTGGTCACGTTTGAGCCCCGGAACCACTTTTTCGATATGTTCATCGGTGCCCTGAACCAGCAGCAAGCGGGCTTTGGACTGCCAGCGGCGGCCGTAGCGCAGACGGAGGTGATCGGTGAGCTCTACGCTGTTGAAAAATCCTTTCTCACTTTGATCCTGGAGAACCAAGAAATTCTGATACTCGACGGACTTTTTTTTATTTTCCTCAAAAGCTGCCTTAACCCCCGTTTTTCCCTTGCGCTCAAACAATCGTTCAATAACCCAGCCGATAAGGCCAATGATCAGAATTGAAACCAGACTCCATATCAGCAACTGGGTATTGGCGAACGGACCAATACCGGTCCAGTGCGCCATTTTTTCCGGCCAAACTATGAACAGGTACACAAGAATGGCGATAAAAAAAATAAGTGTGAGTATGATGCTCCCGATAAGTGTTTTTACTTTCACAATGTGTCCTGTCGTATCCCAGAGTTACCTCCAGGTGTAATACCGGTAATCCAGATGTCATTTTTATTAGTTTCAACGGCTATTATTTGTGCCGCTCCTGAACGAGCAACTAGTGAGGATATTGCCACCGTTAGCCAGGGAGCAGACACACCGCAATAACCGATGAAATCATCTATGTTTTTATGATTTTCAGTCATATTGAGAGATAAGTTGTTTTCTTCACACGCAAAATGCCACTCTCCACTTTGTGAGAAATTCAATCCAGTAATCCAACTTCCCTTAATCTCTTCTGGTGATAATTGACTCCAGAGCAGTGCCCGTGAAAGTGTTTTCGTCAGAGAATCATTTTTGTATTTTTCAGGCCTGCGTAATTGCACGGCCTCAGGAATATCCAAGTGTTTTCTGTTCAGCATTAATGTCAATGTTATTGCTTCGCCTTCACCTTCGCTGGGGGCTTGACGTATTTCTGCGGTGATAGATAAAAGTAATGAAGGTTTACGCCAAGTATTATCAAGCCAGCTATCGAACGCTTCAAACCCATTGCCCTTGAATAAAACGAAAGAACGTCCGGTCTCTGATAAAATAAGATCTGAAACGATTGGTAATGCATCAGGGATCCCCGGCGTATCAAAGTCAGTTATCAACCAACATGCAATGTCCGATGGGATTGTTGCAAGTACAGGTCTAATTTGTGTAACAAGTGTTTTAATGGCTACGCAGAATTCTGCCGATTGATACTCTTCAAACCCAGGCAATTTTGAATGTCGGATATGGTTTCCATCTCTTGTTTTTTGTACTTGTATGATTGGATAAGAGGATTGTATTGCAGAAAGTATTTTATCTGTTCTGCTTCCAGACTGCGTTATTACACCTGAAGCAATAAGCCATGCAAAACGCTGCCCACGTAAAATTTCTTCATTCCAGAGCGCATTGCGATTAGCATTCCAGGACTCTGCCCAAACCTGGTCTGTTTTGTATGCAATGCGACGAAAGCTAAAAAAAATACCCCACACGCAAAGAGGAAGGCCAAGAGCGGTAAACCAGAAAATAAGCCCCCCTTTCATACCAGCCCAAAATAAAAATGACAAGAGGTAGCCTACTGCCATAAAAAACACCAATAACATTAACCACTTACGTATATTCGGGCGGTTAACTTTGAGGACTTCCGCAGGGACCTCATCCAGAAACACCGGCATATTTATGCTACCTTACCCGCCGAAAATGAGCTGATCAACGTACAGCCACATCCGCATTTATGGCCATGGAACGCAACGGGAATCCCCTGATCTAGATAGTTTGGATTTCCCTCAATGATTGGTGTAGACCCATGTCCATCTTTTGGACATGAAACCTTATCTCCTTTACGTGCGACACCAATGCCACCAAACTTCATCGTGCAGAATCCTGTTAACACAGCGCCACCATGCGTGGTTTTATCACCAATACGAACGATCGCTAACATAGCTATATATCCCTAAATTACATCTATGGTTTCACTTAACAAATAAGAAACACTAACTCACTGTTTTATTCTGTAATTACAATGCATGTCCTTTGCATAGATATAACTAACATTTAATCATTTTTTATCCGTCAGCACGTAATTTTTCGTGCCGTCAAGATCATCCCCCTAGATTTGAAATTAAAGCCTGCCGCCTAAGCATTTCCAGTATTAAAACAACACTAGTAAAATATCTCATGAAAGAAAAATCATCGTAATGGCCGTCAAAAGTAGCCAAACTAATCATCAAAAAAAACAATAATGCAGACTAAAAACAATAAAAATGACCACCACTAATACTGCGTATCAAATAGCACATATAACTTTGTGCCTGTATTATCCTTATCAAAATAATAATTAGTGGTTTCGGAATCCATTACAACAGATATACTTAGCTTGTCTTTGTTAATCCATTTATAAACGACAGAACCACCATTTATTTTATAGCTATCATTATTGTCAGGTGGATTATTTTTTAAGTTACCAGATATATTTTTATCAAATGAGATAAACTTCCCATAAGACTCCTTTACATCCATATTGTCAAATACACAAATATACTTAGACGCACTATCAAATTGGCGGCCAACATTTTCATTATGACAGTATTTATCCCAATTATTCTTTGGATGCAAAGTATTATCCTGAGGTGCAATTACATCGCTCTGCTTATAAAAAACAATATAACTCTGATCGGTAATAAACAAATTACTCCCAGTCTTTACAATTTCATCATAAGGAGCTGGACACTCTTTACCAGGAAACAATGATGTGATTTCATAAATATCCTCTGGGAACTGAATATTTTCATTTTTGAATAGCATACTATACATGCTTGCCACCTTAGTCGACATGAAGTATGAAATAGCACTTTTCTTCAGCTTAATATATTCCGTAGAGCATACATTTCTTTTTTCCAAAAAATCATTGGTTATTATTAACTTATTGCCCTCAACATTCAAAATGGACTTATTGTAAATCATATTAAGATGATTGATTATATCGCTATTATGCTTACCAAAAATATCATGCTCTGAAACTTTATCAAACACCCAGCGAGTCCTTTGTGTATCATCATCTGAATGTGCAACACCTGAAAGTAATGATATCAGTAATAAAAAAACAGAATGGATTCGATTACACATATTTATCCTTGTGAAATTAATGTGATGAATCATAGATATTATGCAAAAATAAATTTTGCTCCGACCGCCGTCTTGCGACAAGACCACTCAGGCCACCATTTGTTATATCAAGAAATTCGGCCGAAGCCCCTTCATAATCGGCTTGATTGAGCTTTGAATTTAGCAATGGCGCCTTTCGCATACTACCCATGTTAAAAAGTAGACTCACTAACGCATCAAATTCGTGCTGGAATAGAACCACATTGACCTTTTCCTTAAGTTCGGCAACATAGCCAGAGACTCTCCCATCGAATAATTCATCTGCTTTAGAAATAGATATTCCATTTTTAAATTCATCTGGCAATATAATATCTTCACATTTTGTTCTGGCAATCAAATGTCCATATCCGATAGAACAAAACCCTTCCGAATCATTATATGCTTCCGGCTCAAATAACTCCCATCCTTTGATAAAAGACTTCCCTTCATTTGACAATGTTAAATTCTCGATAGAAATTCTCTCACCAACCTCTGCGAGAACTTCTTCAAATGTATTTTTATACCCTTCCATTAATATATCAATAGGATCGTGCAGGTCATCACGGCGCTGGAATGGCGGGTTTGGTGTATTATTAGGCGGTGGTACATCTCCACCTCCCAGATAGTATTCAAAATGAAGCATATAAACTACTTGACCTGGGATAATATTTGGATGCTGGCCTGTTAATGGATTAATCATCAAACCTGTTTTAGCAAGGGCAGAGCCTTGCATTACATGCTGACCAGTATGAACAATGATACTACGTGGATCGACTTCACCATATCTGATGTAAAAATGCTGGCCATTCTCAGTCGTATGTTCAACGGTAATCTGCCAAGTGCCATAATAGTAGTGAGTAATACTCCTGATTACTCCATTGCATACAGCAACAATTTCTGTAGATGGACCTGTATATAAATCACGAGCAGCATGTTTCCTATTACCATTAGAACGACTTCGTCCAAAAATCGCCTGAGATGCATTACTGTCACTTAATGACGCTGCCCAATAATATTGTTTCCAGACACCTTCGATATCATTTTTAGGTTTAACTTTCAGAGGGAAAATGACTTCCTTACTTTTATTCTGAGATATTGCGAATAAAAAGGCTACCGGATGCATATGCCACGGCTCAGCCACCATCCCGGAAACCGACTCCATCCACTTCATCTTCTCGATAAAGATTTCTGTATACGTTTTCCATACAGCCAGAGACGGATCCGTAGTCAGTGTATCCAGATACGTTTTCCAGTAGGTATCGTCCTTTCCGTAGTACCATTCGCTGGGGTGCCTGACGATAATGCGGTAGAGATGATCGCGGTAAGACGGGTTATGCACAGCCTGCAAATACTCTTGCTCAGAGTATTGTCCGTCATTATTGGAGTCGATCTGCTTCAGAAGACGATTGTAATTATACTGGTTCATCGCCCTGCTACTGTCCGTTTCATTCTGCGCGGCTTGATAGAGTTGTTTAAGGATCCCCTTTACAACGTTGTCAGGGTGATGGATACCATCTATCAGGTCGAAGCTTTCTGGTGCCTTATCCAAAGTGGCAAATCCCAGTGAAGTCAGGTCGAATTGTGCCACTTTTTTCACATCACTCGCAGCCATCCAGCCGCCTTCTGGTCTTACCTGGTAATACGCTGCATTGGTATTATCCGTCAGTGCCTTCCCATCAGCATCCACACCAGGCACTGTTGAACGGGTCAGTATGCCAGGTGTACGGCTTTTACGCTCAGTGCTCGCCATTTTACCCGACGCATCCGGCATAAATAATGTGACCCCTTCTGCATAGTTCAAGTATGCAGGATTGTCTTCCCCAACTTTGTCGGGGTTGGTCAGGAAGGTAGGTAGCTTATTGTCCGGGCTCAGACATTCAATGTGCACCTGGTAACGTGAGCGTTTGCCGTTTTCTTCCGGTAACTCGTAAAAACCAAGATGACCAATGCTGTCTCCGGCACTGATATACACAGGCGTTTCAGGGGCCACAACTTCGCCGAATTTTCCCTGTTCCTGTGACTGCTTACCCTCTGCGATAAGATTGTCATTGTCCGAAACGACCCAGACCCGGTCACCTTTTTTTAACACCCCATTATCCCTGCCCAGGGTCACAAGGTTGAAAATACGATTATCAGTTGGTCGGGTAAATGAGGAGATGCCCGGATCAACCGTAATGGGAAAATCTTTCGGCAGCCTACTCCGATCAGAGCCTGCACTTACATCCTCAGTGCTGAAATAAGCTTTCAGAACCGTACTGGTTTTATAACCCTGCTCACTGTTGGTCCCGGCATGATAGGCTGGCGAACATTTTTTCCACCAGGAAGGCTGTGTAGCCTTACCGTAAAGTGGTTTCAACCAGCCCCTGTCTGATACCGTCCAAACTTTATCACCAGCCGCCAGCGAGCCGATATCATTCATAACCGTCACCTCACAAAACTGGCGGCGATGATGGCCTGGATGTGCAGAAGTCATTAGCTTGTCACTCACCTTCACCTGAGTGCCCACAGGTAACGAGCCCATTGCCGTACCCGTACTCACCTGCTCCGGGGAGGTGTAATAAGACTGACCTTTTGCTGTCTCTCGGAGATTTATATCCACCTCGCCGTAAGCTGAGACGGGAGCCAGATTCATATAAAGCGTATGAAACGTCAGTCCGCCGGACGTATTTTCTCCTGGCTGGATGTAATGTTTAACTAGTACAAATGATGTTGAGAAGTAAAGTTTATCTCCACGCCATGCAATGAAGTCGTAATCCTCACAGACGCGATATGCCACAATTTCACCGTCAGCCATACACCTGACAGCCTGTGCCCCGTCATAAGGCTTGTTTACATAATTCAGTTCAGAAGGATTGCTTCCGGTTAACGCGCACCACGGCGCGCTGGCATCAGTAATATGAATGCCGCCATGCCACATACCCTGACTGCCGACCAAATAAAGACCTGAGCTCTCACGGCCCAGAAGACTTAACAGTTCTTCCGAATTTCCGAATACCTTACCTTTTCCATTGGCTGGTATCGGGAAGGTGATTTTTGGTATTGAAGCCATCGTTTTCCTCCCTGTTATTCACTGGCCCATTTGGCGGAATTTTTTCCAGTAACACTAATATCGGTTTTTCTAAAGTCTGGGGTTTCAGCGAGAAGGGTATTCCCTGTTCCAGGGACAAGATAATTCGAAGCCCTGGTAATAAAGTCCCCCTTAGTCCCATGTTCAATTCCACTTTCGCTTAGCTTCAGGTAGGAACCACCACCGTTCAGCGTCAGGGTTTTCGGAGTGCTGATGGTGATTTCATCTTTACTGCTGGTGATCGTGAACTGCTGGTCGGCGCTCATCTCAAGCGTGCTGTGCTGTGCGCGTACTTCTACGTTGCCCTGATTAGCAATGATCTTCGCCCCCGCTTTATGGGCAAACAGCCCCAGGGATTGCTCTGCGCTCACCGTGACATTCTTCATTGCTCCGATATCAACATGCTGCCCTGCGGTGACCATGGTGTTTTTCGTGCTACTCAGTTGCAGATGTTCGCCAGAGGTAAGGGCAATTCCTTGCGGAGCAGAAGCCAGCACCACGGCGGACTGCAAATCTTTCAGGCGGTTTTGGATCAAATTGTTCTGTGTTTGAATATCGCATGTCAGTGCTTTCGCCTGTTCGGCAGCCCCGTTCAATGCCTGCATCTCGCTGTTGGCCTGGATTATCTGGCTGACCGCCTGGTTCATCTCCAGCACCTGCCCCAGGCCTTTGGTCTGAGCATCCGCTGTCAGGTAAATCCCACGGGCAGCACGCACGGCACCAAACTCATCGGTGCGCAGTTCAAAACCCGCACCGCGCTTTTCGCGCCGGGCACCAACCAGATGGCCGATATTGAGCTGGGTCTTGCCGAACTCCGTCGCGAGCTTGATGTGCTCTTGCTGACGCTTATCTTCCATGCGGAGTTTATTGTTCGCAGGCGTTCGCAGGACGTTGCGTGTGTGATTATCGTCAGTGACGTGATCCGGGTGTTCAGAATCGTGTTGGGCATGGGCGATATACGGACGGTCAGGATCCCCCGCATCGAACATCACCGACACTTCGGTTCCGTCGAGCAGTGGCGCATGGAAGCCGTAATTGTCTCCGGCATACGGCTTCGCCATACGTAGCCACAGATAGGCATAACCCTGTTCGTTGTCGCTGCGGTCGAAATCCAGTTTAGTGCGATAACGGCCCTGATTGTCCAGCCATGCATAGGTATCGCCTTTCTCAGTGCTTTCCACGCGAGCAGGCAATGTACCGGCAATCACTGGGCGATTATGTATCGGCGGGCGATAGCACACGGCTTCGCTGTAAGGGATGCCGGTAAAGGTCATCTTAAAGCTTTGCTTACGCGAACCACTGCTTTGCACGCCGATGATGACGATGCCGTCTTTTAGGCTGGCAGGAAGCGCTCCCAACGGTTCAAGTACCTCGCCCGGAGCCAGCATTGGGCTGGTTGTTTTACCAATGACCGACTGCTGTGCATTCAGAATACGTTCATGACGCAATCGGGCATAGTACGCCCCACTCTCTGGAGTGTCGGTATCACCTTCGCTCAGAAAAGGTTCTGCGTAGTGATACACCTCGCCTGTAGTGATGCCATCCGTGGTGTTGACAGACGCAGAGCTGTCCTGTGGCGTCAACGCCTCGCGGTAGTTGTAATCACGGTTGGCTACGCTTTCTGACACCACCTGATGGTCAGTTTTAATATCCCATACGCTGAGCTGCCCATTATCGCTGGTGCGTGACGGCGGGATCAGCGGCAGAGTTACACCAAACTGGTAATACTCTGGGCTGTCCTGGAAAATCACCACATCCTGTTCGAGACGACCATCCATTTCAAAGCGCCAGAAGATGCCGACTTCAGCCAGTAAACGCTGCACAAATTCGAGGTCAGTTTCTCGCCACTGGGTGATCAGTTCACGTGCCGGATAATTCTGCGACAGACGGAACTCAAAATCAGCGCCTTCCAGCCCGTGTGAACGCAGAATTTTTTCCACCACTTCAACAACGGACTGATTAAGGTAAATCTCGCTGCGCTTTGTGTACTGCAACAGCGCGATGCGCGGCACAATCTTCAGCGTGTACCAGGTTTCATCAGCAGAAGTCGAAAGGCGCTGGAATGTCTGAACTACGCCATAAACAGTACGCAATGGTGTGGCTGGCATGCCGTTATACAGCGGAACCTGGAGCGTGAACGACGCCGGTTTAAGCAGCATGCTGTCGCTGGCAATATCGCCTTCGGTGCAGGTCACTTTAACGGTGTAATGCCACGGTTCGCTGAGCTTTTCTTCCGCCTTAAAATTGAAGACATCCAGAAAGTGCGGGCACTCGTGAACAACCAACTTGTAGCGGGACATACCCAGTAGTACGTCGGTTTTTTCCTTCGTCAGGGCAATCACGGAATCACTCATCCTTTTAATCCTCTCTCCCGCACTTTCTCGGTAGTCAATGTCTACATAAATAAATGCCGTAAATTAAAAAACTTATTCATTATCGCCAGTTAAATAGGAAATTCTTTCATTAGTCATTTTTGTCTGGCACTGGTAAATATTAACTCGCTGCTGCATATTAATTGTTTCCGCTTTGCCATCTGAAATTTTTCCGCATTTCGTCACTTTGTTATTAACCCATGCAATCTGTTCTTTCTTCATTGAGTTTCGTACTGAGTCGGGTAACTCTTTCCATACAGCATTCAGTTCACGATCGGCGCTTGCATAGGCAGACTGTGCTGAATTCAACGAACTCTGTGAAAGAATACTAATAATCTGATCCTTATTTACAGCCAGTACACTCATATTGAACATGGCAGCTGAAACGTCAGCCCTGTTGAAGTTACTAAAAAGTATATCTTTATTATTATCAGCAAGTTTGGCTTCATAGGTGACACCATTCCATGTAACGCCGCTGTTGTTTACCTTTCCATTTCCGCCTGTGACATACTGCAAATAATGAGGGACCTTGCTTACCACATCCAACGTATCTTGTGGAATCTTAATTGAAATAGTCGCTCTGCAATCCAGACCATAGCCTCCTACGCCTGACGTTGAGACATTCGTAACGTCTACTTTCATGCTATTCAACATATTCTGGTAAACGAAAACCGGTTTATCGTAATTAAACTTAGTCTTTGTGATAAAACTGCTTTGCAACATACCCGATGCTTCATCATTTATATATCCAGCAAGCGCTTTTACTGCATCATCCCTGCCACATTTAAAATCGTTTGAATCAAACAACCCGGCATTTGCTGCATTAGAAAATGCTGTAATAACGGTTAATAAAGCCATTTTTTTTAACATTTTTTAATTTCCCTTTTTTAGATACTGATTTAGTTTTGTAGATTCTTTATCGCTTACCCGACGCCAAACACCAGTTCAATTCCCTCGACCTCATTCCAGCCAAGCGTCAGCATTTTCGGCTTCTGCTTCGCGGCTATATGGGTAAGCAACTGCTGGCTCAGCACTGGCAGAATTTGCTGGTTGAGTAAGCTGTCGACGTTTCGCGCGCCGGTATCAGGTAGCAAGCAGGCGGACGTCAGAGCGTCATACAGGCTCTCGTCGATATATGTGGTCAGACCGTAATGGCGGTGCAGGCGTTTGCTCACCTGGATGAGTTTCATTTCCACAATGGTGCGCATCGCGGCTTGCGCCAGCGGACGGTAAATCACCGTCTGGAAGCGGGCGAGCAGCGCAGGCTGGAAATGGTCGCGCAGGGTCGGGCGCAACAACTCATGCAGATCGCCTTCGCTGGCTTCCGGCTGTTCATCAAGCCGTTGCATCAGGTGGTCGCTGCCGAGGTTTGAGGTCATCAGAATGACGGTGTTGCGAAAGTCGATTTCGCGACCTTCGCCGTCGCGCATAAACCCGCGGTCGAAAACCTGATAGAACAGGTTCATCACATCACGGTGGGCTTTCTCCACTTCATCCAGCAGCACCACGCCGTAAGGACGCTTACGCACTGCTTCGGTCAGAATGCCGCCCTGACCATAGCCGACATAGCCCGGAGGCGAACCTTTCAACTGGGAAACCGTGTGCGGCTCCTGGTATTCGGACAGGTTGATGGTAACTAGCGACTTTTCGCCACCGTACAGCACATCGGCGAGCGCCAGTGCCGTTTCGGTTTTCCCCACGCCGCTTGGGCCAACCAGCAGGAACACGCCCTGCGGACCGTTCTCGGAAGTGAGGCCTGTTTTCGCCGCACGCAGGCGTTGCGCGATGGCGGTGAGCGCAACATCCTGCCCGACCACACGTTTGCCGATTTCATTTTCCAGGGTCAGCAGTTCGGTCTGCTCGTCTTTCATCAGCGAAGAGAGCGGCACACCGGTCCAGTCGGCAATGACGTTAGCAACAGTGCGCACGTCCACATCCACGGAGAGAAGCGGGTTGCTGTGCTGCATGCCGCTCAGTTCCTGTTGCAGCGTGTGAGTTTCACTCTGGCGGGAAATATCCTGGCGGTTCGCCAGCAGTTGTTCGGTGAGCGCGAGTTCCTGGCCGTATCGGGCTTCCAGTTCATCGAATTCAGCAGTCAGGCGCACTTCTTCTGGCTCAATCACCATCAGGCGTTCACCGAGACTCTGATTCCCGATGGCGATGTCTTCCAGCAGTGCCTGCTTCTCCATTTCAAGCGCTGTAATTTGCGAGCGGAGGCGAGTCAGTTGTTCCGGCACGGTATCGAGACTCATGCGTACGCGGGCGCTAGCGGTATCGAGCAGGTCAACGGCTTTGTCCGGCAACTGACGGCCCGTCAGATAGCGACGCGACAGCGTGACGGCGGCACGCACGGCATCGTCAGTGATATGCACGTTATGGTATTCGGCGTAGCGGGATTTCAGGCCGCGCAGCATCAGACAGGCAGTGTCGTCATCCGGTTCGTCCACTTTCACCATCTGGAAGCGGCGTTCCAGCGCCGCATCGCGCTCGAAGTATTGTTTGTATTCAGACCAGGTTGTCGCGGCAATGGTACGCAATTCACCACGCGCCAGCGCCGGTTTCAGCAGATTTGCCGCATCCGCGCCACCTGCCTGGTTGCCCGCGCCAATGATGGTATGTGCCTCGTCGATAAACAGCAGAATTGGCACCGGCGACTGCTGCACGGCGTCAATGACATTTTTCAGGCGCTGTTCAAATTCGCCTTTCACGCCTGCGCCCGCCTGCAACAACCCAAGATCGAGGGTACGCAGAACGACGGGTTTGAGTGATTCAGGCACGTTGCCTTCGGCAATCCGCAGCGCAAGGCCCTCCACCAGCGCGGTTTTACCGACACCCGGTTCCCCCACCAGAATCGGGTTGTTCTTGCGACGGCGTGACAGAATGTCCACCATCTGGCGGATTTCAGTATCACGACCAAACACCGGATCGATTTTGCCCTCTTTCGCTTTAGCGGTGACGTCGAGGGTGAATTTATCCAGTGCGTTCTGCAACGCCGCGCTCAGTTCACCCTCTTTTGCCTCTGCGCCGTCAGGACGCCCGACAAGCTCCACATCGCCGCCATGGCTCTGGGCCAGCGCTGCATCCTGCTGCACTTCCGGGCGTTCGTCAGACTGTGCATCCAGCAGCGGGCGCAGGCGCTCTAGCTGGCTCTGGCCCAGCGTCAGCAGAGGCCACAGGCCATCGCAATGAATCAGCGTCGGGCTTTCAACCAGCGCAATCAGCAGATGCAGGCTGCGGATTTTTTCTTCGCCCTGCAACGACGCTATCATCCATGCCTGTTTCAGCAACGTGTTGAGAGAGTTCGCCAGCTGTGGCCGGCTGCGTACCGAGCGCGGAAGCTGGTCCAGCCAGCCCAGCAGCGCCTGCCACATACTGTCCATATCCCACTCGTAGCGCCGCGCCAGCACCGTGAGATCACCTTCGCCCTGCTCCAGCAGTTTCAGCAGCCAGTGTTCGGGCAAAATTTCCGCATGGGCACGGGACTGACATAGGGAAGCAGCCCCCTCCAGCGCACGGGCGCAGTAAGGATTAAGGCGACGTAACAGGGCGGCTGAGTTTTCCATTTGTCTCTCTCTTAGGTTGTGCCGGGTACGCTACCGCCCATCGCTTTCCCTTTTGACAAGGAACCCAAAGCGCATCAGGTCAGGCAGGCAAATTGTGTGATTCTTTGCTGAAAGCCCGCGGCGGCAGACAGTCAGCAAAAAAGAAAAAGCGGACAGGGGGGACTGTCCGCTTGCGACTTATGCAGTGGCGCGTTCGTTCCAGGAATCGGAATGAATGATGTTGCCGTCTTTGTAGGTCCAGGTAATTTTTTCGTAGCGCAGTTCGATCTGCTCGAGGTGGTTGTGCTTCTCGTAAGAAGGATCTTTGATGTCGTGCATCACCGGATTCACTTTCACCACTTTCACGTTTTCCAGTTTGGTGTTGAAGTACTCCACTTCCTGGCCTGCGTCGTTGATTTTGTACCACTTGAATTCCGCAGACTTCAGGGTCTGGCCGGTCGTCACCGCCTTGTAGAGATACGGGCTGGAAGAATCGATTTCCTTAGTGAACAGGAACGGGGTGTGGATACGTGTACCGGTCAACTTGCCGGTGTTGTTGTCCGTCGGGATGTACAGGTTGTGCTGCTGTGCAACGACTTCGATGCTGCCTTCGCGATCCTTGACGTCCACAGACCCTTTGATGTCCGCACCGCCATCGTCTTTCAGCCAAAGATAAACAGGAATTGCCATGGAATTACTCTCCATTGTGTTGTGATGCGCCATCATCCTGTGATGACGCTGAGGGTTTGCCCGGTAATTGGCAGGCATCAACCTGCGGTACCAGACTGATTTCGACACGGCGGTTGAGCGCGCGGCCTTCCGGGGTGTCATTGGTTGCAATGGGGCGACGTTGACCGTAGCCCTGCACCGCAAAACAGCTTTCTGGTACGTCACCGGTGTCACGCATCCAGTCACGTACCGCTTCGGCGCGTTTCATCGAGAGCATCTGGTTAAGCCCTGGATTGCCGGTGTTATCGGTATGCCCCGCCACCACAATCAGCCAGCCCGGTTTGGCCTTAATGCCTACCAGGGAGTTGACCAGCAGTTTGGTAGAACAAGACTTGAGGTCAGACTTACCCGAGTCGAAAAGCGACATGCTGTCGAGGCGGATAATCTTCGGCACCGCTTTTAGTTGTGGCGGCGGTGGCGGAACCCAGGTATCAATGGCCTGCTGAACGCTCAGCCACAAACGCTCGCCGGGATAGAGTCCCAGACCGTAACGCTGCGGCTCGCCCTGGCGCTGCCAGCGTTCCAGCAGCAAGGCATCCTGTTGCAGGGCCTGTAGTGATTGCGCTTTCGGTGCGTAGTGCGTCATCGGAATGGCGTACCAGCGCTGCAGATCGGCAGCAATCCGCCCAATAAGGGACTGGTTATGCAGAACGGACAGGCCAAGCGCACTGACGATGCAAAACAGCAGGAACATCACCACACAACACCCGGTTCTCCCGCCCTGAAGAGGCATGGTATAAGGTGCAAGCAGCGGCAGAAGCGGATCGGGAAAATGCCACAGCGCTGAATACGTTGAATTGGATGCCGGGGGTAACAATTTCGAATGGCGAAACAACCACTGCGGCCAGATAGCTTCGGCCTCAGTACGCAGAGCCCCACTGCGCACAACCACTGCAAACGGCGTGACCGCCGGAGACAGCCTGTCCGCTTTCATCAGTTCATCCATCACCACCTGTTGCAGCAAGCTAATCGCATGAGACAGATATGGCATACGGGTCACGTTGTCAGGCAGAGTTCGCCACGCCTCCAGTGTCTGCACAGGTTCATCAGTTGGGCAGACCAACGGCGTTTGACCCCGAATCACAATCCACGGCGTTTCCGGCCCGGAAAACTCGCCAGCCAGCACGACAGGGGGCAGATAGCCGGAAAGATTTTTCAGCTGTTTCACCTGTTGACGCAGTACCTTCAGAGAAACACGCAGTCGCCCTTCATCCTCGTGCAAATCGGGCAGGCAGCGGAACATCACCACCAGTTGCCCGGCCATACGCGGTTCACGCGCGAGTAAACACTCAGCAAATTTGCTTAACTGATCCGTTGAACCCACTTTGAGATAGCAGCCCTGTGCCGTGGTTCGGCATGTACCATCCACAAACAGTTGATCGTCAATATCGCCGCATACCAACAGAACCGGACCAGTGAAGCCTGCTGGCGGAGAAACACTCTCATCAACATACTGCCCGGCAGGCTGCTGGCGGCGATAGCGGCAACACATCAGCAACAGCGCCACAATGAGCCCTGTCAGCGTCAGCACACTGTTGGTCAGTACGGAGACATTCAGAAAACCCCAAATCACCCAGAGCGTGGCAGCCAGACAAATCAGCACCGGAAACGCAGCCCGTGACAGTGCAGATTTTCGCATCAGCGCAGCTCCGGTAATTGCTGGTGCAGAAGGTCCTTCAGCCACAGGTGACTGCCAGCCCAGACCAGTGCCGTGAGAAGTGCCGCCAGGATTATCCAGAATCCTACGGAGCGCAGGATTTTGTAGCGGCGCTTATCGATTTTCTGTACGACCAGGTCAACGCTAGCCTCCAGCGGTGGTACGCACTCATTAAGAGCCGCAATCACCTCTTCTCGCTGCGTCTGTTCGGCACCGGAGAGCGCGAACTGTCCCTGGAACCCCAGCGCAAGAACACGCTGGTAGCAGGTCAGTACCGCAGGAACCGGTGACGGCTGGCGTAGCACTTGCGCAATGCGGTCATATAAGGCTCCCCCCGCACGCAACGAACTAAAGTAACGGGCCTGCAACGGCGCGGCGCGCCAGGCTTTGATGCCTTCGTCCATGTCGGCCTTCTGCTGTGCCTCCGTTGCAGATTCAGAGTCCGGTAAATCCGCTTCTGCACCATCAGACACGGGCTTACGGTTCATCACCGCTTCATCCAGTAGGGCACACTGTGCATAGGAAATATGCGCGATGCTCTCGCTATCGTAACCAGCTCGCTCCAGCGCTTCGCGTACGCTTTCCACCTGTGCACAACAGTTTGTATAGAGCGCCTTGCCATCGGGAGATCTGGCGCCGTGTCGCAGCTGAGCCACGGTGAGCCAGGTGTCCGCCATCAGGCCGTCGATATCAATATCCTTTCTCATGAGCGCAGTACCGCAAACAGTTCAAGTTCAAGCTCGCCCAGCAATGACGGTACGTAGAACAGACACACCCCTTGTTCCAGCATCTCATGCGCCGCACGGCTCTCCATATCCAGCACGAAGTACTGATTTTCCAGGCGCACCGGCAGTGCCGCAGGAACATGGGTGAGAGGGATAAGACCAATACCTTCCATTGCCACGCTGGTAATTTGGCCCACGTCATCCGGGGTACCGGCCATAGCCATTTCGGTAAATTTCTCGGCCACCTGCCAGGCAGGCAGGTTTGAACGGACAGACAGGTAAAAATCGGCTTCTTCGCGCAGCCGAATATCGTGCAATACCGCTTTCCAGGTCTGCTCGTCCAGGCGGGTCATATTCACGGCAATAACACGCGACGGCAGGCTGGCTTCCAGCAGCTCACTAATAAGTTCAAATAGCGGCGGAAAAGTGTTTTCCGGGGTGCGATGGTCATAGCCCGGGATCGCATCCAGATCGCGATCCAGTGAAAACGTCAGCAGGCTGCCAGCAAGTCGCGCCAGCTCTACCCATACCTGTTCAGGATGACGGGCCGGGAAGCGTTCGAACTCAGTCAGCACACGGGCATGCGTATTCAGCGCATTCAGCAACCAGAACAACGAGACATCGGCAACCGCAAAGTCCGCCATGCGATCATTGCTTTCGCGACGCATCGCCATCAGACGCTGGCGTCGGGAACGCAACTGGCGGTTTAGCAGCACCAGACGTTCGCATAACAGGTTGCTTGCAGAGAATATTGTCATCGGCGGCACAAAGTCCGGATCCTGACGCCAGCCCCCTTGCCCGTCAGGCAACAGACGAGCTACTGCACAGGTCTGCCAGGCATCGTTACTTTCGTGATCAAAACGGAACGCAAGGTTGAAACGGGCCACTGCCATCGGCTCTTCCTCCTGACCGAACACATCCTGAACTGTCACCCACTCTTCGCGATAGCGCAGTGGGCGTTCGGCTGGCACGGCTTCCATCTGGACATTAACAATGCCGGGTTGCATCACCGGCAGCGCAATCAGCACCGTCATACTGCCCGCCCGCCCGGAATCCGCCAGCACGACTTCCCTCGGCTCAGGCGGTAAGTCGCTGTGTTGTGTATCAATCAACGTGCCATCCGGAAGCCACAAACGCAGGGTCTGCACCTGCACCCGACCAGACGCGAGAAGTGCGTCATTGAGCTCTACACGTTCAACACCCCACGGAAAGGGGTTGTAAAGCTGGGACAGTCCGGCACGTACAAAAGATTCCCACTCGGACTGCTGCTGAAACTGCTGAGGGGCCAGCAAGGCCCCTTCATTCCATAACGGGCGATAAATCTTCATCCCAGGTATTCCCTCGCCTTATGACTTGGCTTTCGGCATCTGGGATACCAGTGACAGGTTGACGTCCATACCTTCTACCTGGAAATGAGGAATGGCATAGAGTTTGACGCGGAAGAACCCCGGGTTGTCTTCAATGTCCTCCACCACAACTTTGGCATCGCGCAGCGGGTGTGATGCCTGCAACTCATCACCCGGATCGGTCATTTCGGTTACCAGGCTACGCACCCAAGTATTCAGCTCCAGTTCCAATAATCGGCGATCTTTGGTGGTGCCGATGTTTTCGCGCTGAATAAGCTTCAGGTAATGCGCTATACGCGAGAGTAGGAAGATATATGGTAGGCGCGCATTGATACGGCTATTGGCGGTTGCGTCAGCGGTATCGTACAGCGCGGGTTTCTGCGTGGAGTTCGCGGAGAAGAAACAGGCATAATCGCGATTTTTGTAGTACGACAGCGGAATAAAACCGAGATTTGCGAACTCAAATTCACGGGTTTCCGGGATCATCACTTCAGAGGGGATTTTTACCTGGTTGCCCGTACCGAGATCATAAAGGTGAATAGGCAGATCCTGAACCGCACCGCCCGCCTGCGGGCCGCGAATTTGTACGCACCAACCGTTATTGATAAAACTGCGTACCATGTTGGCTGCAAAGGCGAACGAGGCGTTGGTCCACAGGTATTTATCGTGATCCGGCCCTTTCACTTCTTCCACATAGTTAAAGCTTCGTACCGGTACGGTGTCTGGTCCATATGGCAGGCGGCCAAGTACGCGTGGCATCACCAGACCGATATAGCGGGAGTCGTCCGTCTCGCGAAAGGATTTCCACTTGATGTACTCAGCACGGTCAAAGTAGTTGCCAATATCTTTAATCGCTGCCACGTCCTCCATCGCATCCTTAAGGAAGAATTTCGGGCCTGCCGAACCGATAAACGGCATGTGGGCTGCGGCAGATACTTTCGAAATATTGCGTAGCAAAGCGACATCCTGCGCAGACGCATCAAACTCGTAAGCGGAAATGAGTGCTGCGATGGGCTCGCCACCCGGCGTATCATATTCATCGATGTAAGTATGTTTGTATAAACCACTCTGGATAATTTCGGGGCTATCTTCAAAGTCCTGACGCAAATCGTCTTTGGAAAGATCGAGCAGTTCGACTTTGACGTTCTGGCGAAAATCAGTTTTATCCACCAGTGATTTCAGACCACACCACAAACTTTCTACTGCCTGAAACGCCTCATGGTGCATCACCGCATCCAGTTGACGGCTAATCTGGTCATCCAGCTCTGCGATATGGCGGTCAATTAAATTCCGGTCAAGTTTTTCGACTTTCGAACCAGATTTTTTCAGGCATTCCAGGAATACCTGCATCCCTGCGGTCAGGCGCTCATCGGCAGTTGCATCCGACATCGCCTGCGCATCCTGCCAGATATCCAGCGCGCTTAGCGTTGATACCGGGTTCAGATTGATCTTTTCAAATAAAGAGGCATAGACACCTCCCGCTTGCGTGCCTTGTAAAACCACGCTTTCGCCTGTGGCGACACTTTCATTTTGTACAGACATCAACATTCCTTATTCATCTGTTAAAACTTCGCCAGCATTCATGGCTGTTTGGGCGCAAGGGAAGAGAGCTCATCACGCAGTTCTGCGCTGAGAGAGGGATTAAGAAGAATTTTTTCTAATTCCTTTCGGAAAGTCTGATTATCGAGTAAGTTCGCCTTCAGATCGCGAAGTAGATTGCGCATTGCCAGCATAGCTTTGAGCTGTGGAATTTGGCGGGCGACCTCTTCCGGCGTGAAATCTTTCATATCGCGGAACATCAAGCTGATATTCTCTTCGCTACCATTACCCGCCAGTGTATTTTCGACCACAAGGTTAATTTTTGGGGAATAATCAGAAAGAACACTATTAAAGTTATTCTTATTAATATTGACTTTAACGCGTTCACTTAAAGATGCAGTTTCCTGCCCGTTACTAAAATCACCCGTAACCAGTAGTTTCAAAGGTAATTCTGTTTTTTTCTGTGCTCCGCCCGTATGCAGGTCGAGTTTCAGGTTGATACGCGCTTTCGGTATCTCCCGCTGGAAGCTATCGCTCATCGTTCCCTCTCTATTTATTACTTTGTGATATTTGCGCGTAACTGTCCCTGCGCATAACACGGAAACAATAAACCAAAACGTTTCATTTTTTACATCAAATACTAAAGATTAGGAATAAATAAAGGATTTTAATTAATCATTAATACGCGAGGTTATTAATTGATAAGTTAATTAGCGCATAACACTTTCCAGATAATATTGTTGCCGGTAATAAGGCCGCACAATATTTTCAGAAAGCATTCCAGAATGTATTCAAATTTATCGCTAAAGTTTCTTTAACGCCGTCCAAGTTGATAATACGGTACCCGCCGCGTTGTACCCGTCAGGCTATCGAATACATCCGTTTCTGCAGTGCTGATTCTCATCCCTTTCTTTCTGATCCTCGCCACATCTGCCGCCAGCCGCTGAATGCCGAACCAAAACAACGCATCAAGCGCGGTGACCTGAAGGCCGCTATCCAGTGCCAATTTAAGACGTTCGCGCGGGGCTTTAACCTCTTTGGCGATTTGCTGGTACGGCGCAGCCGTAACGTTAGTGGGATCAAGGCGACGAATGCGATTGGAAAAGCGGTAGCTAAAGGCATCCGGGATAGCGCTTAAATCGCTTTTCAAACTGTAGGTACACCCCCAGCGGCTGCCGCTGATAACGGCGGGTTTGCGGCTGATTTGTAGCTCGTCGCGCAGACTGTCGATAAGCTGCGGCGCACGAACCAGCAACAAACGAAAAGGCAGCTCCAGGCTGGTAATGTAATCCACATTTAACAATGCAATGCGTAAACGCTCCTGCGCCCCGGCCTGCGTCTGGCGGCACTCCTCCATGACATCGGCCCACTGGCGCGCCAGACGCGGCGTTTCATCAACCGCAGTGAAACTATATTTTTCAATTTGATAGTCAATGCGCCCGCTCATCTTCGCCTGCCTCTATTCCCTCGCCTTTACCCGCGAATCACTTTACCAGCGTGCAAATATAACCGGAAGCAGGAGACAGCGCTGATCTTTGCTTTTATACGCACAAATAAAAAACCACCTCATCAGAGGTGGTTTAGGTTTGTTATGAGAAACGGGCTCGGCTAAGGCTTACTCATCACGGTCGTAATATGACTAGCAAGCGCGCCTGCATGCGGCGTGCTCAGCATGGTCATATGATTTCCCGGGCTCAGCATGGTGGAGCAGTGTGTCGCATGTTCACGCCAAACTGCTTCGCGCTGTTCCCGCTCTGCGGCATTAGCCTCTTGGGCATTAATCATATGCAACACACCCTGATAATGCGTGCGGGGGATATAGGACGTGTTCAGATTAGCGAACATCACATGGAAAACACCCGTCAGCAACGAAAGCGGCGTGTTGCGGGTGTAAATCCCCGCCTCAATCAAAAGTTGATGCAAACAGATAAGCCGCTGGTGTGGTGCCATCTCCAATAACGCTTCCTGCGTAATGGGCAGTTCCCGGTTCAGCATCAAATTATAAATGCTGATTAATTTCATCAATGCCTCAAGGTGACTGATCAGCGGCTTAGCCCCAGGTGAGCGGCTATCAATGAGAATAAGATCCGCAACCGTCTCCCCTTGCGCCTGTAATTGCAGCGCAATTTCAAAGGCTATCCAGCCGCCAAAGGAGTGCCCAATAAGGTGATATGGCCCGGAAGGCTGCCGTTCACGCATTGCGCAGATGTAATCACGGGCTGTCTCTTCAACCGTCAGGTGCGGCATTGCATTTACATTGGTGAGCCCGCGAGCCTGTAGCGCATAAACAGGAAGATTTGCGGGCAAAAGCGCCACCAGGTCGAGAAAACTGAATGCGGATGCGCCAGCACCTGGGATGCAAAATACCGGCGTTTCGCGATCAGTCCCCTCCTGCATAACAACCACCGGGTGACAGGACGATCGGGGAAGCAGGTCTGCCGTCATTTGCGTCGCCAGTTGCGCCAGTAACGGCGGTTGCATAATCGACAAGTGCGTTCCACCTATGACATGCCGCGACGAATCGCTGCTTACCGTGCCGCGCCAGCCGCGCCACATGTCATCGCTTTCATCCGGGTTGGCCGTATAAAGCGTAATGGTTAGCTCTGCCGGAGCTGGCTGGTACCGAAGCCCCAGCGGCCTGATGTACAACACCGTTTCCAGACGTAGCAACAGATCCTCATAGCGAATATCCTTCGGTAACCAGTTATGTTCGGTACAAAGATCAAACACGGCTAGCATATCAATGGGGGATGGCAGCTGTGCCAGTAACGATCTTTCGCTCTCCGGCACATGCATGGATAAGAAATTTAAGATCATTTCGTCACGCACTGCCCGCTCGCTGCTCGCGCGGAAATCACGCTTCTGATGCGCAGCCGGATGATAGCTGTCAATCATGCCGATAAAAGCGATCTCTTCGCCGCTTTGTTGCAACTGCAGCGCAATTTCATAACTGATAACACCGCCCAAAGACCAGCCCGCGAGATGGTAAGGCCCATGCGGCTGTACGCGACGAATGGCTTCAATATGACAGGCAGCCAGCGCTTCCAGCGATGTCGGCGGATTATCTGCTGCATGCAGACCAAGTGCTGAAAGTGCATATACAGGTCGATCAACTCGCAGCATTGTAGCCAGAGGCGAATAGACCAGCGGATCGCCGGAAGGCTCGTGCACCAGGAAAAGCGGCGGTTGCGCACCTTCTCCCCGCAGCACAACGGGATTATTGGCAAAAGGTGAAGCGAGTGATTTCTCCCTGTCCTGAATGACGCCAGCAAGCTGCGCCAGGGATGGATTAGCAAAGAGTGTTGCCAGCGAGATAGACAGACCCGTTTTTACCATGCGGTTTAACAGTTGAACGGCAAGTAAGGAGTGGCCGCCAAGCTCAAAAAAGTTGTCATGCCGCCCGACCTGCGACAGCCCCAGCAGTTCACACCAGATAGCGGCAAGCGCGTTTTCTATTTCACCAGCCGGAGCCTCATCCCCGCGGGTGACCAACGCGGCACGATCCGGCGCGGGCAGCGCCTGGCGATCCAGCTTGCCGTTCGGGGTATGTGGAAAGGTCGTCAGCGTGACGAACGCGGCGGGCAGCATATGCTCGGCCAGCGACTGCGCCAGTTGCTGGCGCAACCACGCAGGCTCCGGCATGTGACCGGGCTCTGCCAGCAGGTAGGCGACCAGCCGTTTGTCGCCCGGCGTCTCTTCCCGCGCAATCACCACCGCGTCGCGCACGCCAGCACACGCCGTCAGGCAGGCCTCGATTTCCCCCAGCTCGATGCGGAACCCGCGCAGTTTGACCTGAAAATCATTGCGCCCGAGAAACTCAATGTTGCCATCCGGCAACCAGCGACCCAGGTCACCGGTTCTGTACATCCGCTGACCGGGCGTGAAAGGGTCCGGCAGAAAACGCTCTGCGGTCAACTCCGGGTGGTTCAGGTAACCGCGCGCCACGCCGTTTCCAGCGATATAAAGCTCGCCGCAGATCCCTTGAGGCACCGGCTGACCGTGATTATCCAGCAGATAGATCTGCGTGTTGGCGATCGGTTTGCCAATGCCTGGCGTCGCCAGCGTTTTATCAATCATGCACATACTGGCATCTACGGTACACTCCGTCGGCCCATAGGCATTAACAAAACGGATCTGCTCAATGTTTTGCATGGTCGACCATGCTGATGAAGGGATCGCATCGCCACCGATAATGACAGTACAGGGATAGCCCTCATACGCTTTCTGTAAACCTGCGGCAAGCATTCCTTGTAACTGAAGGGGTGTGCAATCAATCACATCAACATTATGACGACGTAAGAAAGATAACAGCGCTCCGCTCTCTTTACGCACCTCTTCCGGCACCATGACCATCGTATGTCCCGACAGCAAATGCACCCAGCTCTGCACGGATGCATCGAACACGATGCTGGCATTCATGCTCACGTGTGAGGGATGTTGTATATCCAGCATCACCTGTAAGGCCCTTTGCATGTTAACTACGTTGCGGTGTTCGACCATCACCCCTTTGGGTTTCCCGGTGGAGCCCGAGGTGTAAATCACATACGCCAGGTGTTCCGGCGTCAGCCCCTGCGGCTCCGGGTTGTGCTCTGCCGCACCGTCCTCCGGCTCCGCATCCGTCAGCACCACCGGCTGCGTGGCATTCAGCGTCTGCGCCAGCCCCCGCTGCGTCACCAGCGCCACCGGCGCCGCATCCGCCAGCATGTAGTTCAGCCGTCCCGCCGGGTACGCCGGGTCCAGCGGCACATACGCGCCGCCCGCTTTCAGAATGCCCAGTATCGCCACCAGCACATCGGCGCTGCGCGCCAGGCACACCGCCACCCGGTCGTCCGGGCGCACGCCCTGCGCCATCAGCCGGTGCGCCAGCCGGTTGGCCCGGCGGTTCAGCGCGTCGTAGCTGAGCGTGATATCTTCGCAGACCACCGCCACCGCCTCCGGGGTGCGCACCACCTGCGCCTCAAACAGACGGTGTATCAGTCCCTCAGCCGGAAGGGCCACCCGCGTGGCATTAAACTCCGCCAGCACCTGACGCCGCTCTGCCGCCGGCAGCACGGGGAGGCTCAGCACCGGGCGCTGCGGCTCATGCGCCAGCGCCGCGCTCAGCGACGCCAGCGTGGTCAGCAGATAACCGAGCTGGCGCTGCGGGTCAATCCCCGCCACCGTCTGCGCCGTCAGGATGAACCCCTCCCCGGTGTCATCCACCGAGAAGGCTATCGGGTAGTTGGTCCGCTCTTCGGCTTCCAGCAGCCGGATACCCTCGCGGACAAGGCCGCTGCGCGCCGGGCTGTGGCGGTAGTTCAGCAGCGTGCTGAACAGCGGCAGCGGCTGCGGCACGCCGCTGCACCGCAGCGCCAGCGCCAGCGGTGCCTGTTCATGCTCCAGCAGCGCCGCCAGCGCATCCCGCGTGGACAGCACGGCCTCCTGCGCGCTCCGGCCGGCCAGCGACACCCGCAGCGGCAGCGTGTTGATGAACATGCCGGGGCCGGACTCGCCGCTGTCACCGGCCTGCAGGCGCCCCATCAGCACGGTGCCGAACACCACGTCATCCCGGCCACACAGCTGCGCCAGCAGGCGGGCCTGCGCCGTGTGGAACAGCACGCCGGGACTGACGCCCAGCCGCCGCGCCTGCGCACGGATGTGCCCCGCCAGCGCGGTATCCAGCGTCTGCCGGGCTTCCCCGCACGCCCCGCCGCTTTCCCGCGTGTCGGCAATGTCATACGGTGCGGTCGGGGTGCTGATATCCGCCAGCCGGGCGCGGAACCACGCCTCGTGCTCACTCTCCGGCACGCGCAGCGTGCGGGCGATAAAGTTGCGGTAGGGCACCGGCGCCGGCAGCGCGGCGCTGTTCCCGTCCAGAATCTGCGTGATTTCATCGCAGACCAGCGCCATCGAGATGTGGTCGCAGACCAGGTGATGAAAGTTAAGCGCCAGCAGCCACTGCTGCTGTGCCGGGTCATACACCGTCTGTGCGCTGAACAGCGGGGCGCGGCTGACGTCCATGCGCCGCCGGTGCGGGCTGGCCTGCGCCCGCAGCTGTGCGGCGACATCCTGCCCGTCCTGCGCCACAAATGCCGTCACCGGCAGGACAGCCCGACGCCAGACCACCTGCACCGGGCGGGACACCCCCTGCCAGCACACCGCGCTGCGCAGGATGTCGTGGCGGTCAATCACCTGCTGCAGCGCCGCCAGGAACGTCTCCATCAGCACGCGGGAGTCAAAGGCCAGCAGGCTGTTGAGCAGGTAGGCATCCCCCTGTGCCTGCAGCAGATGGTGGAACAGAATACCCTCCTGCAGCGGTGACAGCGGGTAAATGTCCTGCACGTTCGCCGCGCCGCCGTCCACCGTCGCCACCACCGCATCAGTCTCCGCCTGTGTCAGGCTGACCAGCGGCAGCATCCCGGGCGTGATGGCCTGACAGTGCGCCGGGATACCTGGCGGCGGAACCGGCGCTTCCGCGCCCGCGTCCCGGACGGTGATGCTCAGGGCCATGTCGGCCAGCACCGGAGCGGAGAACGCCCCGCGGATATCCAGCGTCATCCCCTGACCGCGCAGCCGCTCCAGCAGGCTGACCACCATCAGCGAATGGCCGCCGAGTTCGAAGAAGTTATCGTGCCGCCCGACCTGCGACAGCCCCAGCAGCTCACACCAGATGGCGGCCAGCGCGTTTTCCACCTCACCCGCCGGGGCCTCATCCCCGCGGGTGACCGCCGCCGTGCGATCCGGCGCGGGCAGCGCCTGCCTGTCCAGCTTGCCGTTCGGCGTGAGCGGAAAGGATTCCAGCGTAACGAACGCGGCGGGCAGCATGTACTCCGCCAGCGACTGCGCCAGTTGCTGACGCAGCCGCGCAGGCTCCGGCGTGTGACCGGGCGCTGCCAGCAGGTAGGCAACCAGCCGCCTGTCGCCCGGCGTGTCTTCCCGCGCAATCACCACCGCGTCACGTACGCCGTCGCACGCTGTCAGGCAGGAGCTGATTTCTCCCGGCTCGATGCGGAAGCCGCGCAGTTTGACCTGGAAATCATTGCGCCCGAGGAACTCAATGTTGCCGTCCGGCAGCCAGCGCCCGAGATCACCGGTCCGGTACATCCGCTGACCCGGCGTGAAGGGGTCCGGCAGAAAACGCTCTGCCGTCAGCGCCGGGCGGTTCAGGTAACCACGCGCCACACTTTCACCGGCGATATGGATCTCACCGCAGATCCCCAGCGGCACCGGCTGTCCGTGCTCATCGAGAAGATAAACCTGCGTATTGGCAATAGGCTTGCCGATGGGAATTGAGCGATTGCGGTTCACAGCATCAGAGATGGCATAGGTCGTAATAAACGTGGTGGCTTCGGTCGGACCGTAACAGCTTATCAACCGCTCTGGTTGCTGTGCCGACTGCTGCAGGCGGCTGATCTTCACCGGATCAAGCACATCTCCGCCAGTCAGCAGATAGCGCAGTTGCCCGAATACCGGTTTCAGCACCTCGAGGTATTCGTTGAACAGCCCGACGGTAATCCACAATATGCTGACCTTCTCCCGCAGCAGCACATCGCGCAGCTGGTGCGGATCCTGCAGCGTCGACGGCGTGATAATGCACAGCCGCGCACCGTTCAGCAGCGCAGACCAGATCTCCCATACCGAAGCGTCAAACGCAATATTGGCGCTGTGTGAAAGCGAGTCCTGCGCGCTGATATCGGCCGCCTGATTATTGAGGATAAACTGGCTGACATTGCGGTGCTCAGCCATCACCCCTTTGGGTTTCCCGGTCGAGCCGGAGGTGTAAATCACATACGCCAGGTGTTCCGGCGTCAGCCCCAGCGCCAGCGGATCCGGGTTGTTTTCCGCAGCACTGTCCTGTTCCGAAGCCGCATCCGTCAGTACCACCGGCAGTGGGGTGTCCAGCGCCTGCGCCAGCGCACACTGCGTCACAAGCGCCACCGGCGCCGAATCCGCCAGCATATAGTTCAGCCTTCCCACTGGATACGTTGGATCCAGCGGCACATACGCGCCGCCCGCTTTCAGAATCCCCAGCATCGCCACTATCGCATCGACACTGCGCGCCAGGCACACCGCCACCCGATCATCCGGGCGCACGCCCCGCGCCATCAGCCGGTGCGCCAGCCGGTTGGCCCGGCGGTTCAGGGCATCATAGCTGAGCGTAATATCTTCGCAGACCACCGCTATCGCATCCGGGGTGCGCTGCACCTGCGCTTCAAACAGGCTGTGCAGCAGATGCTCGTGCGGTAAAGCTGCCTGGGTAGTGTTAAAACCAACGATCAGTTGCTGATACTCGGCTGAAGAGAGCATGGGTAGCGCATGCGGAGATAGGTTCTCATCGTTAGCCATCTCCGTCAGCACCTTAACAAAGTAGCCAACGAGACGTTCTACCGTTGCGTGATCAAACAGATCAGAGGCGTATTCCAAATCGCCGACAAGCGCACCGGATGTTTCAGCGAGCGAAAGTGTCAGATCGAAATGGGCGGAATGGTGGTGTTGCTCCATAAACGAAAGGCTCAAGCCTGCCAGCTCAAGCCGCTCCGCAGGCGTATTATTGAGCGCTAACATCACCTGAAAGAGCGGGCTGTGGCTCAAACTGCGCGTTGGCTGGATGGCTTCGACAACCTTATCAAAGGGCAGTGTTTGATGTTCATAAGCCGCAAGTGTTTGTTGGCGAACATGAGCCAATAAGTGGCTGATTGTCGGACAATCGGCGAGATTAACGCGCAAAGCGAGCGTGTTAACAAAAAAGCCAATAAGCCCCTCTACCTGTTGATGCGAACGGTTAGCAACCGGGCTGCCAATCACCAAATCATCCTGGCCACTTAACCTGCTAAGGACAATCGACCACCCGGCGAGCAACGTCATGAAAAGCGTGGCACCATGACGCTGGCTCAATGCTTTAAGCGAGGCCACCAGAGGTTCACTAAGCCGCAGTGGGATTTTATTCCCCGTAAAGCTTTGTACGTTTGGCCGCGGGCGATCCGTGGGAAGTGCCAGTAACGCTGGTGCACCTTGTAGATACTGTTTCCAGAAATCGAGTTGCGTCACCAGACCCCCTTCCTGAAAATGGCGCTGCTGCCAGCTTGCGTAGTCAGCATACTGAACAGGCAAGACGTGCAGAGGATAAGCATGCTCGCCGCAGGCCGCCTGATAAAGATGGCTCAGTTCACGAACTAACACGCCAATCGACCAACCATCAGAAATGATGTGGTGCTGCGTGAGCAGCAGAATGTGTTCTTCATCACCAAGTTGTAACAACGCCCCGCGAATAAGGCGATCATTGCTCAAATCAAACGGGGTTTTCCGATCCTCTTCTTGCAGCGCGGCAATACGTTGGGAACGTGCCGTTTCACTCAGATTACGCAAGTCGTGGCGCGCTAAAACAAAGCCCGTATCTGGGGGATCAATATGCTGCCAGGGCTTGCCATCCACCAGAATAAAACGCGTGCGCAAACTCTCTTGTCGGGCAATAAGCTGGTTAAATGCATCCGTAAGCGCCTGATGATTAAGCACTCCTTTGAGATGTAAGGTTGCCGGGATGTGATATGCCAGGCTGGCGGCAGAATCGAGCTGGCTTAAAAACCATAAACGCTGCTGGGCGAAGGAGAGCGGTAATGGTGCTTGCCGATCGGCCAGTGGCATTGCGCTTGCCTGAAGAGGCTGAGCCTCTTTACGTGCCCGCAACAGCGCTTTCATTTTTTGTTCCAGCATGGCACGTTTTAGCGCGTCTACATTCCTTGTATTTTTCGTCATTCGTTGTGTCCTTCACTTATCATCTTCGCTAACTCTTCCGGTAACATCTCGTCAAGTTCGTGTTGTATTGCGGCTATTTCATCTCCTGCTATGGCGTCTATTTGTGCAGAAAAAATGGCGTCCGCTTGCTCCAGTAAGGTGGGTGACAGAAAGAGTGTGGAAATGGATACATCAATGAAAAACTCGCCCTGAATCCGGCTGATCAGCTGTACCGCCATCAGCGAGTGACCGCCAAGTTCAAAAAAGTTGTCATGCCGCCCGACCTGCGACAGCCCCAGCAATTCACACCAGATAGCAGCCAGCGTCTTTTCCACTTCGCCGACGGGCGCGTCATCCCCGCGGGTGACCGCCGCCGCGCGATCCGGCGCAGGCAGCGCCTGCCTGTCCAGCTTGCCATTCAGGGTGAGCGGAAAGTTCTCCAGCGTGACGAACGCGGCAGGCAGCATATACTCCGCCAGCGACTGCGCCAGCCGCTGACGCAACCACGCAGGCTCCGGTGTGTGGCCGGGCTCTGCCAGCAGGTAGGCGACCAGCCGTTTGTCGCCCGGCGTGTCTTCCCGCGCAATCACCACTGCGTCATGCACGCCGTCGCACGCCGCCAGGCAAGCCTCGATTTCACCCAGCTCAATGCGGAACCCGCGCAGTTTGACCTGGAAATCATTGCGCCCGAGGAACTCAATGTTGCCGTCCGGCAGCCAGCGACCCAGGTCGCCGGTTCTGTACATTCGCTGACCGGGCGTGAAAGGGTCCGGCAGAAAACGCTCTGCCGTCAGTTCCGGACGGTTGAGGTAACCACGTGTCACGCTTTCACCGGCGATATGGATCTCACCGCAGATCCCCAGCGGTACTGGCTGTCCGTGCTCATCGAGAAGATAAACCTGCGTGTTGGCGATAGGCTTGCCGATGGGAATTGACCGGTTGCGGTTCACCGCTGAATCAATGGTGTAGGTGGTAACAAAGGTGGTGGTTTCGGTCGGACCATAGCCGTTTATCAGCCGCTCCGGCTGCTGTGCCGACTGCTGCAGGCGGCTGATTTTCACCGGATCAAGCACATCCCCACCGGTCAGCAGATAGCGCAGTTGTCCGAACACCGGTTTCAGCACCTCGAGGTATTCGTTGAACAGCCCAACGGTGAGCCACATTACGCTGACCTTTTCCCGCAGCAGCACGTCGCGCAACTGGCGCGGATCCTGCAGCGTCGACGGTGTGATAATGCACAGCCGCGCACCGTTCAGCAGCGCAGACCAGATTTCCCAGACCGAGGCGTCAAACGCAATGTTGGCGCAGTGCGCAATACAGTCCTGCGCGCTGATATCTGCGGCCTGATTATTGAGGATAAACTGGCTGACATTGCGGTGTTCGACCATCACCCCTTTGGGTTTCCCGGTGGAGCCGGAGGTGTAAATCACATACGCCAGGTGTTCCGGCGTCAGCCCCTGCGGATCCGGGTTGTGCTCTGCCGCACCGTCCTCCGGCTCCGCATCCGTCAGCACCACCGGCTGCGTGGCATTCAGCGTCTGCGCCAGCCCCCGCTGCGTCACCAGCGCCACCGGCGCCGCATCCGCCAGCATATAGTTCAGCCGTCCCGCCGGGTACGCCGGGTCCAGCGGCACATACGCGCCGCCCGCTTTCAGAATGCCCAGTATCGCCACCAGCACATCGGCGCTGCGCGCCAGGCACACCGCCACCCGGTCGTCCGGGCGCACGCCCTGCGCCATCAGCCGGTGCGCCAGCCGGTTGGCCCGGCGGTTCAGCGCGTCGTAGCTGAGCGTGATATCTTCGCAGACCACCGCCACCGCCTCCGGGGTGCGCACCACCTGCGCCTCAAACAGGCGGTGTATCAGACCCTCAGCCGGAAGGGCCACCCGCGTGGCGTTAAACTCCGCCAGCACCTGACGCCGCTCTGCCGCCGGCAGCACGGGGAGGCTCAGCACCGGGCGCTGCGGCTCATGCGCCAGCGCCGCGCCCAGCGACGCCAGCGTGGTCAGCAGATAACCGAGCTGGCGCTGCGGGTCAATCCCCGCCACCGTCTGCGCCGTCAGGATGAACCCCTCCCCGGTGTCATCCACCGAGAAGGCTATCGGGTAGTTGGTCCGCTCTTCGGCTTCCAGCAGCCGGATACCCTCGCGAACAAGGCCGCTGCGCGCCGGGCTGTGGCGGTAGTTCAGCAGCGTGCTGAACAGCGGCAGCGGCTGCGGCACGCCGCTGCACCGCAGCGCCAGCGCCAGCGGTGCCTGTTCATGCTCCAGCAGCGCCGCCAGCGCATCCCGCGTGGACAGCACGGCCTCCTGCGCGCTCCGGCCGGCCAGCGACACCCGCAGCGGCAGCGTGTTGATGAACATGCCGGGGCCGGACTCGCCGCTGTCACCGGCCTGCAGACGCCCCATCAGCACGGTGCCGAACACCACGTCATCCCGGCCGCACAGCTGCGCCAGCAGACGGGCCTGCGCGGTGTGGAACAGCACGCCGGGACTGACACCCAGCCGCCGTGCCTGCGCACGGATGTGCCCCGCCAGCGCGGTATCCAGCGTCTGCCGGGCTTCCCCGCACGCCCCGCCGCTTTCCCGCGTGTCGGCAATGTCATACGGTGCGGTCGGGGTGCTGATATCCGCCAGCCGGGCGCGGAACCACGCCTCATGCTCCGTCTCCGGCACCCGCAGCGTGCGGGCAATAAAGTTGCGGTAGGGCACCGCCGCCGGCAGCGCTGCGGTGTTCCCCTCCAGAATCTGCGTGATTTCATCGCAGACCAGCGCCATCGAGATGTGGTCGCAGACCAGGTGATGAAAGTTAAGCGCCAGCAGCCACTGCTGCTGTGCCGGGTCATACACCGTCTGTGCACTGAACAGCGGGGCGCGGCTGACGTCCATGCGCCGCCGGTGCGGGCTGGCCTGCGCCCGCAGCTGTGCGGCGACATCCTGCCCGTCCTGCGCCACAAACGCCGTCACCGGCAGGACAGCCCGACGCCAGACCACCTGCACCGGGCGGGACACCCCCTGCCAGCACACTGCGCTGCGCAGGATGTCGTGGCGGTCAATCACCTGCTGCAGCGCCGCCAGGAACGTCTCCATCAGCACGCGGGAGTCAAAGGCCAGCAGGCTGTTGAGCAGGTAGGCATCCCCCTGCGCCTGCAGCAGATGGTGGAACAGAATGCCCTCCTGCAGCGGTGACAGCGGGTAAATGTCCTGCACGTTCGCCGCGCCGCCGTCCACCGTCGCCACCACCGCATCAGTCTCCGCCTGTGTCAGGCTGACCAGCGGCAGCATCCCGGGCGTGATGGCCTGACAGTGCGCCGGGATACGCGACGGCGGAACCGGCGCTTCTGCGCCCGCGTCCCGGACGGTGATGCTCAGGGCCATGTCGGCCAGCACCGGGGCGGAGAACGCCCCGCGGATATCCAGCGTCATCCCCTGGCCGCGCAGCCGTTCCAGCAGGCTGACCACCATCAGCGAATGGCCGCCGAGTTCGAAGAAATTGTCCTGCCGCCCGACCTGCGCCAGCCCCAGCAGCTCACACCAGATGGCAGCCAGCGCGTTTTCCACCTCACCCGCCGGGGCCTCATCCCCGCGGGTGACCAGCGCGGCACGATCCGGCGCGGGCAGCGCCTGCCTGTCCAGCTTGCCGTTCGGCGTGAGCGGAAAGCTCTCCAGCGTGACGAACGCGGCGGGCAGCATGTACTCCGCCAGCGACTGTGCCAGTTGCTGACGCAGCCGCGCAGGCTCCGGCGTGTGGCCGGGCGCTGCCAGCAGGTAGGCAACCAGCCGTCTGTCGCCCGGCGTGTCTTCCCGCGCCATCACCACCGCGTCACGCACGCCGTCGCATTGCGTCAGGCAGGCGCCGATTTCTCCCGGCTCGATGCGGAAGCCGCGCAGTTTGACCTGAAAATCGTTGCGCCCGAGGAACTCAATGTTGCCGTCCGGCAGCCAGCGCCCGAGATCACCGGTCCGGTACATCCTCTGACCCGGCGTGAAGGGGTCCGGCAGAAAACGCTCTGCGGTCAGTTCCGGGCGGTTAAGGTAACCACGCGCCACGCCATTGCCAGCGACATAGAGTTCACCAGGCACGCCAAACGGCACCAACTGGCGGTGACTGTCCAGAATGTAAATCTGTAGATCGGAGAGCGGGCCGCCAATCAAACTGGCACCCTGCGAAGTGATATCTGAAAGCGCTATTTCATACCAGGTCGCATGCACGGTGATCTCCGTGATGCCATACATATTAATAAGGCGCGTATTCCGGTTTGATGCGTTGTTAATCCACGGCACCAGGGAACGCATTTCAAGCGCTTCGCCGCCAAAGATAACGCAACGCAGGGTGTGGGGAGCTGAGTCCTGTGCAGCAATCAACTGGCGGAATGCGCTGGGGGTTTGATTGAGCACCGTAACCTGTTCACGGCATAGCAGGGTATAGAGCGTTTGTGGTGAGCGGGCGCATGCGGTTGACACAACAATCAATCGGCCGCCTGAGCACAATGCGCCGAATAACTCCCAGACGGAAAAATCAAAAGAGAAAGAGTGGCACAGTGACCAGGTATCTTTGCTACTAAAACTAAAAATAGGCTGGCTGACGGTTAAAAGACGGTTGATATTCCGGTGTTCAACCATCACGCCTTTCGGCTGACCAGTGGAGCCGGACGTATAAATAACGTAGGCCAGATGATATGCCGCCAGGCCGAGAGATAATGGCACAGGGTTGTGCTCATCCTCCTCGTCAGCACCGGCAGGAAACGGCGCATCCATTAACACGGTTGGAATAGCGCTATTCAGCGCCTGCACAAGAGCAGAATGGGTTACCAGTGCGGTGGGGTTGGAATCTTGCAGCATGTAATTCAGTCGTTCGCTCGGATAGACCGGATCCAAAGGAACATAGGCTCCGCCAGCCTTGAGGATACCGAGTATGCCGATCACCATGTCGAGGCCACGTTCCAGACAAATTGCTACCCGGTCATTTGGATGTACACCCATTCTGATGAGCTGATGAGCCAGCGTGTTTGCCTGGCGGTTCAGCGCGTCATAGGTTAATGAACTCCCCTCGAAAACGGCAGCGATAGCCTGTGGCGAGCGATGTACTTGGGCTTCAAACATTTCGTGGACTAATAGGTCAGAAGCCTCACTTTCTATAGCATGAACAGGCTGTAGCAATTGCTGGCGTTCATGTGTCGATAAAACAGGTAAGTGAGACACTGGCGTATCAATATTCTGCAACGCGCCTTCCAGTAATACAGCAAGGCGAGATTGCATAGCCTGAATATCTGCAGGGGTGAAATAGTCGAAGGAGAAATTAAATTCAACGGATACCGATTGGTTCTGTTTATTATTACTGGTGATAGCGTACTGATTAATGGTTATCGCTAAAGGGTATTGCGCCCGGTGATGAGGTTCAATGGTATTAATTGTCGCCCCTTCCAGATGAACGTTAACATCGTAAGGTTCATAGGATAACGACATATCAAATAAATTCGTTCTATTGGTATTTTGTTGTCTTTTTATTTTCCGATGAATTTCTGCAACAGGTAGCCTCTGGTGTTTATAGCAAATATGTAATTCATCGGCGGCTTTTTGCATTACATCAGAAAAGGTGTCCTCTTCCGTTAATTTAATACGAACCGGGATAACAGAGGCATACATTCCCACCGCCGCTTTTTGCCGTGCATTTCTTCGATTATGGAGTGGGATACCAAAGACAATATCATCAACGTTTTTAACTCTTTTAAAATAACAGGCAAAAAGGGCATACATAAAATGCAATACAGACAACCCATATAAAGAAGCCGCCAGTTCAATACGCTGAAAAAGGGTTTCCTCAAGCATCCAGGTAACAGGCTCAGGCAGACATGTTGCCGGCATCCGGGCTGTCACCAAAGGATGGAATAATTGCGGCGGCAATGCCGTATATCGCTCAAGCCAGAAAGCCTGGTCTTTTATGCACTGCCGCGCACTCAGATAAGCCGCATCATTGGCGACAAAATCGGCATAGGATAACGATGCGCCTTCAAATAAACTCTCTTTGCGGATCAGTCGGCTATAATTTTCGCTCAACTCAGCATTAATAAGGCTTAGGCTCGTTCCGTCGGCAATAATATGATGGCAGCACAGTTGCCAATACCAACGGTTATTGCCCGCAGAGATTAACGAGCTGCGCCATAATCTTTCAGCCAAATTAAATGGCTGAGTAAAGTTTAACTTCACATATTGTTCAGCTTCATTTATTGGGTTATCCGTTGCCGTGAAATCTTTAAATTCCATTAATGGCAACGAGGAGGAATCAAAATATTGTGCTGGAGACGTACCGGCAACCATACGCAAACGAAATGCATCATGCCGCTTAATGACAGAATCAAACGCTTTAACCATGATATCGGGAACGATATTGCCATCAATGATTATAACGCTCCCTATATTGTAGTTTGTTAATTCAGGATTGAGTGTCTGCGCGAACCAAATCGCTTGCTGATCTGCACTCAATGGGAACGAGGATGCCGGGAGTGCTGTACTTTCTTTTGTCACTAATGCACTGTTTAAGAGTCTATTATTGGGAGATATGTCCATATATTCCAACCTAATTAATGAGAACCAAATCGTCGTAATTAATTGACAGCACGCTTATTTCCAGAAAGCAGAACGCCATCAAATAATATTCCTGATGAATATTTTTATCCTTTAAATGAACGAGCAATTATCCACTGCAACCCCAGGATGCCTTGTCGTCAACGTCGCGAACCGTATGAGGTAAAACTCAACATGTCTAAACGATAAACCAATCAATTAGTGCAACCGTCCATTCTCCACACCGGATATATCCAGTTTAAAAAGCACGTAATAATACCGGGAGAAATCATTACGTAAGATTCACATCATATAAAAAACACCATAAATCAGTCCCATATACTTACTCACAGGGTTATTCACTGCGGATTAAACGATCCGTAGCGAGTAATAGCCCTTGCAAGTTAACAATAATAAATACCTTTTGAGTCTCTATGGCAAGAAAATATATAACCTTAACAACACAACAGTGATATACGCAGCACCATGCGCTTGATAATAAAGATTTTATTATTTTTAATTTGACAAAAAAACATTTTTATATTTACGTTTGCCGCTACAGTGAAAAACTCCGAGGAGAGTTTATTTTATTATTCTGCGCAATTATTCATGAAATGGATAAATAAATGAGAACATAAAAAATCTTCGCGTTGATGAGCGATAACAGTGTGATTTAAACAAGACGATTCTCCACCACCGCGCTCTTGCTGAGAAAGAAATGCATGATGACGACACCACCTGCGGTACACTGATTGTGTTTTCTGGCAATACGTTTACCGATGTACTTACTCATTAACTTAATGATAGATAAATATGTTTACGTCACAACTAAGCCATTCTACCGCTGCTTTCGTGATGCAGTCGGAAACGGGTTTCATAACGCAATTCCCTGCAATGGCCTACTGCCAGGTCGCATTCGACGCAACCTCTTACCGGGATTCGCTTTTTAGCGAATATGCCATCCCCTTTCCTTCGATGCTTGATAAAGCGGTAGTAAAACGACGCGCGGAGTACCTTGCGGTTCGCTATGCCGCCAGGCAATTATTACAAAACGCAGGCTGTGATGGCCACGTTGATACATCTTCCAGCCGGGAGCCCGTCTGGCCTGCGGGCTGGTGCGGCAGCCTTTCTCATACCCGTGGTCACGCTATTGCGATTATTGCACCGTGTAATTCAGGGTTAACGCCTGGCATTGATATTGAAATGTTCGACGCAAAGACCATGAGAGAGACGGCGGAGATGTTCACCAGCGTTGATGAACGACAATTACTTGCCGCCTGCGGCTTAGCGTATGAAACGGCGTTACTAATAGCCTTTTCCGCCAAAGAGAGTCTGTTCAAAGCGCTCTATCCTGAGGTGAAATGTTTTTTCGGTTTTGAAGCGGCGCGAATATGTAGCATCGATACGGCGGCACATAGCATTATCCTTGAGCTAACGCAGCCGCTGACGCCTGAGCGTAAACAAGGATGCCAATTTAATGGCCAGTATCTTATCGAGGAAAATCGTGTGATTACGCTGATCGCGTAAGACACTGGCCAGGTAACAAATTGGGAAAGGCAGCAGCAATTGCCGCTGCCTTTTTTTGCAACTTACAGACCCACAATGGTTCCGGTATTTGTTATCGCATTCGTTTCGAGCTCAAGGCCGTAAAAACCGCCCAGAACCGCGTCTTTACCGCTGTTCGTGACTTTATTTGCGTTCACTTTCGCGGTGCCATAACTCAGCATATTGAGGTAGTTATACACGTTACCGTCTGTTTTCACGGTTAATGCATAATCACTGACAATATTGCCTCGGTTATTAATATCTTTTACCGCATTAATCTCAATGTTTTGCCCAAGCATATTGCTGTTGCTGTTGTTGGCAACGTGTCGCTGGGTAGTGAGTGTAAGGCGGGTTCCAGCAAGGATATCTTTAAAGTTCTCGATACCGTTCAGGGCATTAATCGCCAGCGCATTATTAGCGGCGATGGTATTGCGGTTATACAGCACACCTTTCAACACGCTGAAATTGACATCACCTTTACCGCTGATCCAGCCGTAGTTGGTGGTGCTATTATCCACGCTCAGGTTCAGGTTCTTATCAGAAGCGATAACCCCCGTTGCCGTTCCATCTTCCAACTTACCGTTGCTGTAGTTCTCAAGGTAAGCAGAAGTGATGTCGAGGTTACCTGCGCTATATGTCATCGCATAGTTATTATAGAAAACACCTGCCGCTTTAATGATGGCGTTGGCTCCGCTCATCAGCATACTGCGGGTGTTATCGAATACGCCCCGGGACAGCACGTTAAGCGGGCCGTTTTCTGCCAGAATACGGCTGTTAGTGTTGTAGATATTTTGAGCGGAAAGCGAGACGCCCGCGTTTCCAACCATGCCACCAACATCACCTTCGACACCAAAATACTCGCCGTTGTAATAACTGAAGTTATTACCGTCTCTGTTTTCAATATTGCCGACAGCATTTACGGTAAGCGTTTTATTCGCGGCAATCAGCGCCGTGTTGTTATAGACACCTGATTTGGAGTCAATGGAGATATTTTCACCTGCGATTAACCCGTTGTTGTTATCCACCGAGTTGGCAACCAGAGTAATATCCCCTCGCAAAGAGGTTACCGAGCCTTTATAACTATCGAAATTACCGGTCAGGATCAGGTTAATATCACTGGCGCCAGCAATCTGCCCATAGTCATTGAGCAACCAGTTCCCGCTAATTCCGATATCGCCCGCAGAGGTAATCTTGCCGCTATAGTTATCAACCGTTCCTTTTGCCGCCACATTTACATCGCCAGTCAGGGAACGCAGCGTGCCGCGATTATTACCCACATTACTATTAGAGCTAATCGTCAGATCACCGCCTGCCTCAATAAGGGAATTATTATTGGTAACGTTGTTTGCAGTAATAGAGACATCACCACCGCCCAACATATAGAGGTAGTTATACAGATTACCTTTGGTCACAACACTCATATCGCCATCGCTGACAATATTGCCGCGGTTATTAATGTCGTTTACCGCGTTAATAGTAATCCCGTTACCGACCATATTACTGTTGCTATTGTTTGTCACATGACGTTGCGTATCCAGCGTCAGGCTGCCACCGGCGGAGATATCTTTGAAGTTCTCGATACCGTTCAGGGCAGCGATCGCAAGCGACTTATCAGCCGCAATGGTATTACGGTTATAAAACGCCCCTTTCACGACATTCAGCGCCACAGCGCCTGTACCACTGATCCAGCCGTAGTTAGTGAAATTGTTGTCCACATTCAGCGTGATATCTTTATCTGCGGTGATAAATCCTGTGGCGTTATTATCGATAAGCGTGCCGCTGCTGTAGTTTTCCAGGGAGACGGTATCGAGTGTGAGGTTGCCTCCGCTGGAAATCGTTGCGTAGTTATTGTAGAAAGCCCCGCCAGTTTTGATTGCGGTATCGGCCCCGCTGACCATCAGCGCACGCGTGTTATCAATATTCCCTTTCGCTTGCAGGCTCATTGGCCCATTTTCAGCAATAATGCGGCTGTTGTTGTTGTAAATATTCTGCCCGGAAATCTCAACGCCACCTTTACCGATCAAGCCACCGGTCTGTTGCGGCATGCCGAAATAGAGGCCAAAGTCATTGCCAAAGCGATTACCATCACGGTTATCAACATTCCCGCCCGCATGAATAGTCAGCTTTTTACTGGCTAAGACCAGTGATCTGGCGGTGTTTACTCCTGCTTTCGCGTCGATGGAGATATTTTGCCCCATCATGAAACCACCGTGAGTATCTACTGCATTCGCACTCAGTGAGATATCACCTTCTTCCGCACTGACAACGCCAATATAGTTGCTCAGGTTGCCGTTAACCGACACCTCCACGCCCTTCTTACCGCCAATGCCACCATAGTCATTACGATAGGAGTCCCCCTTCACAATTACTTTACTATTGGAAAGAAGATTGCCGGAATCGTTATTGACCAGGCCCTTGCTGTTTAGCAAAACATCGCCGTTTGATGCGATCTGACCACCGCTGTTATTGATGCTGTTTGCGTTGATTACTACACCGGTATCGGCTGCGATGCCTAAGGAATCGGAACTGACGGTATCCGCTGTTTTGGTACTGCCGTTGTTGATAGTGCCACCAGACAGTATGTTGATATGACCGCTGGCGGAGCGGATCAGGCCCTTGTTGTTGTCGACATTGCCAAGGCTGACGATGTCCATGTCGCCTGACGTTTCCAGAATACCGCTGTTGTTGTTAATCGCGCCGGACTCAAGCCCAAGATAGCCGCCATGGATCTGGCCGTTACTGTTATTTAGCGTACCGGTTTTTAAGGTGACAATACCCGCTTCGATACCGACATCGTTCCCTTTACCGGTGTTGGTAAAGGTATTGTTATTGGTGTCGACAGCCAGCACACCACTGGCGGCAATTTTGCCGTTCGTGTTATCAAACGCACCGCTATTAACGTAGATATCTGCCGTAGTCGAAATCGTACCTGAACGGGCATTAACAATAGCGTTCTTATTGGTATCGAGATAAATAGCACCCGCAGACGTAATAACGCCCGTTGTATTATCCAATTTGCCGTTGGTATTAATTTTTGTCGAACCGATCGATTGAATCTGAGCATTATTGTTCAATAGCTGACCATTGGCATCAATGCTGATCCCGCCTGTGCCACCGGCAATAACGCCCTGGTTACGCACGCCCACGCCGCTTTCGGTACTGATAAGGTTAATTTTGTTCGCGTACATTCCGCCAACTTGCGCAACGTCAACGCTATAGCTGTTACGCGAGCCTGACGCAGTGACAGTTCCGGTCACCTGGCCGTCTGCATTAACGTAGTTATTACCCGCAACAATATTCAGTTCGTCAGCTGTAACTTTCCCGCTGAGCACTACGTTGCGTGACAAAATTTCAGTTGGGCTGGCGTTATCCAGTTTGCTGATATTAATGGTTCCACCGTTTACGGAATAACCCGCGAGTTTGCCGTTTTGAATATCTGGCGTGCCGGTGGTCAGGGTGAGTTTATCGGTATTAATCGTCCCGCCACCATTAACCGTAATACCATTGGGGTTGGCGATAATCAGCGCGGCTTTATCACCCGCAACTTCCATCATGCCATTGATCGTCGACGCATTTTTGGAGGTAACTTCATTGAGAATAACTTTTGCCGATCCGGATGTCAGATTGCTGTTACCCTGGATGGTACCACCCAATACTGTATCGGATGCTGAACCGCTGTTATTAAAAATAACGCCATTTTTATCGACGTTCAGGTTGTCCCAAACGTTATGTGACAAGCCATTGCTGTTAGGTTTATTAATATCGACTACCGGCACACCATTCGCATTATATAGCGTGCCATTTTTCATACTTAAACCAGCGGAATGCGCAACAGCAGGTAATGCAAATATCATTGCTACCGTCAACGGGGCCAGCTGAGTTCTCACAAGGCGTTGGACTTTCTTTTCCGAATTAATCACGCTTTTGCTTCCCTTTAATTAACCTTCAGAACCAATTTGAAATAAAACGTTCTCAGTCTTGTTTCCTGAGCCTGGGATCGATTTTGTTTATTCGAATGAATTTGTCGGTAAACTTCACCAGGCATATCGGTTCAGAATAAAAAATTGAAACCTGGCACCTCACGAGACGTCTGATTTTTTGACAAAGCCTGTGAAAGAATTAACATCAGGATTGAACATCGCAGTGCCCCGCGAGCGGGGAATAAATCAAGACCGGGTTAAAAACTAACAGGGGTTAAGTAATAGAACAATATGCCATACTTGAAAATCAGATGATTCATCTGGCCTGAAGAGTGAAAAATAAACACTCGAAGCGCATTATTTGAAATTTACTTTAAAAGCATTAAGAAAGTGGAAATATAGACACAGAATCATCTTTTAAGGCAATATAACAGAATTCAATATTATTAACCCCCTTAATATAATCATTCGCCGATCAACTTAATAAAATAGAAATACGCTGCGTAAGAAAATAGCTTTAGGTTAATAACGAAAAAACCCGGTAGCGCACCGGGTTTATTTTTAAGAGATAGCGAGATTAGAACAGCGACTTACCAGAAGTGTCCTGTACGTTGGCTTTCCATGCAGCGCGAACCTGAGCGGTAACAGAATCCGGCAGCGGCGCGTAATCCAGATCGGTAGCGATGGTGTTGCCATTTTTGTAAGACCAGTCGAAGAATTTCAGCACTTCGGCGCCTTTCGCCGCATCATCTTGTTTTTTATACACCAGGATAAAGGTAGTGGACGAAATCGGCCATGCATCTTTGCCTTTCTGGAAAGTCAGATCCTGAGCGAAAGATTTGCTCCAGTCAGCCCCTTTGGCGCTGTTGCTGAAGCTCTGCTGCGACGGCTCAACGACTTTGCCATCGGCGTCAAACAGTTTTGTCCAGGTCAGGTTGTTCTGTTTGGCGTAGGCGTATTCGACATAGCCAATGGAGCCCGGCAGGCGCTGTACAAACGCGGCAACGCCATCGTTACCTTTACCGCCTAAGCCAACCGGCCAGTTCACCGTTGAGCCTTTACCCACTTTGCTTGCCCAGTCAGCATTCACTTTAGATAAGTAGCTGGTGAAAACAAACGAGGTGCCGGAACCATCTGCGCGGCGTACCACGTTGATATTCGTGTCCGGCAGTTTGACTTTCGGGTTCAGTTTAGTGATTTCCGGGTCGTTCCATTTTTTAACGGTACCCAGGTAGATATCACCCAGGGTTTTGCCGTCCAGCGTCAGTTCACCGGATTTTACGCCTGGGATATTAACCGCCAGCACCACGCCGCCAATAACGGTCGGAAACTGGAACAGGCCGTTTTTCGCCAGATCATCATCACTCATCGGGGCATCGGATGCGCCGAAATCAACGGTTTTCGCAATAATCTGTTTGATGCCACCGGAAGAACCAATCCCCTGGTAGTTCACCTGAGATCCCGTCTGTTTCTGGTATTCAGCTGCCCATTTTGCATACACAGGCGCCGGGAAAGTACCACCAGCACCCGTCACATTCGTTGCCGCGAAAACAGTAGTCGTCGAAAGTGCAAGAGCAGCAGCCATCAGGCGAACTGACGCATTAAGCATTGCCATAGTCTCTCCGAATCGAAATAGTGATTAAATTTTTGAATAATATTAAGAGCCAGGGCAGCATAGAGCGAATTTATGACAATTTTGTGTCAGCCGTGAAAAATAAAAAATGCCAGCACAACAAGCAAAAAAAAGACCTCCGGATCGTAATCTGGAGGTCTAAGCAAACCTAAAAAAAGATGAATTAACCTAACGGTTAAAATTTGCAACTCTGCACGCTCTGAAGGAGCGCACTAAGTTACAGTAGCCACGGCTATTAAACACGAAAACCGCAGCCCTCATATGACAGATGTGCAACATTATGTAAGCTATTTTTTCCGTCCGCGAAATTACCCGGATAAAGATTATCCTGCAAACTCGAAACGGTATTCTTTCATCAATGAATGTCATTGAAAAATAGCCAATCAGTTTTTAAAAACCTCAGCATGATATATACCGGATAATTAATCCTATTTCGGCATATAACTTTTACTTAATCCGGCAGTTGTTATCACCGTACTGTCCACCGCTGCGTCAGACCAAAGCGTGTCGTAACGGTAACCTGTCAAATCTTCGACAACCTTACGCGCTTCTGGCGTCACACTCTGTTTATTTCCGTTGGCTTTCAGGCGGTCAAGCTCATCAACAAAAATACGGTGCGTACGCTTATTGAGATGGAAGGTCAGCGCTTGCCACATAGCCACCAGCAGAAGCCCGGCAGTGCCGATAAACAGCAGCATCACAATGGTAGTGATTGCTTCCTGAGGCTGCTGCAGGCTGCCTTTCACAAAGCCACCGCTCTGCAATAACAACCCCACAGCAAACGTCGCAATTGCTACCGTGGTTTTGCGCGAAAACGTCATCACGGCGGCAAATAGGCCTTCACGGCGCTGGCGCGTAACCATTTCGTCAATGTCCGGAATAAACGGGAACACGTTCCACGGCGTGAATTCCAGAACGCAGCGCCCAACCTGGTAAAACCCAGCAAGGATCACCAGCAGCAGCACTTTGTTTTCCGTGGGGAATTGGTACACCAGGAAGAATCCGCCCAGGCACAGCAGCATCATGCTGTAGGCAAAAACATAAAGCCGGGATGGGCCGTATTTGATAATGGCGAAGCCCGCGACGAGTGTTACCGGCAGCCCGACAATGCTCATCGACAGCAAGGTTCCCGCCAGTGAAGAGGAGACATGCAAGCAATAGACACAGAAAAAGACAAACACTGTGTTATAAATGTCTTTCGCCGTGAAAGAAAAAAGATAAATAGCCAGATGCTTGCGAAACGCACGTATTTTCAGCGTCGAGGCATAATCCTTAAATAACTTGATTACGCTGGTGAGCGTTTGCGCCGCATTGCCGGTTTGACGCGTTTTTTCCATCTCCTGCATCATTTCCGCTGTTATTTCACGCTCCCAGCTTACTTTCCAGGAAATAAATACACAGACCATAAACAATACAGCGAAAACAACACCGTTAATCAAATAAGCATCGGCGTTTTTTTCACCCAGCCAGCCAATTAGCACACCGGGGATAAAGGTCGCGAGAAACGTACCGGAAGCAGAAAGAAACATGCGGCAAGTAGAAAGCTTGGTGCGATCGTTAAAATCTTTGGTCATTTCCGATGGTAATGTTTCCCACGGGATTAAAACCATGGCAGCAATGATTTCAAAAGCCAGGTACACGGCAAGATAAAACCAAAAATTCATGCCATTAAGCCATAACAGAATATAAACCAGCATCAGCGGCGCGCCGATAAGTAAAAAGAAACGACGGCGGCCGAATTTCTTGCCTAAAACACTCTTATAAAAGTGATCGGTAAAACTGCCCATAAACAGACTCACGATAGCATCTACAATCCTTGCAATCGCGACAATGGACGCCGCCTGAATCGGTGATAATCCGACAAACGTGGTGTAATAAAACAGCAGCCAGGCACCAATTACCGTAAAAGCACCACCGCCCATTATGTCCGTCATGCCATAGCCAATGCTGACGGGAATCGTCACTTTTCGGTTTTTACGGGTCATAGCCAGCCCCCGCAATTACCCAGCTTTATTAGCATCTTAAGCTGTGATTGTTGTTTATTTATCATGGACATAAAAACTCCATAAGAGAATTATTCGTGCCAGAACCGGCGCCGTTAATAACGGACGCCTGTTGTCACCGGAAAACATCACAGCCTTCACGTTATATCCCTTGTGGAATTTATGTCTACTACCATACAAGTATCATTGTCGAAAATGTGACTTCAGACATACGTCAGAAAAAATCGCCTTCGTAAATTCAAAAAAAGTGAGAAATGAGATCGAAAGAACAGTTAAAAAACGGCAGTTGTGAAGCCAGGAAAACCCTGCGCCGCACAAACAAAAAAACCCGCCTGGTATCAGACGGGTTTCACGCTTCGGCGCACAACTCATTCCAGTAGCTATAGCGCATCACCAAATGGAAGCGCTCATTTTTCATCGTAAATCCATACAGAAGGATGATAATCAAGACCATAAAGCAGGCCGAACGGGATCAGCAGCGCCACATGGCGCCCCGAATCATATTCCCCTGCGTCCGTCTGTAATGGCAGCGTCGGGGTAAGGCGATTAAGCCACTGTTGCAGCAATGTCTTCATCAGCACGCTCTCCAGCAAAGGTTAACGCGCTCAGTTAAACGCAAAGCGCGCCACAACCAAAACGATCATTTTTGCACTGGTTTGCCGAAAAAAGCATATGACTTGCGCCACCCCACTTCATGTAATATTGTAAGTTACATGAAAAGCAACAATCCAGGAGATAACGTGGCACAGAATACTAACGACATTTTTAACAGCGAATTCTCCCGCCAGTACGATGCTTACAATGAGCGGCTGGGCGAAATTGCCAACAATCTGCACTTGCTCATCTCTCTGTTGCTGAAAAAAATACCGCAACAAGCGCGAATTCTTTGTGTTGGTGTCGGCACCGGCAGTGAAATCATTCGCCTTGCGCAGCAGCATCCGCAGTGGCGTTTTACCGGCGTTGATCCCTCGCCAGATATGCTGGAGGTTTGCCAGCAAAAGCTCGACCAGGCAGGCATTGCCAACCGCTGCACATTGCATGAAGGCTACCTTAGTGAGCTTCCCGCCAACGGCGATTTTGATGCGGTGCTCTGCCTGCTGGTAACTCACTTCATTCAGCATCCGCAGCGCGATGGCATCTATTCACAAATGGCGAGCCAGTTAAAACGTGGTGGGCGTATGGTCACAGCGGAGATCGCCGGGGATATGCTCAGCCCGGCGTTTGATGAACAGCTTGAAGTGTGGGCAATCATGCATGAAACCGCCAGCCAGGCACCGCGCGATATAACTGAAATCAAAGCGCAACTGTCTCAGCGCCTGCTGTTGTTGCCCGCAGAAACCACGGAAGCGCTGATTGAACAGGCTGGTTTTACCCCGCCGCAGCACTTTTTCCAGTCGCTACTGATCCACGGCTGGACGGCGCGCAAACTCTGACGCGTTACGCCTTGCGCGAACAGCAGGCAATGTAGTTTAACTGGCGGCGATTTGCGCGGAAAAAGCGGAACATACCCAGAAATCGCGTCCGGTTATCGCGAGTGCGCAAGCCATTAAAAACAATGCGCACTGCCCGCGCGAAACCTTCATCACGGATAAGCCCAACGGGCGACATCAACGACATTGCCCCGTGGCGCGTATCTACCGCGGCAAAGCCATTGTCGATAAAGAGTGTTTTCCATGCCGCTTCTGTCATCGGGCTGACATTCGATTTTACAACCTGCTCCAGTTTTGACTGGTTATTTGTCGCCAGCCTGCTGCGCGTAAACATAATGTCGTGTGTGAGTAAACGGCCACCGGGTTTCAGCACGCGATGATACTCGCTGATGAGTTTCGCTTTCGCTTTGTCCACGTACATGGTCAGCATCGCTTCGTTAATCACCACATCAAAAGTGTTATCGTCGAACGGCAGCTTATTCGCATTGGCTTCGCTAAGATGAATGTTGCTGTCGAGACCGGCAGAAATCACATTCTGGCGCGCCTGTGCGAGCGCGTTTTTATCCATGTCGATGGCATCGACCGTACAGCCAAAACGCTGCACCAGTTCAATCGAGGTGGTGCCCATATTGCAGGCGACTTCCAGCACCCGGCTCTGCTTATTTAGCTGCGCCTGGCTAAACAACCATTCAGTCGCTTCCAACCCGCCAGGGCGCAAACGCCTTTTCCCGAGGCTCGCCAAAAAGGTATGCCCCGCTTTATCACTGTCGGCCATTGGACTCCCCTCACCATAACATGCATTTAATATGAAACTTATCACAATGGTGTGGAGATGAGAATGGCTTTCATCAACAAAAAAGCCCCTGCATTTTCGCAAGGGCAAGGCTGTGTCCGAGCCATAAAAAATTAGTTAAACACCATACCGCCGTCGATCAGCAATGATTGCCCGGTCATATAGTCGGAATCCGGCCCGGCGAGATAAGAGACGCAGGCGGCAACATCTTCTGGTTCCGAAAGACGCCCAAGCGTTATGCGTTTAGCGAACTGCTCCGTGCCATAACCCAACGGTTTACCGGCGGCTTCCGAGACCTGGCGGTCTATTTCCGCCCACATCGGTGTTTTCACAATGCCGGGGCAGTAGCCATTAACGGTAATACCAAGCGGCGCGAGATCCCGCGCGGCTGTTTGCGTTAGCCCCCGCACCGCGAACTTGCTGGAGCTGTACACGGCCAGTTCCGGGTTGCCGACATGTCCGGCTTGTGAACAGGCGTTGATAATTTTGCCGCCGTGTTTTTCCGCTTTGAAGGCTTTTACCGCCGCCTGGATACCCCAAATCACGCCTTTCACGTTGATGTTATAAACCTTATCCACCACTTCCGGCGTGATGGACTCAATCGGCGTCGAAGGTGCAACACCGGCGTTATTTACAATCACGTCGAAACCGTTCAGTTCGGTTCTGGCCTCCTCTACCGCGGCAAACACTTTATCGCGGTCAGAAACATCTACCGTCACCGCAATCGCGCTGCCATTGTGGTTATTAATTTCGTCGGCCACCGCTTTCGCCGTTGTGGCGTTGTAATCGGCAACAGCCACCGCAAAGCCATCTTTCGCCAGACGCAACGCAATGGCTTTACCAATGCCCTGACCCGCACCGGTTACGAATGCAACTTTTTTCATCATATCTCCTTGGTTTTCAAAGAATCTGGTTAAGGTTGAGCTGGCCCATCAGCAGAGGGTTATCGCTGTAATCAACCGGGATGGCGACCACCGCCGGGCCGTCCGTATCCATTGCCGCACGCAGCGTTGGCTCCAGTTCTGCCGTACTTTCAACAGCGAAACCTTTGGCACCAAACGCTTCGGCATAGGCTTTAAAATCGACCGGGCCAAAATTCACGCCAGAAAGGCGCTGGTATTTTTTCTCTTCCTGAATGGCCACCATGTTGTAGGCGTTATCCACCCAGATGATATGCAGCACATTCGCCCCGAGGCGCACAGCGGTTTCCAGTTCCATGCTCGATTGCAAAAAACCACCATCGCCGGAAACCGACACCACTTTGCGGCCTGGGTTGACCAGCCAGGCACCAATCGCCCACGGCAGCGCGACACCCATGGTTTGCTGGCCGTTGGAAATCATCACCTGGCGGGCGCGGAAGCTATAGAGATAGCGCGCAATCCAAATATGGAAACTACCCATATCAACCGTCAGTGTGACATCGTTATTCACGATGTCCTGCATCGCCCGCACAATGCGCAACGGGTGAATGGCGAACTGGCTGAGCTGCGCCCCCTTACGGCTGAGCAGTTCTCGCTGGTTGCGGCGCTCAATCAGGATCTCGGAGGCACGCGGCGTGAGGATCAGCGGTTTTTCGATTTTCGCTGCCAGTTTGTCGAGCGTGCTGGCAATGTCGCCAACCAGTTCGCAATCCGGCACGTAATTGCGCTCTTCATAAGCGGGTAGAACGTCGATATGTACCAGTTTCGCGTCACCGGTGTTCCACATCGATGGTTCATATTCCACCGGGCTGTAACCAATACAGATAATCAGATCCGCCAGGTGCAGCAGCCGATCCCCGGCCTGGTTATTAAATAACCCCACGCGCCCGGCAAAGCGGGTGAAATGCTGCTGATTAACCGCGCCCGCCGCCTGATACGTGCTGGTGACCGGAATATGGCTTTTTTCCAGTAACTGATGCAGCGCCAAAATATTCTCCTCACGGCTTGCCATCAGCCCGAGCAAAAACACCGGGTTTTGCGCCTGCGCGATAAGTTTCGCCACCTCATCAATCGCCGCATCCGGTGCGGCACCTAACTGCGGCACACCGCTGGCGGGCAAGATATTGCCGCTCGCGGGTTGGTCGGCAATATCTTGCGGCAAACTGACAAACGCACTGCCCGGCCGACCTTGCTCAGCGGCGCGGAAAGCATTGGATACCACTTCAGCGATCGCGTCGGATGAGGTTATCTCTACCGCATACTTAGTGACGGGGTTGAACATTGCCACCGTATCCATGCTCTGATGCACCAGCTTGGCTTTATCCGCCCTTTTCACGGCTCCGCCCAACGCCACTACCGGGTCGCCTTCGCTGTTGGCGGTCGCCATACCGGTTATCAGGTTGGAACAACCGGGGCCGGACGTGACCAGCGCTACACCCGCTTTACCGGTGATGCGCCCGACGGCTGCCGCCATAAATGCCGCGTTAGCTTCGTGACGCACTGGAATCGTTTGAATGGTTGAATCAATAAGTGAATCAAACACTTTGTCGATTTTGGCACCGGGAATGCCAAACACATGTTTCACGCCCTGTGCTTCCAGTTGTTTTACCACCATATCGGCGCCATGCGCCCACTGGTGTGTACGGCTCTCTTTACTCATCATTTACTCCTTTAAATGTTTATCAGTTCTCGACGGAACGAATGGCGGCGTCCAGGTTATCCGGGTGTAAATCAGCGTTGAGAAACGCAGCATCTGCAGGCAGGTCAATCATCAAATGGTGGATTTCACCAAACGTCAGCGTGCCGCTTTCGAGTTGGTAATCCAGCAAGTGTCCGCCGCCATGACGGTCGTCCGTAATAAAGTGTTCGTGGTAGCCCGCCACGTTGATCCCCTGCATATGCTGTGGTGTGCGGAACCCAACCAGCACGCCATCACGTCCGTTGAAACGAAACACGGGTTGGTCGTCAAGCACGTCAGTCATGGCGCGATAAGGCGGCGTCTGGCGCGGAACAGTGCGTGTGTGCGCATGACGAAAATGGCCATCAATACGCAGGGCGCAAAAGACGTTATCGGAGGGGATCGTCTTATCGATAATGTCGTGCAGTTGTTGGCGGCTGGTCGGTTTATCCAGCTGAAATTCATGCTCTGGTTTGAACCAAGTCATTACCGCGAAGGGGGTTTTTTGCTGTGGGTTGGCTTCCCGTGCGCTGCCATCAGCACGCAGTTGGTAAACCTCACTATTGAACGCAATTAACTCGCCATCCAGCTCGTTAAATGTGCCGAGCCCAAAGTCGCCGTGATTGAGTAAATCCTCAATCGTGGTATTTCCTTCATAAACACCAGTTAATAGCGCACTCATTAGCGATGTTTGATATATCACACATTCTGGACGGGTTTTTGAAAAAGCACGAAATGTTTCCCGTAGACTTTCCTCGCAAGAACAACCGGTTACATGACTCATTATCCTTTACCTCGCTGAGCAGTCGTTTAGAAAAGCTGATAAATTATTGACTCGTTTCAGCGAGAGATTCCAATATACAAAGCATCAGGGTTTGAGATGTTTTTAATATGGAACTCCGTTATCTACGCTATTTTGTCGCCGTTGCGCAGACGCAACATTTCACGCGAGCCGCTGAAATGCTGGGGATGTCACAACCACCGCTAAGCCAGCAAATTCGCCGTCTTGAGCGGGAAGTGGGTACTCCGCTTTTTTACCGGCAAACTCGCGGTGTTGAGCTAACCGAAGCGGGCGAAGCGTTTTATGAAGATGCCTGCCAAATCATCGCGTTGAGCGATGCGGCAATGGAAAAAGCGAAAGGGATAGCGCGGGGGATTAATGGAAAATTGTACCTTGGCGTGACCAGCTCCAATGCGTTTCACACGCAAATTTTTTCATCGCTTCGCCAGTTTCAGCAACGCTATCCGCAGGTGGCGCTATATCAAAAAGAGGACAATATGGCGACGTTAATGCAGGAGTTGGAAGAGGGGCTGATTGACGTTGCCTTTGTGCGCCTGCCGTGTGAGAACAGCAAAATGTTCAACCTGAAATTGATCGACGAAGAGCCGATGGTCCTGGCGTTACACCGCTCGCATCCACTTTCCGCGAAAACGGATATCTCGCTTAACGAATTGCAGCAAACGCCGCTGATTATTTTCCCCCAGCAGGTCGCGCCGGGCCTGTACGAACTGGTGTACAACGCCTGCTTGCGCGCGGGTATTGATATGGAAAACCAACAGCAAGCCTCGCAGTTCTCCTCTTCGCTGAGCATGGTGGCCGCCGGTTTCGGTTTTGCCATCGTTCCGCAATCCATGGCCTGTTTCAGCCACCCGCAAGTGACATTTCACCGGATGCCGGAACAGATATTAAAAACGGATGTAGCGCTGGCGTGGCGCAAGTTCGAGCGCTCGCCTGCTGTAAAACGGTTTATTGAGAACTTTTAAAAACGCCCGCCGCAAAGCGGGCGTGAAATGTTTAGGTACGATGGGTATTCACCACCTGGCCAATCCCCTTCCCTTCCAGCGCTTCGTCCGGGTCGGCAAAGAAATCGATATTGAAGTAGGTATCATCGGTTAGCAGTTCAATATGGTGCCAGTATTGCGGCGGGCTAATGCCAAAATGCCCGGCTTCAATCACCACTTCCACTTCCGGCGTGGTGTGGTGCTCACTGGCAAAACCAACGTATTTCACCGCCCCCTGCATCACCGATAAACGGCCATAGACACCTTTTTTGGTGTTGTGATGAGTGAGCAGCGCCTGTGGAACCGTCTCTTTCGTCCAGAAAGGTGTTGATCGGGTATGACGGAAATGAACAGGAATTTGATGCGCCATAAAACCTCCTACGGCCGCTTCGATTACCAGCCGCACACGTTAGTTTCTTCGTCCGATTCATAGCCCCGGACAATATTAATCAACTCTTTCACCGCGTCTGCGGCATTAAGCGGATCTTTCAGTTCATTAAGACAGGAAAACTCTTTATCCACAGAAACACCGTTATTATTGTTGGTCACCGTCAGAATAAACTCACTGGAACTTTCTTTGGCACCAGCCAGGCTGGCAATCAGTTCCGAAACCGCCTGCGCGGCAACATCAGGGACATATAACGACATTGGCTTGAGATAGACCTTTTCTTGCGTTTCATTGTTCGCACGGTTAGAAACTGCTAAAGAATAACCTTTATTTTCAGTTGTCATCAGAATTACCTCAGCCTTCAATCAAAATTTTCGGGTCAACATAGAAATCGACGCTAAATATTGTATCGTCGCTTAATGCTTCAATGTTGTGCCATTTTTCCGGCGGAAAAACGCCAAATTCACCGGCATTAATCGTTAACGTCTCGACCGGTTGCGGGCTGGTTTCATCGGCGTAACTGTAATAACGGATCGCCCCTTGCAGCACACTCAAACGCGGGTAAACACCCTGGCGTGTTCCGGCGTCGAGATGGCGCTTCCAGATGGACGCCGGGGCGGTTTCTTTGGTCCAGAACGGCGTTGAGCGGGTGTGAACATAGTTCGCGGGTATCGCAATACGTTGCATGTTTCATCCTCTTTGTGTCTCAGCAAAGCAGGTTTGCCGGGAGGGGGAAAAGCATTTGTTGCATATGATATACCTGTTTTATAATTTGTGGACTACTTTTTTTAGTGGCTATTTCACGACGCTTTTTATTACTCAAAAAGGGTTATTGTAAAATACATATCGAAGAGAGAAAAATGGGGGGAAATTATTTATAACGTAGGGTTAATGCACAATGAAAAACAAATCAAAACTCAATTCTTTTTATTATGGCTTTCCGGTTTTTTTAGTCACCACACAAGACAAAGACGGCAACACGAATGTTTCAGCGGCATCATCCTCTATTTCTCTGGGAGAGAAACTGATTATTGGCATCAGTAAAGGCGGTAAAACTTACCATAATTTATTGGCCGGTTCCGACGCCGTTATCAATATTCCCGATCACACACTTTGGGAAAAAGTGGAGCAAATTGGCAAACTTACCGGCGGCGATACCTTGTCGGAAAACCAGACCAAATGGGGCGTAGAAATCTGCCACGATAAATTTGCCAAAGCCGGGTTACACACAGAAGCCTCTGTCGATGTTGCACCGCCGCGCGTCGCGGAGTGTCCAATCCAGGCCGAATGCCGTTTAGTCTCCACCAGCGATAAAGGCCGTTTTATGCTGGCTGAGCTGGATATCGTGAACTTATGGGTTGAAAACGCGCTGTTAAATGAAAATGGCATTGTTGATTCAAGCAAATGGAAACCGCTGATTTTCAATTTCCGTGAATACACTACCGTTGGCGATACGCTCGGGTTTAACGTGAAATACGGCAACTGATCCTCATAAATTGCCCCCGCTCACGGGGGCATAATCCTTTACTCCAGCAACGCTTTATCCCAGCCGCTGAAAATCGCCGCCAGATTGTATTGCCCGGCATCCGCCTTGCTTAACTGATATTTTTCACCGCCTTGCCCTGCGCCCGGACCACGGTTATCAAACTCATAAAAACGGCTATCTTCCGGATAGAACCAGATTTTCTCCCCGGCTTTATCTTTGCCGGACATTTTATCCCAGCCGTAAATATGGTCGTCGATCTCACAGTTGATAAACGCAGCAAGACCAATGGCGTTTGGATCGGCATAGCGCCCGTCGCTGAACTGTGTTGTCGGGTGCCACGGGCGACCCAGCGCGAAACTTTTCGCCGGAACGCCCGCTTCTTTGCTGAGCTTGCTGTTGATGATCAACAAGCCAAACTTCTCATCCGCCTGCCTCGCTGGTGCGGTGATGTAGCCATACGGCGGGGCAATATCATTGCGGTTACGGGCGATAATCTCGCAGCGGTCAAACACCGCAATGCCGGGGCCAAAGATAAAATCGACGTGCCCGCTCACTTCGCAGTCGGTGAAATAACTGCGGCTCCCGCTCTTGCTGTAAAACGTGTCCTGGTAACCTTCAAGCCGGACATGGCGGAAACGCGCTTTATCGACATTTTCTGACACCATCAGCGCCACCGCCTGCGTGTCTTTCAGCTTTTTCGCATCGCCATCCGGCAACGCGGCATTAGCCGGGAAATCAAAGCTATTGCGAATGGTCAGGTTCTCAATGGTCACGCCCGATACACGCACTTCTACCGTGCTGGTGCGCCCGGTGCCGAGCTTTTGCCCGTCGCTGCCTAATGCACCCGCGGGCGTATTCGCTTCAATCTGCGTTTGATCTTTGGATTGCCCCACCAGCGTGACCGGTTTTTCAATCACCAACCGTTCATTCCAGCGCCCTTCTTTGACCAGAATCCGCCACGGCGTGCCGCTTTCAGGCGCGGCGGCCAGCGCCTGGCTAATGGTGGCAAACTCACCGGCTTTCGGCGCGGTGGAGACAACGGCATTCCACTCACTCGCCTGAGCGGAAATGCTGATACAAGCCAGCAACAGCGCGGAATAATGCAGTGTTTTCATCGGTCTCTCCTTAGGGTTTTAATTTGTCAGCAAGCGTGGTCAATTCAGGTGTGTTACGGATCTGCTCAGCAACTATCGAAGCAACAGCTTCGGCACCTTTTTGCTGGAAATGGGTGGTATCTGGGTTGCTGCGAATACCAGAGGTTTGCGTTTTATACCAGGGATAGCGCGGGTCGTTGGTATCCACGGCCAGCCAGTAATCCATCCAGTCGCTGGCATGCGCATTGGCGAAATCAATGGTCGCTTTTTCCAGATCGATAAGCGGTACATGGTTGCGTTGGGCGGTCTGTTTGATGGTGTCGATGTAGTTCCCGGCAAAGCGGTAACCGGGCTTTTTCACCGTATAATGACTGCTGACCACCACATCGTCGGCGCCCTGCTGAAAGGCCGTTTTCCCGGCGCGATTTTTTACCCGCGTGGTCGGCGTAAACAGTACCGGCGTGGCGCCCGCTGCTCGCGCCAGCGTGATATAGCGCTCCAGCGAGTGCTGGAACGACAACAACGGTTCCCCTGGCGGAAACTGCGGATTACCGCTGGCATCATTGGGATAGCTGCAAAGGTTTTTCACGTCCGCCGCACCGCGCACCGCTTTGTCACCATCGCAGTTTTGATCGTTATGACCGTGGGCGATAAAGACATAGTCACCAGGGCGCAAATCACGCGCCATTTGCTGGTACCAGCCTTCATTGTAGAAATCCCGGCTGGAGCGACCGGAACGAGCGCCGTTAAGCACCACTACGCTACTATCGGCGCGGAAAAACGGCTGAAAAACCTGCCCCCACCCCATGCGCGGTAAACGGGCGACTTCATACGTGGCGGCGGTGGAGTCGCTGACCAACAAAATGCGCGTTTTCGCGCTGCTAATGGCCTGGCGATCGCGCAGTGCTCGCGGCAAATCTAAAGGTTCCCACGGCCCGCTGTTCTGTAAACCGACAATCGGGCGAAAGGCACTGTCGGTCAGCACCGCATCACCCGCCTCGCCGCTGTTGTTGTCATAGTTTCGGTTGTGATTAATCACCGACAGGATCCGCGCCATACCATTGCCGGTACGAATGGGCGTCTGCACCGGATCGGCGGTTTTCGCATCCAGGCCAGACAAACGCAACGCCTCGGCCATGCCATGACGAAAGTTCGCCAGCGGCTCGGTCAGTAAACCGGCATTCAGCTTGCTGTTATTACCGCGCTCGACCCATTGCTGTGGGCCGATATAGCCCAACTGGCTGGCGACTTCGGAAACCAGTCTGTCGGTAAAAGGGGTGATGTTAGCGGTATTGCGGCGCTCTTTTTGCAGCGTAATTAGCAAAGAGGCCATGCAGCGCGCACGCGGCTCATCGCTTCGCAAACATGACTGCGCGGTTCCCGTGCTTTGGATGGTGGAAAGGGTTAACGGCGGTGTAAGCGAATCAACAGCCAGAGAGTAGCGTCCGTCGCTGCGCGTTTTGGTGGTGAGGCGTTTGCCGGAACTGTCGGTCACCGTTACCGCAGCACCCGCCAGCGGCGCGTCGGCAAAAACCGCGCCTTCAAGTATCGTTGCCGCATTCGCCATCACTGGCAGGCAACAAAACAACACACTAAGTCCCAGAGGGTATTGCATGGGTCATTCTCCTGAAACAGGTTCTCCCGGCAGGCTGCACCGGTGTAATCGCGCGTTTCTGTTTCTGGAAAATGTGGCCAAGAGTGAATGCCAGCAGGTATTACAAGTCAATAAAGGCTTTTATTTTTATGGTGATACAAAACGAAATGAAGTTTTACACATGTAAAAACATTGTTTTGAGATCGGACTCAAGAATATGACAATTGATAAATCAGCCCGGCGTTAACCGGGCATCGCATTCAGCAGGGAAATACGCGGGCGCTACCGTTAACCTGAAGATTCACTTTCATACCGGGTCGCCAGTCCGGGTGGGTAATGGCTTGTAATGTCAGGCGTTCGCCACTTTGCGAAAACAGCAGCGTCAACGACGAAAGGTATCCGGCAAAATCCATATCGATAATTTGTGCCTGCGGGTAAGTTTGATGCTCATCGCACGGCAGCACACTCACCTGCTCCGGGCGCAACATAATACGACGAGCACCAGAAAGCGCGGGGTTATCCACCACCACATCACCCAGCAGGCAGTGCGCACGCCCTTGTGCAACCTCAGCAGATAGAATCAGCGCGTCGCCCAAAAACAGCGCCGTCTCCTCATCAACCGGTTGTGAATAAACGGCGAATGGCGATCCCACCTGCGCAAAGCGACCGTGGCGGATCACCACAATCTGGCTGGCGAAGGAGAGCGCCTCTTTCTGATCGTGAGTAACCAGAATGGAGGCGACGCCCGCGTCAGTCAGCAAATCCGCCGTGGCCTTACGAGTGGCGGCGCGCAAGCCAGTGTCCAGCGCTGAAAACGGTTCGTCGAGCAACATCAGCGCCGGTTTCTGTGCCAGCGCTCTGGCCAGCGCCACCCGCTGCTGCTGACCACCCGAGATCTCATGCGGCCAGCGCGCCGCCAGTTTACTGTCCAGCGACACCATCGCCATCAACTCGTCTACACGGCGTTGCTTCTCGTGGCGCGAACCTTTGAGCCCCCAGGCAATATTGTCCCCCACGCGAAGGTGCGGAAATAGCGCCCCTTCTTGCGGCACAAAGCCAATGTTGCGTTGGTGGGCCGGGACAAACTGGCCGTCGCCAAACAAGGTTTTTCCCTGCAACACGATGCGCCCGCTGTCCGGCATTTCAAACCCGGCGATCAAACGCAGCAATGTGGTTTTCCCCGACCCGGACGGGCCGACAATCGCCGTGCGGCTACCAGCAGGGATCACCAGATTCACATCATCCAGCACGCGCGCGGCGGCAAAGCTTTTCGAAATTGTTGCCAGTTCTAACATCTTAAAGACCCGAAAGTTTTTGTGATTGCTTGTACAGCAGGCCGGTCAACGGCAAGGAAATCAAAATCATCAGCAACGCATAAGGCGCAGCCGCCACGTAGTCGATCTCGCTGGTCAGCGCCCAGAACCCTGTGGCGAGCGTGCGCGTGCCAAGTGGGGAAAGCAGTAGCGTGGCGGTCAGTTCCGTGCTCACGCCCAGAAAGACTAATGCCGCAGCGGTAGAGGCGCCCGGTGCAGCCAGCCGCAGCGTGACGCTCACCAGCGCTCTGCCTGGCGATGTGCCAAGGCTTTGCGCCACCTGCTCAAGCTCGACCGGCGCTTGCGCAATCCCGGCGCGTAAGTTGATCAACGCTCTGGGCATAAACATCAGCAGCCAGGCGAGAAACAGCGTCACTTCAGTCTGGTAAATCGGGCGAGCGTAATGAATGGTCACAGTGACCAGCGCCAGCGCCACCACAATGCCAGGCAATGCGCTGGTGATGTAATTACAGCCTTCGAGAAAGCGAAATACGCGGCGCGGATGGCGCACCGAGAGCCACGCCGTCGGAATGGCGAACGCGGTAGTGATCAGCGCCCCGCAAACGGCCAGAAAAAGGGTCTGGCGCAGTGAAAGCCAGAGATCGGCGCTGTGCCAGTTATCCAGCCCGCCGAGCCACAACCAACGGCCAAGCACGGCAAGCGGCGTACCGAATGACAGCACAACCGCACACGCCGCCAGCAATAGCCCCAGCCCGCAACTCCAGCGCCCAAGCGCGCGGCGCTGTTGCTTACGCGCGGAACCAGATCCCACCCGCGCATAGCGTGCTTTACCACGCACCGTCGTCTCCAGCAACAACAACGCCAGGCAGCAGAGCGCCAGCACACCGGCGAGCATATTGGCGGCCGGGCCGCTGAACGTTGACTGAAATTGATCGTAAATCGCGGTGGTGAAGGTATCGAAGCGGATCATCACAAACAGGCCATATTCCGCCAGCAAGTGCAGCGCCACCAGTAGCGCACCACCGCAAAGCGCCAGCCGGAGCTGAGGTAAGATCACGCAAAAGAAGATCCGCCACGGCGGAGTGCCAAGCGATGCCGCAACATCCTCAAGGCTGGGATCGAGGCGGCGCAACACGGCAGCGACCGGCATATAAATAAACGGGAAATAAGCCAGCACCGCGATAAACACCGCGGCAGGTAGCCCATTAAACGCGGGCAAAACGCTAACCCAGGCATAGCTTTGCACAAAAGCAGGGATCGCCAGCGGTGCAACCGCCAGCATGGCCCATATGCGTCTGCCGGGCAGCGACGTCCGTTCAGTGAGCCACGCAAGCGATGTGCCAAGCGCGACGCTTGCGGGTACAGCAAGGGCGATCAACCAAAAGGTGTTGACGAGCAACTCACCCACACGCGGGCGAAAAATGAGCGCCTGCACCGTCGCCCAACCGGTATCAATACCGACACCGATGACAAAACCAACGGGCAGTAAAGCAAGCGCCGCGACGAAAAGGGCAAATACCACCAGCACCCGCGAAGGGCGGTGCCGGGCGGCCTGGCTGGCCGCGTTGCTTGCCGCCGGGAGACTTAAACTGGACATCAGGCACTCATTCCTGCGTGATTACAAAAGACCGGCTTCGGTCATTAATTCGCTGACTTTTTTACTGTTAAGCGCAGAGGGTTCCACTTTTGGTGCATCTAATTGCGCCAGCGGAACCAGTTTTTCGTTAGACGCCGCGCCGTTGCCTACGGCATATTCAAACGCGATATTGGTGCGCAGCATTTCCTGGCCCTGCTTGCCAGTGACCCATTTGATAAACGCCTGCGCCTGTTTCTGGTGTTTGCTGGACGCTAAAACGCCGCCGCCAGAGATGCTAACGAACGCGCCCGGATCCTGATGTTTAAAGTAGTGAAGCTGAGTATTTTTGCTGTTCTCGCCGGTTTTGGCCTGATCGACAAAGTAGTAGTAGTGATAAATGACGCCGCCGTCGATCTGCCCGGCATTGACCGCTTTCATCACCGTGCTATTGCCTTTGTAAGGCACAAAGTTGGTTTTCATCGCTTTCAACCAGTCGAGCGTGGCTTTTTCGCCTTTCAGTGTCAGCATCGCGCTGACAATCGCCTGGAAATCGGCGCCTGAAGGCGACGCCGCCCAGCGGCCTTTCCATTCCGGCTTGGCTAAATCCATGATCGATGCGGGTAACTGCGAAGCAGAAAGTTTCGTCGGGTTATAGACAAAAACGGTGCTGCGCGCGGCAATGCCAATCCAGCGGCCATGCGCCGGGCGGAACTGAGCCGGGACCTGTTTCAGCGTATCCGCACTGAGCGGCGCAAAAAGCCCGGCGTTATCGACCAACGTCATCGCCGGGGAGTTTTCCGTCAGAAACACATCCGCTGGCGAAACGTTGCCTTCCTGCACCAGCTGGTTACCCAGCTCCGTGTCGCCGCCGTTACGCAGCGTAACTTTGATGCCGGTTTCTTTGGTGAATTCGTCGACCCAGGATTTAGTCAGGTTTTCGTGCTGCGCGTTATAGACCACAATACCGTCGTCGTTGTCGGCGAACGCTGCGGGAGCAGCAAAAACTGAAGAGATGACCAGTGCAAGTGAACAGAGCGGCAAAAAGCGGTTCTTCATCATCATTCCTTTTAAATTATGTGTAATAGTCAGCACATGCGAGCCCGGCTGGATTTTAATCGTAGCGGAAATGAAATGAGAATCAAAATTATTATCAAAATAGTGAGTTTGAAATTAAATATCATCAAAATTTAAAAAATGAATTATTCCTCCAGTAAACAACTGCAAGGCGCTCAGAACATTAAGATAACCTTAAATCAAGAGAAATAGGCTAACGATTATTAATCCGGCGTATCTGACACCCGTGGCTTTCTTTTCCGGGGATAACAAATTAACATCAGATTGAGTGGGTTTAATACCAAACATCGCAAAACAACCTGCACAGGTAAGACAATAATTATGAAAAATAAAAAGATAGATACAATGGCAAAAGTGGCTATGCGCAGCAGGGGGTTGTCTGTAAAAGAAAAGCGCGTGCGTTATCAGGGTAAGATATTTACCTTTAAATATGTTTCTGATCGCTATGAGGTCTTTTTTGAAGGCGAAAAAGTGGATGCCATCGAAACAGAGAACATCAATCAGGCGATCGCGAATTTTAAAGAAAAGCATAACAAAACGAAGCGCTAAACAACGCTAAATACCTTTTCATCCGCCAGTATTGCGTCAGCCAATAAATATCAGCCACCTTATTATACCGGGCGGTATTATTATCGAACCCGGTGCCTTCCCCGATCTCCGTCTGCTCAGACACAAGAATAAAACCCTAAAAACCCAATGGAAATCACCGGGTTATTACAACATTTTTTTACATAAACCGTTTACATGGTAACGATAATTCATATCATCTTGATAATCGCTATCAACAAATAGCGATATCGCTTGCGGCACAGGAGGATCAGCGCCGCCGTACTTCTGATAAATCAGGATCACCATAACAATGAAATCTCGTTACCTTTGGGCATTAAACCCTTGTTTATTGATGATGTTTTGCGCTCACGCCTCGGCGGAAAGTCAAAAAGAAGAGACGCTAGTCGTTGCTGCCAGCCGTGCAAACCACAGCGTTACGGATATGGCGCAAACCACCTGGGTCATTGAGCAGGCTGAAATAGAGCAACAGGTTCAGGGCGGCAAAGAGTTAAAAGAGGTCCTGGCACAGTTAATTCCTGGCATGGACGTCAGCAGCCAGGGACGCACCAATTACGGCATGAATTTGCGCGGTCGCTCAATGATGGTGATGGTCGACGGTGTACGTCTGAACTCGTCCCGCAGCGACAGCCGCCAGCTTGATGCTATCGATCCTTTTAACATTGAGCGCATCGAAGTGATTTCCGGCGCGACATCGCTTTACGGCGGCGGCAGTACCGGCGGTTTAATCAATATCGTCACCAAAAAAGGCCAGCCGGAAACGCAGGTTGAGTTTCAGACCGGCGCGAAAAGCGGTTTTAACAGCCATAACGATCACGACGAGAACATCGCGGCCGCGGTCAGCGGTGGTAACGATAACGCCTCGGGTCGTCTTTCCGTGGCGTACCAGCGTTATGGCGGCTGGTATGACGGCAAAGGCAATGAAGTGAATATCGATAACACGCAAACCGGTTTGCAGTACTCAGACCGCCTGGATGTCATGGGTACTGGCACACTGAATATCGACGATCATCAGCAGTTGCAGCTCACCACACAGTATTACAAAAGCCAGTCTGATGGTAAGCACGGCCTCTTCCTTGGCGAGAACTTCTCTGCAGTGCGTGGCTCAGGCAACGCTTATAACAAAAGTAATCTTGATTCCGACCGCATCCCCGGCACCGAACGCCACTTAATCAACCTGCAATACGCCAATAGCGATTTCTGGGGCCAGGATTTACTGGCACAGATTTACTACCGTGACGAAAGCCTGACTTATTACCCGTTCCCGACGCTTTCCGGCGGCTCGGTGACCAGCATTGGCGCATCGCAGCAGAAAACCGATTTCTACGGCGGCAAACTCACCCTGAATAGCAAACCACTGGAAGACCTGACATTAACCTGGGGCGTGGATGCCGAACATGAAACGTTCGATGCCAACCAGCAGTTTTTCAATCTCAGCAAAGCCGCCGCCAGCGGCGGGATGAAACTGGATAACGCTTACAACGTCGGACGCTATCCCGGCTACAGCATCACGAACCTCGCGCCGTTCCTGCAAAGCAGCTATGACATCGCGGCCATCACTCTGAGCGGCGGTGTGCGCTACCAGTACACGGAAAACAGAGTCGATGACTTTGTGGGCTACGCGCAGCAGCAAGCCATCGCCACCGGCAAAGCGACCTCAGCGGACGCTGTGCCGGGCGGTAAAACGGATTACAACAATCTGTTGTTCAACGCGGGCATCCTCGGCCACCTGAGCGAACGCCAGCAGTTGTGGTTTAACTTCTCGCAAGGCTTCGAAATCCCGGACCTGGCGAAATATTACGGTTCCGGAACGTACAAACTGGAAAACGGCCACTACCGTCTGGTTAACAGCGTCAACGTTAACGATTCGAAACTGGACGGCATCAAAGTAAATGCCTACGAGCTGGGCTGGCGCTACACCGGTGACAGTCTGCGTACGCAGATCGCTGCTTACTACTCGCTTTCAGATAAAACCATCAACATCAACAAAAGCGACATGACCATCAATATTGAAGATGATCAGCGTCGTATTTACGGTGTGGAAGGCCAGGTCGATTACTTCTTTAGCAACAGCGAGTGGAGCACCGGCGCGAACTTTAACGCCATCAAGTCGCAAACCCGCGTCGATGGCAAGTGGCAGAAATTGACGGTGGATAGCGCAAGCCCGTCGAAAATGAGCGCGTGGGTCAACTGGGCACCAGGCGACTGGACGCTACGCCTGCAAAGCACACAGACATTTGATCTTTCTGACGCCGATGGGAAGCATATTGACGGGTACAACACTGTTGATCTGCTCGGCAGTTATCTTCTGCCTGTCGGTAAGTTGAGTTTTAGCGTTGAAAACCTGCTGGATGAAGATTACACCACCGCCTGGGGACAACGCGCACCGGGTTTATACAGCCCAACTTACGGCGCTGCGGGTTTATATACCTATAAAGGTCGCGGTCGTACTTTTGGCCTGAATTATTCCGTTCTGTTCTGATGACATGTGCCGCCTGTATATCAGGCGGCACACTCTTCTTTATTCACGCCCCATAAAACGCGAAAAAGCCGATATCCTCAGCCATTATTTTGCTGAAAATATATCGTGTTATTTTTGCCTTAAGCCAAATAGATGACTGTGGCTACTCTATTTCCCGGACAGCGAATGACAAATATAAGATATATTGAATCAACAACCGCCAAATATAAGATCAAGATATAGATACTGAATTAATACAGTGAACAACAATAACCCTAAAATAAGACAGGATTTACTTGAGATCTTTATTGCATATCCGTCGGTTCAGATTCGCCCGCCGTTATCTGCGTTTGCTGCACTACCGCTTTCGCGTCCAGTTTTTGTTGCTCAGCTACGCGTTTCTCTTTCTGTAGCTGCGCAGTGGCTAACTCTTGTTGCGTCACTTTTTTACCTGAAAACGCATCAACCATTTCCGTTCTGCCGTCCGGATATTTAACGATGGTCACCAGCCGTCCGCCAAATTGCGGAATACCGGTCATCGCCAGTGAATAATCAATTTCATGATTATCCACCTTTTTCTTTTCCTGAACCTGCTGCTCGGCTTTTATCTCATTGCTGTGTTTGTGTTTTTCTGCACGGCTGGAGAGCGTCACTTTGGTGCTCTCATCATGCGAAGCGCTATTTGCCGCACCGTTGTCCGCATGAGCCGCCGATTTAGGATTTGTGTTTTCTTTTGTTGTGGCAAGGTGCGGGCTTGCCTGAATCGCCTGAATCTCCTGCATCATTATCTCCGCTATCAATGACCAGATATTCCGCCAAATGACTCTGCCTGAGCCGAAAAAAAGATCCTCATAACGATTATCGACAGGCGAAAGAAACAGATTAATAACAAATAGCGCTGAAACAGGATGATTTACATACAAAAATTAAATAAGCACCCGATATTTAATAAAACAATAATTTTACTTAAATCAGTTGGATATTAAAAAATATATGTTAAGTCAGGGTATATAATTAAAAGCAGAAGCGAAGCCCATGTTTATCACTAAATTTTAACAAACAGATTTCCCTGCCAGCGCGCAACACTTTAACGCCCGTACCAGAAAAATAACGCAACCGCGTTACTGCTTAACCGCATCGGCGGCAAAGCGCCTTTCCCCTGCCTGCGGCATGCTGCTACTCTTTGAAACGCGAAAAAATATTAAATATCAGGAGTGAAAATGAGCCAACAACCGCTACATGCCGCCCCGCTCAGTTGGGGTCACGGCCCACGTACGTTCGAGGTATTTATCGAACCTACTTGCCCTTTTTCTGTACGCGCGTTTAACAAACTGGACACGCTGCTACAACACGTCGGCGAGGATAACGTCACGGTGAAAATCCGCCTGCAGTCACAGCCGTGGCACCTGTTTTCCGGTGTGATTGTCCGTTGTATCCTCGCGGCATCGACGCTTGCAGACGGCAAAAACGCCGCGCATAAAGTGCTGCAAGCGGTTGCCGATCATCGCGAAGAGTTTGAATTTACTGACCACTGCAGCGGTCCGAATATGCACACTACACCGCAGCAAATCATTGAACGCATCGAACAGTACAGCGGGGTGCAACTGGCAGAGGCCTTTGCCCGTCCTGAGCTGCAAACCGAAATCAAATGGCACAGCAAATACGCACGCCAGAATGGCATCCATGTTTCGCCAACCTTTATGGTTAATGGGCTGGTGCAGGCCGATCTCGGTAGCGGCGACGACATTGAGGTCTGGGCGCAACGTATTCTCGCCTGAGACGACTGCTACACTGCTTTGCAAGCGCTTAACTTCTTCAACACATCAACGAAAAGGCAGGCCAAAATGTCAGACAACTATCAGCCCCCCAAAGTCTGGACGTGGGATAAATCCGGCGGCGGTGCGTTTGCCAATATCAACCGCCCGGTTTCCGGTCCAACGCATGACAAAGCATTGCCGGTTGGCAAACATCCGTTACAACTCTATTCGCTCGGTACGCCGAACGGCCAGAAAGTGACCATTATGCTGGAAGAGTTACTGGCGAAAGGCGTCAGTGCCGCAGAGTACGACGCGTGGCTGATTCGCATCGGCGAAGGCGATCAGTTCTCAAGTGGATTTGTCGACGTTAACCCGAACTCCAAAATCCCGGCGCTGCGAGATCACAGCACCACACCGCCGACGCGGGTGTTCGAATCCGGGGCAATCCTGCTCTATCTGGCGGAAAAATTCGGTCACTTCCTGCCAAAAGATCCGGCTAAACGCACCGAAACGCTGAACTGGCTGTTCTGGCTGCAAGGTTCCGCGCCTTTCCTCGGCGGCGGTTTTGGCCACTTCTATAACTATGCGCCAGTGAAGATCGAGTACGCGATCAACCGCTTTACGATGGAAGCCAAACGTCAGTTGGACGTGCTGGATAAGCAACTGGCGCAGCACACGTTTGTTGCCGGGGATGAGTACACCATCGCCGATATGGCGATCTGGCCGTGGTACGGCAATGTGGTGCTGGGCAACACCTATAACGCAGCGGAATTCCTCGACGCGGGCAGCTACCAAAATGTCCAGCGCTGGGCGAAAGCGATTGCAGACCGCCCGGCGGTGAAACGTGGGCGCATGGTTAACCGCACGTTCGGTGAACCAAGTGAGCAACTGCATGAACGCCACGACGCCAGCGATTTCGACACGCAAACCGAAGATAAACGCAACGCCTGATCTTGCACACCGGGCGGCATTCCGCCCGGTTTCTCCCGCCATACTCCACACCTTCTGCTCTTTTTTTCACACCATATTTACATAACCGAAATAACTGGTAAGAATGCCTTTTATTTACCCGTAGCCCGCCAAATGTCTGAAAACGCGCTAAAACAGCAGATCCAGAATCTAAAAAAGCACAACGCCCGGCTGGTGCGGATTGCGCGCGATGCGCGCAATAAACTCAGCGCCGCGCTCGACGGCACCGGGCTGTGTTTGTGGCAACTGGATGTGCCCAGCGGCAAGCTCATCATCTTTAACCGCCGCTGGGGATCAATGCTTGGCTATCAGCCAAAAGCGCTGAGCGCCCATTTTGATGTCTGGCGCGATCACCTGCATGAAGAGGATCGCCAACAGGTGCTGGATGCGTTTTATGATCATTTGCATGGCAAAACGCCGTTTTACGAAGCGTTGCACCGCATGCGGCATAAAAACGGTACCGTGACCTGGGTGCTCGATCGCGGCCGTGTAACCGACAGGGACGCCAACGGCGCGCCGCTGAAAGTGACCGGCACGCATATCGATATGACCAAAGAGAAGCAGTACGAAGAGCAACTGGCTCTGCTTGCAAACCACGATCCGCTGACCGGCCTTGCGAATCGTCACGCGCTACTGCAACACTTCGCTGAACTCAGTCTCGCCGGACCGCTGTGTGTGGCATTTATCGATCTGGATGATTTCAAAGCAGTAAACGATACCTTCGGCCACCGCAGCGGCGATGAGTTGCTGATTCAACTCAGCCAGCGTCTGCGCGATGCCTGCCCACAGGGAGCTGTTGTTGGGCGGCTCGGTGGCGATGAGTTTGTCTTGCTGCTGCCCTTTGCGCTCAGCAGCCTGCTGATTAATAGCACCGCGCATAGCTGTTTACGCACCATACTCAGTCCCTTCGAGCTGGATAATGGCGAAGCATCGGTAGGCGCGTCGATAGGAATTGATGAAGTGCAAACCGGGGATGATTTTGTCAATGCGCTGAAACGCGCCGATCGCGCGATGTATCACATCAAGCACACCGGTAAAAACGGCGCGGCTATTGGCAAAATCCTGATTTCACTCTCGCCACGGCATGAGGAAACGCCATGAAGCACGCGCGCCAGCAAGCGATTCTGCAGCTTCTCACCAACCAGCACAGCATCACAACCCTGGCGCTGGCGGCGCAGTTGAATGTCAGTGTTGAAACCATTCGCCGCGATCTGAATGCGCTGCAAACAGAGGGGAAAATTGTGCGTCGCCACGGTCGGGCAAGCACGCTGCATGATGGGGGTGAACCCTTTCGCACTCGGCTGAAAAGTCACTATGCGGATAAAGCCGACATCGCCCGCCACGCACTTAACTGGGTAGAAACCGGCATGACACTGGCGCTGGACGCCAGCTCGACCTGTTTTCATCTGGCGCGGCAGTTACCGGATATCCCACTGACGGTATTGACCAACAGCCTGCCGGTCTGCCAGGAGATGGCGCGCCGCGAACACATTGAGCTTATCTGCTCGGGCGGCCGGCTGGCGCGCACGGAGCGTTGCTACGTGAATCCCGCACTTGCAAGCCTGCTGAAATCGCTGGAGATTGATCTGTTTATCTTCTCCTGCGAAGGCGTGGATGCGCGCGGCGATATGTGGGATTCCACCCGCCATAATGCGGCGTTCAAAGCCCAGCTGTTACGCCGGGCGCAGCAATCATTACTGTTGATTGATAAGAGTAAATTCTATCGCGCCAGCGAAGCAAAGATCGGCAATTTGTCGCAGGTTACGCAGATGGTGACCGACGCCAACATCGACGCACCTCAGCGCTGAGGCGCAAACGCTTCGATTTCCATGTTTCGCAATGCTTCCAGCGTCGCCAGCGCTTCATGTTCATCTATCACGCTCATGGCGAAACCGACATGCACCAGTACCCATTGTCCCAGCAATTCACGCGGTGAATCCTCACACACCAGCGCGATATTGACGTCGCGGCGCACGCCGCACACATCCACCTGCGCCAGTTGATGAAAATCATCGCCAACGGCCACCACCTGACCCGGTACGCCTATACACATCTTCGCCTTACTCCACTTCGATACTTTTGATCTGCACGCCGTCGCTGCGCTCAATATGCAGCGTCGGGCAGTGGCAGAGCGGGCACTCATCATGCCGCTCGGCTTCCACAGTCTGGCTGCAATTCCAGCACCAGGCTTGCGCCGGTTTATGGATGAGATGCAGTTCACAACCCTGCGCCAGCGTCTCACGGCAGGCAATATCAAAACCAAACCGTAATGCGCTCTCTTCCACGCACGCCAGCGCGCCGATCTCCAGCCATACGCCAGTCACACGCTTCGCGCCGTTTTGCCGTGCCTGCTGTTCAATGATCTCCACCGCGTTTTGGCACAGGGATAACTCATGCATGCACTTTGTCCCGCAACCCTTGCAGCAGCGCGCGACGGCTTACTGCTGCATCGGTCACTGGCAATGAAAGCGCCATTTTCAGGCAGTTTTCGGCAAGTGCGATGCCAGCATCAGCGGATAATCCCCGATCGAGTGGCGACATTAGCGAGCAGCTCAGGTATTGCCCCACCGCCGGTAATTCCCCGACGGTAAAGGTCATTTCGCCATAGGGCAGTTGCAGCCCCAGCCGCTGACTCATCGGTCGACGAGGCCAAAGCTGCTGCGGGCCGGGGTAGATTTGCACACTCAGCATCCACGGCGTAAGCACGCAGCCCAACCACTGCCCTTCAAACAGGGTGAACGGTGTGACATACACCGGCATCGTTGCATGGACAAACGGCAGACCGTGCATCTCCTGTTCTGCAATCGCCATAAAGGCCGCCTGCACTTCGCGGTGCGGCGAAACATCAAACCCCATCACCTCATCTTGCATGTTCAGCCTCCCGTAAAACAGGCACCACGCCAGATTCACGCAGCGCCGCCAGCACTGCCTGTAGCGCGGTGTCCAGGCTCGCTTCCACCACCGGCGTCATGCCGATATGCGGCTCCAGCGAGGCGGGAATAATACCAATCAGCGTCAGTTTTTTCGGAAACTCTTCGGTAAAACGCAACGCCGACAGCACATCCGATAATCCCAACTGATGCGGCGAAATTTTATTGCTGAACAACGTCGGCACTTCGTCATCGCGCAGGCAGATAACGGCGCCTGGCTCGCTTTTGCGGCTGACCACCGCATCGGCGATGATCAAGTGATCGCGGTTAGCCATTGCCTCAAGCAGTTCCATACCCGCCGTGCCGCCGTCCAACACCTCGACATGCTCAGGCAGACGGTAACGCTGCTCAAGCGCTTCCACCACGCGCACGCCAATCGCCTCGTCGGTGAGCAAAATATTGCCCACGCCTAACACTAAAATCGACATCACAGCACCTTCACCGACACCACATCATTGCCATCGGCATCGACCACATGCACCGCACACGACATACAGGGGTCAAACGAATGAACGGTGCGCACCACTTCCAGCGGTTTTTGTGGATCGGCAATTGGCGTACCCACCAGCGACAGTTCATAAGGGCCAGCATCGTCGTTGAAGTTGCGTGGCCCGGCGTTCCAGGTTGACGGCACTACCGCCTGGTAGTTATCGATCTTGCCATCTTTGATAACAATCCAGTGGGAGAGCATACCGCGCGGCGCTTCAAGGAAGCTGACGCCTTTAAACTCTCCGCTGGCGGGGATCTCCGTATGAGCAATGGTTTGCACATCGCCTTTGCCAATGTTGTCTATCAACGCCTGATACTGCTGCTGCAACACCTGGTGTAACTCGCAGGCATGCACGGTGCGCCCAATAATGCGCCCCAGTGTAGAGTGCAGCTGTTCCACCGCCACCGTTTTACCGGTGAGCTTCTGGTAAATGGCGGTGATGTCATGCAATTTTTCCGTCGTTGCCGGGTGTTTCGCCGCCAGCTTACAGAGCATATTGGCGAGCGGCCCCACTTCGACCGTTTTGCCGTAAAAAGTGGGCGATTTAACCCAGGAATATTTGCCCTCTTCCTGCCAGCCGGTGTACTGCGGCAGCGTGGTGCCCTGCCACGGCTCCTGCGGTGCTTCGTCTTTATACCAGGCGTGTTTGGCGCTCTCCTGAATGCCTTTGATCAGGAAAGGATCGGTGTGGGTGTTGATTTCACGGTAGGTCGCAAGATCGGCGTTTTCGATGTACCCGCCGGCAAACAGGAAGCTGCCATTGCTGGCATCGGTGGGGAATTCCGGCGCGCTCAGGTAGTTCACCGCACCTTTACCGAGCGTGAGCCATTCCGGGTAAAACGCCGCAATCACCGCCGTATCGACTTTGTAAACCTGTTCAATAAACCCTTCCAGCTTGTCGATAAACGACTTGAGATACATCAGGCGTTCGAGGTTCAACACTTCAATGCCATCAAGGTTTATCGGGTTGGCAACGCCACCCACCGCCAGGTTCTGAATGTGCGGCGATTTACCGCCGAGCAGCGCCACAATGCGGTTAGCGTCACGCTGGCACTCCAGCGCTTGCAGGTAGTGCGCCACGGCAATCAGGTTCACTTCCGGCGGCAACTTCATCGCCGGATGCCCCCAGTAGCCATTGGCAAAAATGCCCAGTTGACCGCTGGCGACCAGCGCTTTGATCTTCTCCTGCACCGCTTTGAAGTCGTTTTCGCTATTAAGCGGCCAGTCAGAAATCCCCTGTAACATCGCGGCGGCTTTCGCCGGGTCGGCATGTAACGCGCTGGTAATATCGACCCAATCAAGCGCCGAAAGCTGATAGAAATGGACGATATGGTCGTGAATCGAGTGGGCAGCCAGAATGATGTTGCGAATGTACTGGGCGTTGCGCGGCACCTTCACATCGAGCGCGCTTTCTACTGCCCGCACCGAGGCAATGGCGTGGATGGTGGTACAAACGCCGCAAATGCGCTGCATGATTATCCATGCGTCGCGCGGATCGCGGTTTTTGACAATCTCTTCCATCCCGCGCCACATGGTTCCTGACGACCAGGCCTTTGATACAACGCCGTTTTCAATTTCGCAATCAATGCGTAAATGACCCTCAATACGGGTGACCGGATCAATGGTGATACGTTGACTCATGCTTTACTCGCCTCATGTCGCGCAGGTGTTTTTAACGGAGGAATAATCGGCAACAGACGTATCAGTAAGATGTACGCACAGACTTCAATTGCCACAAAACCGATGGAAATCAATAACTCTTCCGCTGTCGGGAAGTAGTGGTAGCCGTTGCCGGGATTAAAGGCCAACAGCGAATAAGAGAGCCGCCACAGCGCGCAACCGAGCAGCATGCTCAACGCGCCAAGGAACAAAAAGCGGGAATCACGGCGCAGACGCGGCGCGCGCAGGATCAACAGCGGCAAGGCCAGCAGCGCAATTTCCAGCCAGAACATCAGGCTATAAAAATCCCCGGCGAACGCGTAATGCCATTTGTCACGCCAACTGATCTCACCCAAACGCAGGACCAGGAAAAGCGCTAACAGCACGCTTAAGATGCCAATCAGCTTGCCAAACAGCCGCTTCTCATTCGGCCCGTTGCCACGCAGACTGGCCTGCATTAATGAGCCTTCGAAAATGACAATCGAGAAGCCCATGATAAACGCGGTCAGCAGCGAGAAAACCGGCAGCATTTCATAGCTCTGCCACAGCGGGTAAACCTTATACCCAGCGGCAATCATCAATGAGCCCATCGACGACTGGTGCATGGTCGGCAGCAGCGCGCCAAGCGCGATAATGAAAAACATCACTTTATTAAGACGTCGCAGCGAGACTTTCCAGCCGAGCCTTTCCAGCAGCGCTGGCGCGAACTCCAGCGCCATCACGCCGATGTAAATGGTCATGCAAACGGCGGTTTCAAACAGCACCGAATTGACGTTGAAATGGCCAGGAATATAGAAGTAAGGCAGGTTCCAGTAGCGCCCGACATCGATGGTGATGGACAAGCCGCCCAGCGAGTAACCAAACAGGCTGCACAATAGCGCCGGGCGTACCAACGGGTGGTAATCACCACGGTTAAAGACATACACCGCCCATGCCAGCGCCCAACCGCCACAGGCAAAACCAGTGCCGATCAGCAAATCAAACGCGATCCAGATCCCCCACGGATAACCGCCATTCAGATCCGATACGGATCCGAGCCCGAAGATCAAACGCTTGAGGATAAAGATCGCGCATAGCACGATCAGTGGAGCGAACAGCAGCACCGGTTTACTCAGCAGTTTGCCGCCCATCGCTTGTGGATCATGACTCATGATCGCCTCCGTCATGCTTGTCGCGGGTATTGCGGCGCACCAGTGCGGTCAGCCCAACCAGCACGGCGAGCGGCAACATCATGCCTTTGTACACCGTATGCTGAACGTGCTCAGAGCGTGCGCCGGTTGCCAGCTCGTCCAACTCCGGCAGCCCCAGTTCCTGATAAGGAACCCCGGTCAGCACCAGCACCTGCGTGCCGCCGCCCTCTTTCTCACCGTACAGATGCGGATAGTAGCTGGGCACGTTATGCACGTAGGTGTCGTTGGCGTTCAACGTCTGGCGCGGGTAGCGGTATTCAGAGCCGGGTTTCATCGCGAGACGTTTTTTGGCTTCAGCGAGCAGCTCTTCACGCGTGCCGAAAATCACCGCGCCCGCAGGGCATACTTCAACACAGCCGGGCAGCTCGCCGTTATCCAGACGCGCCACGTCTTTCTGGTTGCAGAGTTCGCATTTATGCAGCGCGCCGAAGGGGTTGTTGTAGTCATACTTCGGCACATCGAACGGACAGGCGACCATGCAGTAGCGGCAGCCGGTACAGACGCTGGCGTCGTAGTGAACGATGCCGGTTTTGGTGTCTTTTTTCAGAGCCTGCACCGGGCAGACGGAGACACAGTTGGCATCCACGCAGTGCATACACTGCTTTTTGATATAGGCGTAGCCATCGCGCAGCTGGTCTTTGTTTTCCCCGCTGCCGCTGTGCCAGACCTGAATAATGTTGTTGGTGTAGGGCGAAAGTTTGTCGTTATTCGACCAGGTTTGCTCGCCCTGCGGATTACGCCGTGGCGTGTTAATTTCCTGGCAACGCGTCACACAGGCCTGACAACCGACACAGAGCGTGGAGTCGTACAACATCCCCAGCGAGCCGGGGATCGGCGGACGGTTTTGCGCGGCGGCAAAACTCGCGGACGATCCCCCCACCAGCAGCGCCCCGCCGGACGCCACTTTGAGAAAATCACGTCTGTTCACGGCTAGTCTCCCTGCGAATCCGCGTCGTTTTTCTTCTGCTGGCGACCCAGTTCACGCACGGTCATCACGCCGACACCCGCGACCAGACCCACGACGCCACCCAGCAAACCCACGGCGCTTGCCGAAACGGTGCCGCCCTCTTTCAGGTTGACGTCGGGTTTCTCGGCGCGCGGTGTAGGGTTATCCACATGCGCAAGCTGGGAGATGCCTTTATGAAAGCCAACCCCTTCTTCGTTGCAGCCGTAGCATGGGTGACCAATGGCAACGGGCCAGACGCCGCCCACATCGCAAAACTGCAACGTTGAGCAATTGCCCCAGGTTTCCGGGCCTTTGCAGCCTAAGTGGTACAAGCACCAGCCTTCGCGATGTCCCTGATCGCCGTACGCTTTCGCAAAACGTCCGGCATCAAAATGCGGCCGACGTTCGCAGTGCTCGTGAATTAAGCGCCCGTAGGCAAAGCGGGGACGGTTTTTGGCGTCAAGCGCCGGAGGTTTGCCGAAGGTGATGATATGCGCCACCGTGGCAAGAAAGTTTTGTGGATTTGGCGGGCAGCCGGGAATGTTGATGATCGTTTTGCCAGGCAGCACCTCTTGCAGACTGACCGCGCCTGTCGGGTTAACGCCTGCTGCTGCCACACCGCCCCAAGCGGCGCAGGAGCCAATGGCGATAATCGCCGCCGCGTTTTCCGCCGCTTTACGAATATGGTCGACAATCGGTTCGCCGGCCACCATGCAGTAAACACCGCCGTCTTTCATGGGAATCGAGCCATCGACCACCAATACGTACTGGCCTTTGTACTGCTCCAGCGCACGGTGTTTATTCTCTTCAACCTGGTGACCAAACGCGGCAGAAAGCACTTCGTGGTATTCCAGCGAAATGGTTTCCAGCACAAGATTTTCTACGGTGGGATGCGTCGCGCGAAGCAGCGATTCGGTACAGCCTGTGCACTCCTGCGCACCGATCCAGATAACGGGAGGACGCTGAGGATGGCTAACAGCTTCGGCCATCTCGGCAGCGGCCTTGCCGCTTAATCCCATGGTCGCCGCAAGTGCGGCGCACAGCTTCATAAAATCACGACGGCTCACACCCTGAGGTGCAAATTGTTGGTTCTCTCCTGCCATTTATTGTTATCCCTTAGCCTGGACTAGGATTATTCTCCACCTATTTGGCAGATGAATGCTGCGATCGCCCCGACAAATAATCACATAAAAAACAAGGTCATTATGCAAAAAGCCGGTGCAGGTTGCAGTAGCCATAGAGAAATTAGGGATTTAGAGGCACAAAACGGCAAAAAAAAAATGAAAGTCACCCTCGACAAAAGTGACCTTCACAAAGAGAACGACATATTGAGCAAAGCTTATTTTTAGATTTCGAGACGGTAACCCGCCATAAAAAATCGGATCACAGTGCTGGAGTGGTTCTCGCGAAAGAAATCTATCACCATCTCCTTATCCAGCCCGTAGCGACGCGTAAGAATGCCTGCCTCCCACGCGCTGAGTTGACGATCGCCCGTCTTTTCAAACATACGATGCGAAAACCCGAGTACAAAGCCACGCTTATAGTCCGGGCAGAAATGCGCCACGTTACTGGCGCTGTCCGCCTGCGCCGCATTCAACCCAGCCATCAAACCCTTACCAAAATGGTTGTCCATTATTATCACCCCCACAAACGCTATATAAAAAATTATATAACGATCTTTCGTGGCGGCGATAGCGCGGATTAAAACGCAACCCACTCATCCGACGATGCTGCCGCTTTACGCGGTGCCCCGCGTGATAAATCCGGTTTTAGCAGCGCGGTGGCTGCGGGTTTCTGTTGCTCGTCGCTGGAGAGGCGGAACTGCTGAACGGAACGTTGCAGCTCTTCGGTCTGGCGCTCCAGCGCTGCGGCTGCGGCGGAAATCTCCTCAACCAGCGCGGCGTTCTGCTGCGTTACGCTGTCCATCTGGGTAATTGCCACGCCCACCTGAGAGATGCCTTTACTCTGCTCATCCGTCGCAGAAGCTATCTCTTTCATTATGGTGGTCACTTCTCTCACCGCCCGCAGAATGCTTTCCATGGTGGTGCCGGTGTCATTGACCAGTTTCGCGCCTTTCTCTACGCGGGAAACGGAATCCGCGATCAGCGTTTCAATCTCTTTCGCCGCGCCGGCACTGCGGCTGGCGAGGTTACGCACTTCACCCGCAACCACCGCAAAACCGCGACCTTGCTCACCCGCACGCGCCGCTTCCACAGCGGCGTTGAGCGCAAGAATGTTGGTCTGGAAGGCGATGCTGTTAATCACGTTGGTGATTTCGGCGATTTTCTTCGAGCTGTCAGAGATACCATCCATCGTGCTGATCACTTCTTTTACCAGCGCGCCGCCTTTGCTGGCGGTAGTCGAGGCAACTTGCGCCAGCTCGCTGGCCTGGCTTGCGTTATCCGCGTTCAGTTTTACCGTTGAAGTCAGCTCTTCCATGCTGGCAGCGGTTTGTTCCAGCGCCGCGGCCTGCTCTTCCGTGCGGGAAGAGAGATCGTTATTGCCGGTGGAGATCTCGGATGCGCCGCGCCAGATATTTTCGCTGCCACTGCGGATGCTGCTTACCGCTTCACGCAGGCTATCCTGCATCGCTAGCAGCAGCGGGATCACCTGACCTACGCAGTTGCGCCCCATATCTTCCAGTGGCTGGCTGAGATCGCCCTGCGCCATCAAACGGAAATGCGCGCGAATGCGGTTCAGCGGTTTCACCAGCATGGCGACCAGATAGCGGTCGGTGAACAGCAGGATCAGCAAACCAATCACCATCGCAGTAATAATCGCCACGCGAGTAACGCTGGTACGCCCATCGACCATCACGCGAGTCTCATCAAGCGTGGCGCTGGCGGCTTTATTAAAGCTTTCCGTCGCCGTACCAAAGCTGCGGCTCAAACCCGGCGTGACATTATTGGCCTGCTGGCGGTACGCCTCTGGCGTGCCTTGCTGCGCAAGCTGCATCTGCGGAGTTACCCCTTGATCCAGCAACGCCTGCCAGGAGGCAATGACTTGTTCGGATACTTTGGCATCCATTGGGCCTGGCGATACGGCTTTAAACTCAGTCAGTTTGCGCGACATGGTGTCCAGCGCTTGTTGCACCGGCGCCATATCTGGCGAGCCACCCGCAGCTTTGGCTTCCATTACGCGGCTAAGACGAGTAACAAACCTAAAGTACTGATCATTACCCTGGCCAAGGAGGGTCATTTGTGTCACAAGCTGGCGATCGATTTCATTGCCATCAGCCACTTTTGACAGGGAAAAAACGCTATACAGACCGACGCCAGACCACAGCACGCCGAAGATCCCGAGGATCACCAGCATCACGGCTCGTATAGTAAAGTTGCGAAGCATATTCATAATATTATCCTTGCGGTAATGGTGCTTTCTCGCCTGCGGGCGAGAGTTATCTCCATTTATCGGCAAGGTGAGGAAAATATTAAATGTCTGGCTAAAAATTTTTGTATGAAAACAGCGTTGACCTTTTCTCTTTCTTCTGCCACTTAAGTCACCGCTAAAATGATTATTCTGCTAACTTTATTTCACCATTAATGTGGTTAACACCAATGAAAAGCGCTAACAAAGATAACAATAACTCATTAATTTTTAAAGATATTTACACTTATAACTCTATTATTAAAATAGTCATAAATATGATGCCAGAGAAAAATCCAATTATTAAAACTCTGTGTCACGAAATTTAAAACCACAATTATAAAATAAAAATACCGTCATGAAATGATATAAAAAACACGCATGAATATAGCGATAATAGTTATTATCATCATTTGAAAAATACCGATAAATATCACTAATCATTAGCTGAAAATTTTAAAAAAATAAGAGTTAAGCAGGCTTTAAACACTTGTGAAGCGATGTTAAAAAAGATGTTTTTTTACACAATGCAACCCCATGGTAAGGCAGGTAAAGGGACAGGGAAAATGTTAAAACCCAATCATGTCGCGGTCTGTAGAGGTACTGCGGCTCACGTACTTTGCTCTGTCATGCATTAGCCGTTGTGACAAAACCTCCACAGCGGATTATTTTTGTATACATTTATAAATATAATGAATAGCTCGCAACGATTTAGGTCGCGACGATTTCTTAGCCGCTTTTCCAGGAATTTTCGCAGAAAGAAAGGGTTCCTAAAGTAAATTAAACACGCTTTTTTGCCTGCCAGGAAAAGCCAGAAAACCAAGGGCATTGCGTTAATTATCTATTATCTTAAATTACTGAAGTAAAAGCCTGAAAATAATTGCTTACATCTTTAATTTCCGCTAAAAAACAAACAACATTCGACATATTCATCTTTTTTCATGTTTCACGGCATCCCTGCCAATGCAGCAACAGCTAGGTGAGATACTTTTTGAACCAATCCAGGGTGCGTTGCCAGGCCAATTCAGCGGCCGCCTTATCGTATCGTGGCGTCGAATCGTTGTGAAAACCGTGGTTAACGCCGGGATAAACCCACGCTTCGTAAACTTTTTGGCTGGCCTTTAACGCCTGTTCATAAGCAGGCCAGCCATCGTTGATGTTCTTGTCCAGCGCAGCGTAATGCAGTAACAACGGCGCGTTGATTTTCGCAACATCCGCAGCCGGAGGTTGTCGGCCATAAAAAGGCACCGCGCACGCCAGCTCAGGGTAAGCCACCGCCGCCGCGTTTGACACACCGCCGCCATAGCAAAAACCGGTGATCCCCACTTTGCCACTCGCATCCGGGTGCTTTTGCATAAACTCGATGGCGGCAAAGAAATCATTCATCAGCTTTGTCGGGTCGACTTTCTGTTGCAAGGCGCGACCGTCATCATCGTTACCCGGATAACCGCCCACGGAGCTTAAGCCATCCGGTGCCAGCGCAATGTAACCTGCTTTGGCGACGCGGCGAGCCACATCTTCGATATACGGATTTAACCCACGGTTTTCATGTACCACCACCACAGCCGGCACTTTGCCCTGCGCTTTCGTCGGTTTGACCAGGTAGCCACGCACATCGCCATGCCCGTTCGGCGACGGATAAGTAATGTATTCACCATGAATGTCCGGATCGGTGAATTCCACCTGCGTTGCCAGCGCGTAGTTCGGTTTCAATAAGTTGAACAGCGCCAGCGCCGTCATGCCACCCACCGCATATTTACCCGCCAGCTGTAAAAACTCTCGCTTATTGATCTTGCCGTGTGCGTAGTAGTCGTAGTAATCGAGTAACTCCTGGGGGAAATCTTTCGCCGTTAAACGTGTCATCGCTTGTCTCCGTCTTTTTATGCCTCTCTAAGCAAAGCATAGCGTTCCGCTTTTCGCTCAAAAAACGTCCAGACACAACCTCATCTTTTGATGTGCAGAAAACAGACGTAAGATAGAAACGTTGTTTCGAATTTTCATCGATAAGATTAAAAGAAAGGAGACATCATGCCTGATTTCGCCAACCCGAATCGCTACGAACAGATGCAGTACCGATACTGCGGCAAAAGCGGCCTACAACTGCCCGCGCTTTCGCTCGGTTTGTGGCACAGTTTTGGTCACGGACACGCCCTGGACTCACAGCGCACGTTGCTGCACAAAGCGTTTTCCCTCGGTATTACCCACTTTGATTTAGCCAATAATTACGGACCACCTGCAGGCAGTGCGGAAGAGAACTTTGGCCGCTTGCTGCGTGAGGATTTTGCCGCATACCGCGACGAGATCATTATCTCCACCAAAGCCGGTTACGATATGTGGCCAGGACCGTACGGTTCCGGTGGTTCACGTAAGTACCTGCTTGCCAGCCTCGATCAGAGCCTGAAGCGGATGGGTGTTGAGTACGTTGATATCTTTTACTCGCACCGGGTTGATGAAAAAACGCCGATGGAAGAGACAGCATCTGCGCTGGCACAAGCGGTGCAGAGCGGTAAAGCGCTGTATGTCGGCATCTCTTCCTACTCCACTGAACGCACACAGCAGATGGCGGCGCTACTGCGCGAGTGGAAAATCCCGTTGCTTATCCACCAGCCCTCTTACAACCTGCTGAATCGCTGGGTGGATAAAACCGGCCTGCTGGATACGCTGGAAGATAACGGCGTGGGTTGCATTGCCTTTACTCCGCTGGCGCAAGGGTTGTTGACCGGCAAATACCTGAACGGTATTCCGGAAGGTTCGCGTATGCAGCGTGAAGGCAAAAAAGTGCGCGGCCTGACAGAGAAGATGCTGACAGAGGGCAATCTCAACAGTTTGCGCTTGCTCAATGAGATGGCGCAGCGCCGTGGACAGTCGATGGCGCAAATGGCGCTGAGTTGGCTGTTAAAAGACGCGCGAGTCACGTCGGTGCTGATTGGCGCGAGCCGCCCGGAACAGCTCGAAGAGAATGTTCAGGCGTTGAACAACCTGAGTTTTAGTACAGAGGAGTTGGCACAGATCGATAAGCACGTTGCCGATGGCGAGCTGAATCTGTGGCAGGCTTCATCAGATAAGTAAAACGGCATTGCCGGGCGGCAGGACGCGGCCCGGCAATGAACTCAGTGTTGGTGGCGGGTTAATCGGTCCAGATAGCCCATCACGAAAGCGGAAAGTACAAACGTCAGGTGAATAATCACATACCACATCAGCTTGTTATCCGGGACGTTTTTGGCATCCATAAACACGCGCAGCAGATGAATCGACGAAATGGCGACAATCGACGCCGCCACCTTGTTTTTCAACGATGTGGCGTCCATTTTGCCCAGCCAGTTCAATTTTTCTTTATGCTCGGCGATATCAAGCTGGGAGACGAAATTTTCATAGCCGGAAAACATCACCATCACCAGCAACCCCCCCACCAGCGTCATATCCACCAGCGATAGCAGCGTCAGGATCAGGTCCGCTTCCGCCAGATTGAAGATATTGGGCAGGACGTGAAAAATCTCTTGGAAGAATTTTACCGTCAGCGCAAGCAGGGCAAGGGAGAGGCCGAAGTAAACCGGGGCGAGCAACCAGCGCGAAGCGTACATTGCGTTTTCCAGAAAGCGTTCCATGTTGCGTAAAGTCTCTTCAGATTGCTAAACCGGCGTTCAGTATATCCCAGCCAGGCAAACAATTTGCAACACTAAAGCAACACGGCGCTACACCTCTTCGGGATTGACCCACGGCCGTTGGTTCTCTGGCCACACCAGCACCACCAGCGCCGGATATGCTTCCATACTGAATTCGCGAAAGCACTGACGCAGGTTGAGCACATCCAGATCCGAATGCGGTACTTTCTCACCATTTACGCAGCGCTTCTTTATATTGTCGTAATACTTATACACCGCTGAATTCAGATCGCTACAACGACGCTGTGCTTCAAATAACCCAGGCGTACTATTTAATTCCGCCATATTCATGCGTTTAATTGTCGCATGAAGAAAATCTATATATTCATGATTAACGCGCCAGTACCACACTGGCGTAATCGCATTCATTAATGCTGAGAAATGATCTTCCCCCTCTTCTTTTGACAATGGTTGCGGTGGCAAAGACGGATTGTCAATTTCACTAAGGGGAGCTTTTTTATTGTACTCGCGCATCAATAAAAGAACGCCGCCCGTCAGCAGCAATAAAGCAATAACAGAATAAAAAATACTGTTCATGAGCAGGCTCCTTTTTTTTGATTTTAAAAGTGCGCCATGATATTGTCAACGAACCTCACGCCTGAACACCCTCTTCCCTGTTGATATTAAAGGACATTGGAAATGCTTCCCGAGAATCTTGTCCCGGCACGATTTCACATTTCTGCCGTTGAAACCAAGCCTGGAGAAGAAGGAAAAGAGCCTAATTTAACTCAGGGTAAAAGAACACTCGCTGAACATGCTAACGATATATTAGCAAATGCCAATCGTACCGGACAGTCGAGAAATATGCTGCTGGAAGAACGCGACCGCCATATTAAAGAGCGGCTATTGCGTGTGGTAAAAATCGAGACCTTCGCGCGTTTACTTAATGACTTACAAGCGGAAGGCGAGATCGATGCTCAAACATTAAGCCAAATAATTGCGGATAAAACTCAGCAAATAAATGAAGAAGGTAATGAGATTTGGCTTAATCTCATTACCCGAGAAAAAGACACGCCAATATTTTATAAGTTCGGGGATGAATAACGTGAAAGAGGTCGATAATAATAACGTTTATTTAGCTTTAGATGAGAAAAAAAGCGATGAATTTATCTTAAAGCAAAATAGAGAAGCCCTGATATTAAGTAAAAACGAGACTATCCAGCGAATAGCGCGTGAGCTGGTTTCTATTCCAGCGGCGCTGGTGCGCCTGAAATGGCAGAACCGTCGCGAAATCTACCCCCTGCAGGTGAAAGAAGAGATTTACGGTGCGGTGATTGACGCGATCATCGCGCAAAAACCGGAGCTAAAAGACAAAATCATGGGTCGCCTGGAGGCGCACTATCAGTACATTCTGAGCAGGGAAACCGCGACGTTACGCCTGAGCCGTAAACTGAGCGATGGCGAATACCGCACCTCGAATGTGACAACCGTCGCACTGGAAGAAGACTCGGCAACAAAGAGAGTCACAAACACCAAATAGCCCTTTCTCCATCCCGCGCTTGTACACCTTCGCCTCAAGATAATCCTGAATTAGCCTGCATTTTCAGCTCAGGCTTCTACCCTTAAGTACTCAACAACCGATATGGAGGGTACGTAATGGCGAATAACCAGACGAAAATTCAGGATCCCACCACGCAGTACTACACTGGCGACTACCCGAAACAGCGGCAACCAACGCCAGGCGTACAGTCGAAGATGGACCCGATTCCCGACTGCGGCGAAAACAGTTATGTCGGTAGTGGGCGGCTGCAAGATCGCAAAGCGCTGGTGACCGGCGGCGATTCCGGCATTGGCCGCGCGGCGGCTATTGCCTATGCACGCGAAGGGGCGGATGTCGCCATCAACTATTTACCTGCAGAAGAGGAAGACGCCCGGCAGGTGAAAGCACAAATCGAAGCCGCCGGACGCAAAGCGGTGTTAATTCCTGGCGATCTGACCGATGAGTCTTTTGCCCGCTCGTTGCCGCACAAGGCAAAAGAGCTGCTCGGTGGGCTGGATATTCTGGCACTGGTGGCAGGTAAGCAGACCGCCGTGGAAGAGATTGCCAACCTGACGACAGAGCAATTTACTCAAACCTACACCGTCAACGTTTTTGCGCTGTTCTGGATAACTCAGGAAGCCGTGCCGCTGCTGCCACCGGGCGGGAGCATCATCACCACATCGTCTATTCAGGCGTATCAACCCAGCACACATCTGCTGGACTACGCATCGACCAAAGCGGCAATCCTCAATTACAGCCGAGGGCTTGCGAAGCAGGTCGCGGAAAAAGGGATCCGCGTAAATATCGTCGCACCTGGGCCAATCTGGACAGCGCTGCAAATTGCCGGGGGTCAGCCGCAGGAGAAACTGCCACAGTTTGGCCAGCAAACGCCAATGAAACGTGCCGGGCAGCCTGCGGAACTGGCACCGATTTATGTCTATCTGGCGAGCCAGGAATCCAGCTACGTCACCGCCGAAGTGCATGGCGTGACGGGCGGCGAACACCTTGGATAACAGGCATAAAAAAGCTGGCATTCGCCAGCTTTTTTATTGATTTCGTATTACTTCGCTTTCGTGACTTCTTCACCTACCAGGCCGATCTTCAGATATCCTGCCTGGTGCAACGTGTCCATCACCTTCATCAGCGTTTCGTAATCCACGGTCTTATCCGCGCGAAAGAAGATGGTGGTGTCTTTTTTACCTTCGGTTAGCGTATTTAGCGCGTTAACCATCGTTTCATCAGTAACCTGATCGTTACCAATAAACATGGTGTTATCTGCTTTTACCGACAGGTAAACCGGCTTTTCCGGGCGCGGTTGCGGCTGGCTGGTCGATGCCGGCAGGTTGACTTTCACATCGACCGTGGCAAGCGGCGCGGCCACCATAAAGATAATCAGCAGCACTAACATCACGTCGATAAACGGCGTGACGTTGATTTCGTGCATTTCGCCGTTATCGTCCAGGTTTTCATTAAGACGCATTGCCATGACGAATCAACCTACTCGTAATTTTTGCGCGGTACGAACTGGCTGGGCGTTGCTGGCGGCCAGATCCAGATCGCGGCTTTGCAGCAGCAGAACTTGCGCGGCGATATCACCGAGAGTCGCTTTATAGCTGCCGATCATACGGGCAAAGAGGTTATAAATCACCACCGCCGGGATAGCAGCAACCAGACCGATAGCTGTTGCCAGTAGCGCTTCCGCGATGCCCGGCGCAACAACCGCGAGGTTGGTGGTTTGCGTCTGCGCAATACCGATGAAGCTGTTCATGATGCCCCAAACGGTACCAAACAGACCAATAAACGGAGAGATCGCGCCAATCGTTGCCAGATAACCATTCCCACGCCCCATATGGCGGCCGGTGGCGGCAACGCGGCGTTCCAGACGAAAACCGGTGCGCTCTTTAATACCTTCGTTATCTTCACTACCTGCGGATAACTCCAGTTCGTTCTGGGCTTCGTTGATTAACCGTGTGCTCAGGCTTCGGGCGTGGAAAGCGGAAGCAATTTCACTCGCCTGATCCAAAGAGCGGGCTTCAGCCAACTGCTGCTGCTCACGCTTGAGGCGGCGCTTGTGTGAAATCATCTCAACGCTTTTGCTGAAGAAAAGCGCCCACGTGACGACAGACGCCAGAATCAGGCCGATCATCACCACCTTCACAACGATGTCGGCATGTTGATACATGCCCCACACGGATAGATCCGTCTGCATCAAATTATTACCCACTGTGTATCTCCGAGACGCAAATCACAAAATCTGTGCGTCATCATATCAAAAAGTCGTCGAATTGATAGTCGTTCTCATTAGTATTTGCATGGTGCCTGAATTAAAAGCCATTTTCTTTGCGCTTACGCAGTAAACAAACCCCATTGAACATTTTCTGGAAAAATTACGCCCCCCCGATGTAACACTGCGAGGCATCCGTCGACAATCATGGTAGTCTGGACATCCAGACGTATAAAAACAGGTTGAGCGAGAATGACAGCAAAGCATCTTGATACTGCTCTGGTTAACGCAGGGCGCAGCAAAAAATACACGCAAGGGTCGGTGAACAGCGTTATCCAACGTGCCTCTTCACTGGTATTCGAGACCGTTGAAGCAAAAAAACACGCGACGCGTAACCGCGCCAATGGCGAACTGTTTTACGGTCGTCGTGGCACGCTCACGCATTTTTCGCTGCAAGACGCGATGTGCGAACTGGAAGGCGGCGCGGGCTGCGCGCTTTTCCCCTGCGGCGCGGCGGCGGTGGCAAACACCATTCTGGCGTTTGTTGAACAAGGCGATCATGTGTTGATGACTAACACCGCCTATGAACCCAGCCAGGATTTCAGCACAAAAATTCTCGCCAAGCTGGGCGTCACCACCAGTTGGTTCGACCCGATGATCGGTTCCAGCATCGTGCGGTTGATTCAGCCCAACACCAAAGTGGTGTTCCTGGAATCTCCCGGCTCAATCACCATGGAAGTCCACGACGTTCCGGCTATTGTGCAGGCGGTGCGAAGCGTCGCACCAGAGGCCATTATCATGATCGATAATACCTGGGCGGCGGGCGTTCTGTTTAAGGCGCTGGAATTCGATATTGATATCTCAATTCAGGCGGCGACCAAATACCTGATTGGCCACTCCGATGGCATGATCGGTACGGCGGTTTCCAACGAACGTTGTTGGGAACAACTGCGCGAAAATGCTTATTTAATGGGGCAAATGGTAGATGCCGACACGGCTTATATGACCAGCCGTGGGCTGCGCACACTGGGTGTGCGACTGCGCCAGCACCACGAAAGCAGCCTGAAAATTGCCGAATGGCTGGCGGCACATCCACAGGTTTCGCGCGTGAATCACCCGGCGCTGCCCGGCAGCAAAGGTCACGAGTTCTGGCAGCGGGATTTTACCGGCAGCAGCGGCTTGTTCTCGTTTGTGCTGAATAAGCGCCTGAATAATGAAGAACTGGCGAATTACCTCGATCACTTCTCGCTGTTCAGCATGGCGTATTCGTGGGGCGGTTATGAATCGTTGATTCTTGCCAACCAGCCGGAACAACTGGCGGCGATTCGCCCGGACGGTGAAGTGGATTTCACCGGCACATTAATCCGAGTACACATTGGTTTAGAAAATGTTGACGATCTGATTGAGGATTTAGTGGCAGGCTTCCAGCGCATCGTGTAAACCAAGTTTACGGGCGTAAGTATTCAGAAAATTCTCCATTTCTTGCGCCCCCGATCAAGGTGTTTCAGGCGAACTGGAGTACAATGGCCTCCTCTACGCGGTTCCACGGGAAAGTCCATGGCTGTTATTCAAGATATTATTGCTGCGCTCTGGCATCACGACTTTGCTGCGCTGGCAAATCCACATGTTGTGGGTGTTGTTTATTTAGTAATGTTTGCCACTCTCTTTTTAGAAAACGGCCTACTTCCTGCTTCGTTTTTACCCGGTGACAGCTTGCTGCTGCTGGCCGGCGCGCTGATCGCGCGCGGCTGCATGGATTTCGTAGCTACCTTAGCTATCCTCACTTCCGCCGCCAGCCTCGGTTGCTGGCTGAGCTATATCCAGGGCAAGTGGCTTGGTAATACGCGCGTGGTGAAAAGCTGGCTATCGCAGTTGCCGGTAAAATATCACGAGCGGGCAACCTATATGTTTGACCGTCACGGCCTGCTGGCGCTGCTGGCGGGGCGTTTCCTGGCCTTCATCCGCACCCTGCTGCCGACGATGGCTGGCATCTCCGGCCTCTCTAACCGCCGTTTCCAGTTATTTAACTGGCTGAGCGGGCTGCTGTGGGTCGGCGCGGTGACCTCGCTGGGCTACGCCATCAGCATGATCCCATTTGTGAAACGCCATGAAGATCAGGTGATGACTTTCCTGATGCTGCTGCCGGTATTCCTGCTGATTGTTGGTCTGGTTGGTGCGGTCACGGTCGTGCTGAAGAAAAAGTACTGCAGCGCATAATGCGTTCCCCTCTTCGCCATGAAGAGGGGGAAGTTTCACATTCCCTGCATCATGCGAATTCTCGCCACATCTTCCCCCGGCGTCAGGCCAAAGTAGCGTTTAAACTCACGGCTGAATTGTGACGGGCTTTCATAGCCAACGCGCATGGCCGCCGCCCCGGCTTTCATACCATCGTGCACCATTAACATGCGCGCTTTGTGCAGACGATAGGTTTTCAGATATTGCAGCGGCGACGTGCTGGTCACCGATTTAAAGTTATGGTGAAACGCCGAGACGCTCATGTTGGCTTCCGCCGCCAGTTGGTCAACGCTGAGGTTTTCCGTGTACTGACTTTCAATGTGTTTTAGCACGCGGCTTATCAGGCTGAAGTGCGTCTGGCGGCTGACTAACGCCAGCAGCGCACCGCCGCGCGGCCCGGTTAGCACGTGGTAGAGCATTTCGCGGATAATCTGTTTGCCGAGAATACGCGCATCCAGCGGGCGCTCCATCACGTCCAGCAGACGCTCAGCGGCGCAGAGGATCTCTTCCGATAACACCGCCGAGTTAATGCCGCTTGCCGCCACATCCGGGCGAAAATATTCATCTTCGCCGATATCCATCAGTAGCTCCTGCAATTGCAGAATATCGACATTCAAACGGATCCCCGCCAGCGGCACGTCCGGCGTGGCGAAGGTTTCACACTCAAACGGTAGTGGCACGGTCAGCAGCAAATATTCATTGGTGTCATAACGAAAGACTCTTTCATTGATATAACCAATTTTGTGACCGGAAAAGAGAAAAACGATGCCCGGCAGGTACATCACCGGCGTACGGGTTCCCGGCTGAGTACCGTACAGTAAGCGGATATCCGGCAGCAGTGCATTAAGCCTGTTTTCATTGACTTTCAATCGCTTAATCTTCTCAGTGAGCTGCAGGCAAATCTCTTCACGCTTCATATTTCGCCACTCCGGCAGGCTATTTCGACCCGTACAGTGTGCAAATTTTTATGCTTTTTCTCCAGTCTCATGGAGAAACAGGCAAGACATAGGCAGGAATGTGCATTGAGAGCGCGCCTGCCCACGCCCACAATAACCGCCATTGGGCAAATCACCGCCACACTCTTTTTTCACCTCAATAAGAAGGGAACGAGCAATGAACAATTTTAATCTGCATACCCCGACCCGCATCCTGTTCGGCAAAGGTGCCATTGCCAATCTGCGTGAGCAAATCCCGGCAGGCGCACGCGTACTGATCACCTACGGCGGCGGCAGCGTGAAGAAAAACGGCGTACTCGACCAGGTTTACAGCGCGCTGCAAGGGCTGGATGTGCGTGAATTCAGCGGCATTGAACCGAACCCAACCTACGAAACGCTGATGAAAGCGGTACAGGTCGTAAAAGACGAAAACATCAACTTCCTGCTGGCGGTCGGCGGTGGTTCCGTGCTGGATGGCACCAAGTTTATCGCCGCTGCGGCTCAGTATGCTGATGGCGTTGATCCGTGGCACATCCTGCAAACGCGCGGCGGCGAAATTAAAAGTGCGATCCCGATGGGTTCCGTGCTGACGTTGCCGGCAACCGGCTCAGAATCCAACGCAGGCGCAGTGGTGTCACGTAAAGCGACCGGCGACAAGCAGGCGTTTCACTCCCCGTTCGTTCACCCGGTATTCGCGGTGCTGGATCCGGTCTACACCTATACCCTACCGCCGCGTCAGGTGGCGAACGGCGTGGTTGACGCCTTTGTTCATACCGTTGAGCAGTACGTCACTTATCCAGTCGATGGCAAAATCCAGGATCGCTTTGCCGAAGGCATTCTGCTGACGCTGGTTGAAGAAGGTCCGAAAGCGTTGCAGGAACCGGAAAACTACGATGTGCGCGCCAACGTAATGTGGGCGGCGACACAAGCACTGAACGGCCTGATTGGTGCGGGTGTGCCGCAGGATTGGGCAACCCATATGCTCGGCCACGAACTGACGGCGATGCATGGTCTTGACCACGCACAGACGCTGGCGGTGGTTCTGCCCGCGCTGTGGAATGAGAAACGGGACACCAAACGCGAAAAACTGCTGCAATATGCAGAGCGCGTCTGGAACATTAAAGAAGGTTCTGAGAACGAGCGCATTGACGCGGCGATTGAAGCCACGCGCAATTTCTTCGAGCGTATGGGCGTCCCGACCCGCCTTTCAGGTTATGGCCTGGACGGCAGTTCCATTCCGGCGCTGCTGGCGAAACTGGAAGAGCACGGCATGACGAAACTGGGCGAACGCCAGGATATCACGCTGGATGTGAGCCGTCGTATTTACGAAGCGGCACGCTAAGGTCTCATTGCCCCACCTTCCGTTTTTGGTTTTTTCGACCACACTTAATGCACATCACCTTACCGGGCTCGTCCCGGTAAGCTTATTCAAAGGAGAAATGCATGACACATCCTACCGTGATTAAGCTTTCTGACGGCAACCTGATGCCGCAACTGGGTCTTGGCGTGTGGAAAGCGAGCAACGAGGAAGTGATAACCGCCATCCAAAAGGCGCTGGAGGTAGGGTATCGCTCTATTGATACCGCCGCCGCTTACCAGAACGAAGAGGGCGTTGGCAAAGCCTTAGCCAGCGCAGGCGTGCCGCGTGATGAGTTGTTTATTACCACCAAGCTGTGGAATGACGATCAAAAACATCCCGCCGAAGCGCTGAAAACCAGCCTGAAAAAGCTACAACTGGATTACGTCGATCTCTATCTGATGCACTGGCCGGTTCCGGCTATTGATCATTACGTTGAGGCCTGGCAAGGCATGATCGAGCTGCAAAAACAGGGGCTGGTAAAAAGTATCGGCGTGTGTAATTTCGAGATCCACCACCTGCAAAAGATCATCGATGAAACCAGCGTGATCCCGGTTATCAACCAGATCGAACTGCACCCGTTAATGCAACAGCGACAACTGCATGCCTGGAACGCGACGCATAAAATCCAGACCGAGTCCTGGAGCCCGCTGGCACAGGGTGGCGAAGGGGTGTTTGATCAGAAAATTATTCGCGATCTGGCAGATAAATACGGCAAAACGCCTGCTCAGGTGGTGATCCGCTGGCATCTTGATAGCGGTCTGGTGGTGATCCCGAAATCGGTCACGCCTGCGCGTATCGCCGAGAACTTCAACGTTTGGGATTTCCGTCTTGATAAAGACGAGCTGGCAGAGATCGCCAAACTGGATGCCGGTAAACGGCTGGGGCCAGATCCCGATCAATTTGGCGGCTAATCTTATCCAGTCATTTTTCCAGAAGGCCACAACGCAACCGTTGTGGCTTTTTTGTTTGTAGAAAACAAAAATCCCGGCATCTCGCCGGGATTTTTATGTGCTTAACGCCTTAACGCACACGTGGGGCTTTTTTCTTCGCCGGCGCAGCGGCAGCGTTTTTACCGTTGCTGCGCTGATGCACAATCGGCGTGTGCTTGGTTAATGCCGGGCGCGACTGGCGATTCTGGCGACGCGCTTCGCGCATTTCGTCAAGCGTCGGCGCTGGCACCAGGCATTCACGGCGTGAACCAATCAGGTGCTTTTTACCCATCGCTTCCAGCGCCTGGCGCAGCAGCGGCCAGTTAGCCGGATCGTGATAACGCAGCAGCGCTTTATGCAGACGACGCTGTTTATCCCCTTTCGGCACCACCACTTCTTCGCTCTTGTAATCGATCTTCGACAGCGGGTTTTTCCCGGTGTAATACATGGTCGTCGAGTTAGCCAGTGGTGACGGGTAGAAGTTCTGCACCTGGTCTAAGCGGAAACGGTGACGCTTGAGCCACAGCGCCAGGTTCACCATATCTTCATCGCGCGTACCGGGGTGTGCGGAGATAAAGTACGGGATCAGATACTGCTCTTTACCCGCCTCTTTAGAATAGGTGTCGAACAGCTGTTTAAAGCGATCGTAACTGCCCATTCCCGGTTTCATCATCTTCGACAGCGGCCCCTCTTCGGTATGTTCCGGGGCAATCTTCAGATAACCGCCAACGTGGTGCGTCGCCAGCTCTTTCACATAACGCGGATCTTCCACCGCCAGATCGTAACGTACGCCGGAAGCGATCAGGATCTTCTTGATACCTTTCAGATCGCGGGCGCGGCGATAAAGATCGATCGTCGGCTGGTGGTTGGTGTCCATGTGCGGACAGATATCCGGATAGACGCAGGAGAGACGACGGCATGTCTGCTCGGCGCGAGGCGATTTACAGCGCAGCATATACATGTTGGCGGTTGGCCCGCCAAGATCGGAGATAACGCCAGTAAAACCAGGCACTGTGTCGCGAATCGCTTCGATCTCGTTAATGATCGAATCTTCGGAGCGGCTCTGGATAATGCGCCCTTCGTGTTCGGTGATTGAGCAGAAAGAACAACCACCAAAGCAGCCACGCATGATGTTAATTGAGAAACGGATCATCTCGTAGGCCGGAATACGGCTGTTACCGTATGCCGGATGCGGCACACGCTTATACGGTAGCGCAAAAACGCTGTCCATCTCTTCGGTCGAGAGCGGGATCGCCGGTGGGTTGATCCAGATATAACGGTCGCCATGCTTTTGCAGCAGCGCACGGGCGCAACCGGGGTTCGTTTCATGGTGGAGAATGCGCGACGCGTGCGCGTAGAGCACTTTATCGGCCTTCACCTTCTCAAAGGAAGGCAGCAGCACGTAGGTTTTCTCCCACGGTTTCGGGCGCGGTGGCTGTACGGTAACGCGTTTTGCTTCCTGCGCTTTCGGCTCAACCGGTTTGTTATCAGCGCACGGCAGATCTTCGCCATACGGATGCGGAATCGGATCAATTTTGCCCGGCGTATCAAGGCGCGTGGAGTCAACGCCGCTCCAGCCCGGCAACGCTTCTTTGACAATGATAGCGGTGTTGCGCACATCGCGGATTTCACCGATCGGCTCACCGGCTGCGAGGCGGTGCGCCACTTCCACCAGCGGACGCTCGCCGTTGCCGAACATCAACATGTCGGCTTTGGCATCGATCAGCACCGATCGGCGCACCGTATCAGACCAGTAATCATAATGCGCGGTACGGCGCAGGCTGGCTTCGATACCACCGAGGATCACCGGTACATCTTTCCACGCTTCTTTACAGCGCTGGGTATAAACCAGCGTCGCGCGATCCGGGCGCTTACCAGCAACATTATCCGGCGTGTAGGCATCGTCATGGCGCAGCTTACGATCGGCGGTGTAACGGTTGATCATCGAGTCCATGTTGCCGGCGGTAACGCCGAAGAACAGGTTCGGTTTACCGAGGCGCATAAAGTCGTCTTTGCTGTTCCAGTCCGGCTGGGCGATGATCCCAACGCGAAAACCCTGCGCTTCCAGCATACGACCGCAAATGGCCATGCCGAAACTCGGATGGTCAACATAGGCGTCGCCCGTTACCAGAATGATGTCGCAGCTATCCCAGCCAAGTTGATCCATCTCTTCGCGCGACATCGGCAAAAATGGCGCGGGGCCGAAGCAGGCCGCCCAGTACTGGGGCCATGAGAAAAGGTCACGATCCGGTTGGATCAGGGATATTGCGCTCATCTTGCTTCCAAAAGTGGTAAAAAAATCATCAAAGGGCGGCGATTATACGCCGTAAACTTGCACGAAATGAAGGAGGATTTTGTCAAGGCCTGATAAGCGCGTAGCAAACAGGCCAGGTCAGTTATGGCGCGGGGTTCACCAGCAGTTGCCCTACTGAACCGCGATCGGCCATCTCCAGCGTCTGGCTTTGATACTGGAACGGGAAATGCGGCCACGAAGGCTGGCCAAACCACACCAGCAGCTCCACCTGCCCGTCAATCCAGACCGTATCTTTCCAGCCTCTGTCTTCCGGGAAAGGCATTGCACCGTTGACATTGCGCACCTGGAACATCACACCTTCCATATGGAACGACTGCGGCATCTCCGCGCGCACCGTCCAGCGCTCCCAGGTACCCTGCTGAGCAGTAATATCGATGCGCTGCGTATCCCACAGTTGGCCGTTGATGCCCGGATCGCTGCCCAGGGTAATATCGCGGTTGCGGGTTGGTGTACCGGCCTGAATATCGGACGGCAACAGGCGCATCGGCAGCGTGTCGGTGACCAGCGGCAACAGGCCAGTCGGTCGCAACGTCAACACCAATGTGGAGATCAAAATGCTCGACGGTTCAAAGAAGCCGCGCAGCCGATCCATAATGCCCGCCGCTTCACCGCACGTGATCGACACTTCATCGCCGTTGGTCATATCCACCAGCACTTCACGCCGCTCACCCGGAGCCAGTGAAAGCTGCTTAACCGAGACCGGCGCAGGTAAAAAACCCTGATCGCCAGCAATCACATGTAACGCACGGCCATCGCTCATTTGCAGTAGGTAACGGCGGGAGTTGGAGGCATTTAGCAAACGCAGACGCACCCAGCCGCGTGACACTTCGACATACGGGCTTTGCGCGCCATTAACCATCAGCGTATCACCCACAAATCCACCGCTGCCCGGCTCGCTGTATTCCGGCGTGCCGAAATTATCCAGCCGTTTATCCTGAATAATGACCGGGAAATCATCCACACCGTAATGCTTAGGAATCGGCAGGGATTTGCTGATCTCATCTTCAACCAGCCACATTCCTGCCAGCCCGTTGTAAACCTGCTGGGCGGTGCGATTCGGCGTATTGGCGTGATACCACAGCGTCCCGGCGCTCTGACGGATAGGCAGCACCGGCGCCCAGTCGTTATTGGCGGTCATCATGCGCGCCGCACCACCGATAAGCGGGCCTGGTACCTGTAAACCGCTAACGGTCATTGCCACATTTTCCGCCAGCCGGTTGCTGTAAATCAGCTTGACGTCATCGCCGTTCCAGACGCGAATCGTCGGCCCGAGATAACGCCCGTTAATGCCAGAAACCTGCGCCCGTGTGCCGGTGGCAAACGACCAGTGCGCGCGTTGTAAGGTCATAAACAGCGGCTGACCGCGCCGGGATTCCAGCAGCGGAGGAATGGGCAGCGGCGGTTGCGGCCCGGCAGCATTTGCCCTCAGCGGCACCGCGCCTGCACAAAGCGCAACCCCGGATGCCTGAAGAAACTGACGCCGACTGAGTGACATATTTGCTCCGTGTAAAACTGACTCAATGCGCCGGAGGTTTTCTCTCCTCCGGTTTTGCGAAATAAAACAGATTAAACCCGGCCGGTTGCTTCGCGTTCTGCAACTTCTTTATCGAGCTCTGCAATTTTTGCCGCCATCAGCTCGCGACAATGTGTTGCCAGCTGGCGTACCTGATCTTTACCAAATTGCGAAACATCTACCGGCGGCAGCATCTCGACAATCACCAGCCCGTTGCGCAGACGGTTGAGGTTAACTTTGTTCGCGTTGTTGGAAACACACACCGGGATGATCGGAACACCGGCGGCTATCGCCGCATGAAACGCGCCGGTTTTAAACGGCAGCAAACCGCGGCCACGGCTGCGAGTGCCTTCCGGGAACATCCAGACGGAAATATTGCGTTTCTGGATCTGCTTCACCACTTCGGCAATAGTGCCGTGCGCTTTGGCACGATTGTTACGATCGATAAGCAGGTTGCCGGCCAGCCAGTAAAGCAGGCCGAAGAACGGAACCCATAGCAGGCTCTTCTTACCGACGGTGACCGTTGGCGGCAGCACAATGCTGGAGGCGGTCACCATATCGTAGTTGCTTTGATGGTTAGCAATATAGATAGCGTTACCGAACTTTTCCGCACCTTGCGGCAGACGGGTTTCGACTTTCAGCCCAAAGACCGGCGCAAGGCGGCCAAACAGATGGCCGAAGGTGGCGACATGTTTAGGATTACGTGGACTGAACAGACAATAAAGAGAGCCAAAAACACACACCAGGATGGAGTAGATGACGACAATGATGATGCGAAAAATGAATAGCATAGCAAACCTCTGAAGCCCATACCTTTGAGCATTATATACACGCCAGAACCCTCACGCTGAAGTTGGCAGTGCCGCCGTCGACCCGCAACGGGTCTGGGCTATTTTTTTAAAGGCCGCAGTAGGGTGTGCGGCCTTTAAAAAAACGTATTGTTAATCGCAATGCCCGAATTAACAACGCTTTTACGGGAAATTTTCTCAGAAAAATCTCCCCACCAGGAAGGTGGGGAGCCTTACGGCGAAGATTACTCTTCGCTGTCACCCGCGCCTGGGCGGGAAGGTGCGTCAATCTCGACGCGGTCAATTTTTTGCAGGCCGCGCATCAGCGTACCGCGGCGTCCGCGCTCGCCCTGCACTTTTTGCAGCTCTTCCGGGCGCAGTTTGATTTTGCGTTTGCCAACATGAATGGTCAGTGTGCTTTGTGGCGGCAGCAGATAGAGATGCGCAAGATTATCTGCGCCTGTCGCCGCATCAGCGGAAGGGATACCGATAATCTTGTTGCCTTTACCTTTCGACAACTGCGGCAGCTCGCTGACCGGGAACATCAGCATACGGCCCGCAGCGGTGATCGCCAGCAGCATGTCGCTGTCATTCTCGATCTCCAGCGGCGGCATCACTTTTGCGTTTTCCGGCAAGCTGATAAGCGTTTTACCTGCGCGGTTACGTGCCACTAAGTCGTTGAAGGTACAAACAAAGCCATAACCCGCATCGGACGCCATCAGCAGTTTCTGCTCCTCGTTGCTCATTATCATATGCTCAACGGTCGCACCCGGCGGTAGCGTCAGTTTGCCGGTTAACGGCTCGCCCTGACCGCGCGCGGAAGGCAGCGTAATCGGATCGATAGCGTAGCTGCGCCCGGTGGTATCAATAAACACCACCGGTTGGCTGCTTTTGCCTTTCACTGAAGACTTCCAGCTATCGCCCGCTTTGTAGCTCAGCCCCTGCGCGTCGATGTCGTGCCCTTTGGCGCTGCGCACCCAGCCCATTTGCGACAGCACAATCGTGACCGGCTCAGACGGCTGCATATCGTGCTCGTTCATCGCTTTTGCTTCTTCACGCTCGTGCAGCGGTGAACGGCGATCGTCGCCAAACGCGTCGGCATCGGCCTGCAGCTCTTTTTTCAGCAGGTTGTTCATCTTGCGTTCGGAGGCCAGAATCGCCTGCAGCTGATCGCGCTCTTTTGCAAGATCGTCCTGCTCGCCGCGGATCTTCATCTCTTCGAGTTTGGCGAGATGGCGCAGTTTTAACTCAAGGATCGCTTCCGCCTGCGTTTCGCTAATACCGAAGCGCGACATCAGCGCTGGTTTTGGCTCATCTTCCGTACGGATTATCTCGATTACTTCATCGATATTGAGAAACGCCACCAGCAAACCTTCGAGGATGTGCAGGCGCTTGAGCACTTTATCCAGTCGGTGACTCAGGCGGCGGCGCACCGTATCACGGCGAAACGCCAGCCACTCGGTGAGGATCTCCAGCAGGTTTTTCACCGCCGGGCGACCATCCAGGCCGATCATGTTCAGGTTGATGCGGTAGCTTTTTTCCAGATCGGTGGTGGCGAACAGGTGGTTCATCACCTGCTCCATATCTACGCGGTTGGAGCGCGGCACGATCACCAGACGCGTCGGGTTTTCATGATCCGATTCGTCACGCAGATCGTCGACCATCGGCAGCTTTTTATTGCGCATCTGGTTGGCGATTTGCTCCAGCACGCGCGCGCCGGAAACCTGGTGTGGCAGCGCGGTAATCACCACTGCGCCATCCTCTTTTTTCCACACCGCGCGCATACGCACCGAACCGCGACCATTCTGGTAGATTTTGCGGATTTCAGCGCGGGAGGTGATGATTTCCGCTTCGGTCGGGTAGTCTGGCCCCTGCACGATATCCAGCAGCTCATCGAGCGTGGTTTTCGGTTGCTCAATCAGGGTAATCGCCGCGTTAGCCACTTCGCGCAGGTTATGCGGCGGAATATCCGTCGCCATACCGACGGCAATCCCGGTCGTACCGTTGAGCAGGATATTCGGCAGGCGCGCAGGCAGCATTTTCGGCTCCTGCATCGTGCCGTCGAAGTTCGGCACCCAGTCAACGGTGCCTTGTCCCAGTTCGCTCAGCAGCAGCTCAGCGTATTTGGACAGGCGGGATTCGGTGTAACGCATCGCCGCGAACGATTTCGGATCGTCCGGCGCCCCCCAGTTCCCCTGGCCATCGACCAGCGGGTAACGGTAGGAGAACGGCTGTGCCATCAGCACCATCGCTTCATAGCAGGCGCTGTCACCGTGCGGATGGTATTTACCCAGCACGTCACCCACGGTACGGGCGGATTTTTTGAACTTCGCGCTGGCGTTCAGCCCCAGTTCTGACATTGCGTAAACGATGCGACGCTGAACGGGTTTCAGGCCATCACCGATAAACGGCAACGCACGATCCATGATGACGTACATGGAGTAGTTCAGGTATGCGTTTTCCGTAAATTCATGCAGCGCAAGGCGCTCTGCCATATCGCTCATTAATCGTGATTCCTCAACGTATGCGCCCGCCTGTGCGGCGGCAATATTGCCGCAGATACTACCTTATCTGCGGCGAGGAGTCATAGCGATGAGCGATTTTTTCACGCGCGTTTAGCGCTTACTGAGTGACTTTGCGGATCTCTTTGACGTCGATTTCAACTGAATTCCAGTCCTTATCGACTTCCCCCTGGATCTCTACCGTATCTTGTGGCCCTACGGTCACGCCGTTCCAGCGCTTGTGGTTGATATCGACATTGATGGTGCCGGTCGAATCTTTAAACAGATATGTATCATCAGAGATGCGCTCGACAATATTACCGCGCAGCGTCACCCAAGCGTCGTCGCGCAGTGATTTCGCGCTTTCGACGGTGGCTTTACTGCCGTTCGGCCCGGTAAATCCCCCGCTTTGCGACGTTGCGCCCGGCCCGGTAAAACCGCCTGGATTCGCCGCGAAAACCGGTGCGGAACAGAGTGTGAGAACAGCGACAAGTGCAGCAATCTTTTTCATGTTTTATCTCCCTTACGATGGTTAACGTCCATTTAACCCGTCACTCCTTAACGACTTCTTAACGGGAAAAAAGATTATTTTCCTCTGTACATTGTCGACCACCAGCGGTTTTACTGCCAATAACACGGAGTGAAAGGAGGCAAAATGCGCATTTTACTGGTGGAAGATGACACGCTCATCGGCGACGGTTTAAAAACCGGGCTGGGCAAAAAAGGCTTTAGCGTCGACTGGTTTACCGATGGCAAACAAGGCAAGGCTGCCCTGTTTAGCGCACCTTATGATGCGGTGATCCTCGACTTAACGCTGCCGGGCATCGACGGGCTGGATATTCTGCGCGACTGGCGCGAACAAAAGCGCGCAGAACCGGTGCTGATCCTCACCGCGCGCGATGCCATTGACCAGCGCGTTGAGGGACTGCGGCTGGGCGCAGATGATTATCTGTGCAAACCCTTCGCGCTGGTTGAAGTAGCCGCCAGGCTCGAAGTACTTATCCGCCGCCGCCACGGGCAGACGCAAAGTCTGCTGCGCCACGGCAATGTCACGCTCGATCCCGTTAATCTGGTCGCCACGTTTGATGGGGAAACGCTGGCGCTAAAACCGAAAGAGTTCGCCCTGCTGGAACTGCTGATGCGCAATGCCGGGCGCGTTCTGCCGCGTAAATTGATCGAAGAGAAACTCTATACCTGGGATGACGATGTCACCAGCAACGCGGTGGAAGTGCATGTGCATCATTTGCGGCGCAAACTCGGTACAGCGTTTATCCGCACCGTTCATGGCATCGGTTATACCCTGGGAGACGCATGAAACTGACCCGCCCGCTGAGTTTACGCCTGCGCCTGACGCTGCTGTTTTTGCTGCTGTCGATGGTCGCCTGGCTGTGCGCCAGCCTCGTTGCCTGGCAGCAAACCCGCGATAAACTCGACAAACTGTTTGATACCCAGCAAACGCTGTTCGCCAAACGGCTGAGCGTGATGGAGTTTGAGCCGCTGAAAAACACCGCGCCGCAGTTCGGTGAAAAGAAGATCAAACATGGGCATCTGGATGATGATGCGCTGGCTTTCGCTATCTACTCAACCGACGGCAACATGCTGCTGCACGATGGCGAAAACGGCAAAGAGATCCCCTACAACTACCGGCGGGAAGGGTTTGATAACGGGCAGCTACGTGATGACGACGATAAATGGCGTTTTCTGTGGCTCACTGCGCCGAACGGGAAATTTCGTGTGGTGGTCGGCCAAGAGTGGGATTATCGCCACGAGATGGCGCTAGAGATAGTCACCTCGCAGCTCACTCCGTGGCTTATCGCCCTACCGTTGATGCTGGCGCTATTGATCGTATTGCTGAGCCTTGAATTGCGACCGCTGAAAAAACTGGCGCAGGCGTTACGTTCGCGGGCGCCGGATCGTGCCGATCCACTCAATAGTGAAGGCGTGCCCAATGAAGTGCGCCCGTTAGTGGATGCGTTGAATCAGCTCTTTGACCGCACGCACAGCATGATGCAGCGTGAACGGCGCTTCACTTCCGATGCCGCACATGAGTTACGCAGCCCGTTGGCGGCGCTGAAAGTGCAAACCGAGGTCGCGCAGCTTTCTGATGACGATCCCGCCGCACAACAAAAAGCCCTCGCCCAGTTGCACGTGGGGATCGATCGTGCCACGCGTCTGGTGGATCAATTACTGACGCTCTCAAGGCTGGATTCCCTGAGCAACCTTGATGACGTCGAAGAGGTTTCGCTGGCATCCCTGCTGCAATCGGCAGTAATGGAGATTTACCCTACAGCACAGCAGGTTGGCATCGATATACGCCTGCATCTCAATACCCCTTCGGTCAGCCGCCAGGCGCAACCGCTTTTGCTTAGCTTGCTGGTGCGTAACCTGCTGGATAATGCCATTCGCTACAGCCCGCCAGGCAGTGTTGTCGATGTGACGCTGGACGCCACTGAGTTTAGTGTTCGCGATAACGGCCCCGGTATTGACGATGAAGCGCTGGCGCGCATTGGTGAGCGGTTTTATCGCCCGCCGGGGCAAACGCAAACCGGCAGTGGGCTGGGGTTATCAATTGTGCAGCGCATTGCCCGCCTGCATCACATGCGCGTCGCGTTTGGCAATCATCCACAAGGCGGGTTTATCGCGCAGGTGAGCTGGTAGCGACGTTTATTGCGGCTCAAGCAAAAGTCTTTGCACTTTTTGCCAATTTTTCCGCACCGTTGATCCGGTTAAAATCGCCGTCAAACGCATTTAACCGAGGATTTCTCATGAGCAATATCTTAATTATCAACGGTGCGAAGAAATTCGCGCACTCTAATGGCCAACTGAATGACACCCTGACCGAGGTCGCGGAAAGTTTTCTGCGCGACGCCGGGCATGATGTTAAAGCCGTACGTACCGATGGCGATTACGACATCAAAGCAGAAGTGGAAAACTTCCTGTGGGCTGACACCGTTATCTGGCAAATGCCAGGCTGGTGGATGGGTGCGCCGTGGACAGTAAAAAAGTATATGGACGACGTGTTCACCGAAGGGCACGGTTCGCTGTACGCCAGCGACGGCCGCACGCGTTCTGACGCTTCGAAAAAATACGGTTCCGGCGGTTTGATTCAGGGCAAAACCTATATGCTGTCGCTGACCTGGAACGCACCGATGGATGCGTTTACGGATGAAGAACAGTTCTTCCACGGCGTGGGCGTAGACGGTGTTTATCTGCCGTTCCACAAAGCAAACCAGTTCCTGGGTATGGACGCGTTGCCAACCTTTATCGTTAACGACGTGATTAAAATGCCGGACGTGCCGCGCTATATCGCAGAATATCGCAAGCATCTGAGTGAGATTTTTGCTTAACTGTGAAGCTGGATTTATAGGGAGTAGGTTAATCATGTTGACAGTAATTGCAGAAATCCGTACCCGTCCAGGACAGCATCACCGCCAGGCGGTGCTTGATGAATTCACGAAAATTGTGCCGGTAGTACTGCAGGAAGAGGGTTGCCACGGCTACGCGCCGCTGGTCGATCATGCGGCTAACGTAAGTTTTCAGGCCACCGCGCCGGACTCCATCATGATGGTGGAACTGTGGGAAAGCGTGGCGCACCTTGAAGCGCACCTGCAGACGCCGCATATGAAAGCGTGGAGCGAAGCGGTAAAAGGCGACGTGCTCGAGACGCATATCCGCATCCTGGAAGCGGGTCTCTAAGCGTTTGTCCCTCTCCGTTTAAAGAGAGGGACACTGCTCTTTACCAGTAGAGTTTCCAGCTCTGCGAAAAGCGCATCAGCGCCTCCACATAGAAGTAATCTCCCCAGCTACAACATTCATCAACGCCCTTATTGCTCGCCAGGTGATACACGGAATGTTTCAGCAACCCGTTGGTGGCGTCGTTTTTACCTGCCAGATAATGCTTATTCAGCGATGACATAATGCGCATTGCCCATTGCTGGTAGCGGTCTCTGTCCGGATCGGTAACGGGCAGATGTTTAACCAGTTCCAGTAGCCCGCATACGGCAATCGCCGCTGATGACGAATCGCGCAGCGCATCAGTACCGACCAGCGCCAGATCCCAGTGGCACACGGCATCTTCCGGCAAGCGGTTGAGAAAGTAGTTCGCCAGCCGTTTCGACAGCGCCACCATCTCTTTATCGCCGGTGTAGATAAAGCTCAGCAGAAAGCCGTAAATCCCCCACGCCTGCCCGCGCGACCAGCAGGAATCATCCGCGTAACCCTGCTGCGTATTGCCGTAACGCGGCGCACCTGTGTTGATATCCATATAGTACGTGTGAAACGTGGAGGCATCTTCACGAATCAGGTAGTTCGCCGCTTGCCGCACATGCGCTTGCGCCGCATCGGCAAAACGCTGATCCCCGGTCTGCTCTGTTGCCCAGTAGAGCAACGGCAGGTTCATATTGCAGTCGATGATCATCCGCCCGGCTTGTTCGGGATCGCGAAGATCGCCCCACGCCTGGATGATCTGTGCTTTGGGATGGAAGCGCTCCAGCAGCGCTTCCGCCGCCAGCAGGGCGAAACCACGCGCATCGCGATTGCCGGTCAGCCGCCAGCTTGCCACGCACGAAAGCGTATATAAGAAGCCGAGATCGTGGGTGTTGGTGTCACTGCGCCCGGCAATACGCAGGCCGAACGAGCGCACATGACGCTGTGCCAGCGCGCGGAAGTGCTCATCGCCGCTCATCTCCCACGCCAGCCAAAGCTGCCCGGTCCAGAAACTGGTGGTCCACTCAACATTGTCGGTTAACGGGTAATAACCCTGCACACAGGTTTCGGCAGGAAAGTGTTCTCCGAATTCCGTTAAATGACGGCGAATCAGTTCAAGGGTATGGCTACGCGCAGAATCAAGTTCATCTTTAAATACCTGCGCATCCACAGGTGCGCCAGGATAATCGCGTAACGTTTCCTCAACGATTTTACTTAACATATTTCGGTTCCTTCTTGGTACAAAATTTAAAATAGCCGTTAACGCGCTAGTTATTTCTCGCGATATCCAGTGCGCCATGCTGACGCCATTTACTTTGGCAGGCCGATAACGTAAACAAGGAAATTAATGTGAAAGTCAGTGCCACGCAGCCCATAATAATATAAGTATGTTCAAAGCCGATACGGTCATACAAAATACCGGCAGGCGAAGAAACCACGACGTTGCCAACATATAACATTGCCTGGTAGCCTAATAAATACATGGTGGCATTAACGCGTTTATCGAAATGCTCAGCGATATATTTAAATACCGATACCAACAGCAGACAAATCTCAAGGCCGTATAACGGTTTTAATACTGAAATAAGCAAATGAGACTCGCACAGTCCGGAAATAATCAACCGCGCACCTACCACCAACCCGACAATCAGTAACCCGCGTTTCGCGCCGATGAAATTCACAAATAACGGGATCACCATATACATGACGAATTCCATGCCGGATTGCACCGTACCCAGGTAACCAAACACTGCGTTGCCCTGATGGACGTCATCAAAGAAGGTGACGAAATAGCGGGAGAACTGCTGCTCGGCGATAAACATCATCCACGCCACACCGGCAACATACAGACAGAATGCCCAGAATTTGCGGTTACGCAGCAAAGCGTAGACATCCGCCGGGGCGATTTTTTCCTTGGTCAGCACCTCGCTGGCATTTGCGGCGTTAACGTTGACTTTCAGGCTCAGCAGTACCGCCAGCATGATAAGCGACGCGACCGATCCCATAATAAAGTTATACGCTGGTGAGAGGTTAAACAGCAGGCCGGAGAACGAGGATGCCACCGCCCAACCGAGCGAGCCCCACATCCTGATTTGGCCAAACTCCATGCCGTTTAAGCGGCTGTAGCGGTCAGTGTAGGATTCGCAGGCGGCAACACCCGCATACCACGCGAAACTTAAATAGATGGCTCCGACTATAATGCCCAGCAAAGTATTTGAGAGTAATAACGGTTGGTAAACGTAGATAAAAAAGGGTGCCATTAATGCCGACATTAGCACTACAAAATAGAGCAAGTATTTGCTCATACCTATTTTATCCAGAATATAACCGTAGATCGGTTTTAAAATAACAGAAAAAATCCCGTTAATAGCAAACACCGTACCAATAACCGTGCCGCTAAGATTGGCTTTTTGCCCTAACCAAATAGCCAGCAAGCCGATACTTGCCGACCAGGTAAAGAAATAGAGAAAGATAAAGGTACTGATTTTGTAATATTCGGATTTATTATTTATCGCGATCTTTTCCATACTATCCTCGACGAAAGCATGTAGGGTTCAGAGTTCAGTACCCGGCCGCAGCCGGGAATTAAAAGGCAATAACGATATTATTTTTCTGCCCCGGTTTGTTAATCACCAGCGCGTGTTCTTCGATATGCAATTGCGGTAAGACAAAATCAAAAGCCTGCTCCGTAATCGCGGCCTGAACGGCACAGGCCAGCCACTGCCTGCCTGGTGCAATGTCCCCACGCAACACCGGAATCGATGCGCAAGGCGAAAACATAATGCTGCTGTTGGGCGGCGTAACCACGCTGTCGGTTTCGCGTGGCGCGGCGTGCAGTAATTCAAAGATGCCGCTGACGCCATTTTCCGCGCGCACCAGGCTGCCGCCCTGCTCGTTACGGTGTGGCGCTTTCAGCACCGCGAACCCGCCCTCTACGCTTTGCAAATGGCGTGCGGAATCAACGCGATGCACGCGCAAATGCCAGTCACCACAAGGAATAAGCCAGCTTGCAATATGTACGTCTGACCACGGCGACCAGCGCGAGAAAATCGCCTCCCCGGTGATCACTACCTCGTCGCACTCCCGGCGGCCACGAAAGTAATTATCTCCTTCACTGAGCAGCAACATAGAATCGCAGGCGGCATGTTTAATTCCGTAGCGCCCGCGTTCAATGGTGAAACCAAAGCGGCTGGAGTAGGCAAACTTGGTGTATTTCGCCTCGGTATTGACGTAATTGTTCAGCTCCAGTTGCCCTGCGGTGAGCATCCAGACATGCCGCGAGCGATCGCTGTGGACAATAATCTGCCCGGCAGGGTCAATCGTGCGCGGCGTGTTGAGCTCGGGGAGCGGCAGTTCTGGTGCTTGCCAGAAATTGTTTGATTGCGGCAGCGCCAGAATCAGGAAAACTTTCAGCGCCCAGTATGGCGAGCCAGGCGAATTGTAGTCTTCACACATCGCAAGGTTCGGGTAGGCGAAACCGAGCGTTAAAATGCCGTCGCGATCGAAAATCGGCTGCTGTAACCACCAACGCAAATGGCGCAGGATAACCCCTTTCACCACGCCTGGAGACAACACCTCCAGCCCGGAAAAAGCAACCGCACTCCAGAAGGCCACCATCGCGAAACGGTACGTCAGGCTGCGGCCAAAAGGCACGGATTCGCCTTGCGCCGCCGACATATAGATAAAATCGTCGGCAAAAAGCATTGCCCGCTCGCGCAGAGTGGCCGCGCGCGATGCATCGTCTTTCCCATTCAGCGTGGCGTAAATTAGCCCGTAAAAATGGAACGCCATCGAGATGTAGTAATCTTTTGGCCGACCCGGGCCATCGGAATACCAACCATCGCCAAGATAATAGGCGTCCATCATGCTAAAGCGCCGTTCGATGGTTGCGGCATCCCAGGGTAATCCGGCACGTTTAAAACCGAGCTGCACCATAATGGCGAAAAAATTCCAGTTGCTGTCGGGCATCTGCGCGTCAGTGATCTGGTTCAGCCACTGGTGCAAGTTTTGTACATCACGTTCGCTCAGCATTGCGGTGAGTTTATCGCCCAGCAGCGCCAACCCAAGACCGTACGCCGCCATTTCCACCAGCCGCTGATCGTAGGGTTCCGTTGCGCCCCAATAGCCTGCGCTTTGCGGATCGACGCCACGCTTGATGGCCGCCAGATATTTGTGGCTGAAAGGCTCTGCGTCGCCGCCTGCCATTAACGGAAACAGCCCCCACAACGCGCGGGACAACCCTTCCATTTCGGCAATCGCATCGCTGTAATGCGCGCTGGTGGCTCCCAGCGAGAAATGCGACGCCCCTTCAGGAAACTGTTTGTCCAGCGCCGCCAGCATCTGTTTCAACGCGCCGACCACATCGTCGCGGGATGACAATGGATTTGATGTTTTCACTTCCGCCGCCTGCATAGCATTCTCTCCCTCATGGTGTGGCTGAAGGATAGTTAATGAGCAACCGCCGGAAATGTTAGCTTTGTCACATCGGCACGCTTTATCTGAACCCGCTATTGAGAAAATTTAAAACTGTGGTTTATAAATGTATCTTGCGGGGTAAAAATTGAGATGGGTTGCACTATGGCAATGCCATTGCAGAACGAACGTCTTGAGCTGATCACATTAAACGATACGGTGGTGTCGTTTAGCCGACTTTTCGCCAACACCGTGCGCTACCACCACTGGCATCAGTGTCTGGAGGTGCTGTACGTGGAGGAGGGTTTTGGCGTGGTGATGGTCGATAACCGCCAGTACACCATGCGGCCAGGCCGGCTCTTTTTCTTTCCGCCTTTCACCATCCATAAAGTGATGGTGGATGAGCAAGCGCAGGCCCTCTATCGTCGCACCATCATTCACGTGGATCACCATGCTTTGCTGCAAAATCTGCGCGCGTTTCCGCACAATCACCACCGTTTACAGCGGCTCTCTCTTCGCGGCGGTGCGGCGGTGGTGATGGATGTTGCCGCCATTCATCCACATATCGACCATCTGTTTAGCTGTTACGCGAGGCTTGCCGAAAACCACAGTCTGAATGGAGAACAGGTCGCCTGTTTGTTGCTTAATCTGTTGAGTATGTTGCCAGAAGATAAGCAGAAATTGCCGGATGAACGCAGCGGTATTGCCACACCGGTGATGTTCTGGCTGGAGGAAAATTACCGGCATAAATTCAGCCTTGCGCGACTGGCGCAGGAGTTGGGTAAATCGCGTAGTTATGTCTCGCGCCGTTTCCATGTTGAGACAGGTGAACCCATTCATCAGTATCTGAACACCTTGCGCTTGCGCAAAGCATGCGATTTGTTACTGCATAGCGCGCTGGCCATTCATCATATTGCCCGCGAAGTGGGCTTCTCCGATGTCACCTACTTTATCAGCGCCTTTAAAAAAGGCATTGGCGAAACGCCGCTGCAATACCGGAAAAACCGGGCTGGCCGTCAGGTTACAAAGCGGGTTTAAGGAAGCGGTGAAGCAAATTAGCGAAATGTTACCGCAGCTGATTCAGCAAGAGTTGATGAAACTGCCACAGTTGAAAAGTGCGCTGTCAGATGGGTTGCGCCACGGCAGCCCGAACTGTGGTCGTGCGTTGGTGGATATCTATCGGTACGGGAAGCGCGACAACCCCAAACTGAACTGACGGTAAAAGCGGCTCCGTTGCGCATTTAGCTTACTTACCCGGCCCACGCATTTCGCTGACCGAGTAAGCAAGCCGGAGAGGATCAGGCTTCAATATCCGCCATATCGCCTTTTTCCTGCAGCCAGTTGCGGCGATCTTCTGAACGCTTCTTAGCCAGCAACATATCCATCATTGCGTTGGTCTGCTGCTCGTCTTCGTCGCTGATCACCAGTTGCACCAGACGGCGGGTATTTGGATCAAGCGTGGTTTCACGCAACTGCATCGGGTTCATTTCGCCCAGCCCTTTAAAGCGCTGCACGTTCGGTTTGCCCTTTTTGCGTTTCAGTTGCTCCAGCACGCCGGTTTTTTCTTCTTCCGTGAGCGCGTAATAAACCTCTTTGCCGAGATCGATACGGTACAGCGGCGGCAGCGCCACATGAACGTGGCCGTTTTTCACCAGCGCGCGGAAGTGCTTCACAAACAATGCACACAGTAATGTGGCGATGTGCAAGCCGTCGGAATCCGCATCCGCGAGGATACAAACCTTACCGTAGCGCAGTTGGCTCAGATCGTCGCTGTCTGGATCGATACCGATCGCCACCGAGATATCATGCACTTCCTGCGAGGCCAGCACTTCATCGGAAGAGACTTCCCAGGTATTCAGGATCTTGCCTTTTAGCGGCATGATCGCCTGGTATTCACGATCGCGCGCCTGTTTAGCGGAGCCGCCCGCCGAGTCACCTTCCACGAGGAACAGCTCGGTGCGGCTCAGATCCTGCGCGGTGCAATCCGCTAGCTTACCAGGCAGCGCCGGGCCGCTGGTCAGCTTTTTACGCACCACTTTCTTGGCGGCACGCAGACGGCGCTGGGCGCTGGAGATGGCCATCTCCGCTAGCAGTTCCGCCGTTTGAATATTTTGGTTCAGCCACAGGCTGAATGCGTCTTTTACCACGCCAGAAACAAATGCGGCGCACTGACGAGAAGATAAACGCTCTTTGGTCTGCCCGGCGAACTGCGGATCCTGCATCTTCACTGACAACACATAAGCGCAGCGATCCCAGATATCTTCCGCCGACAGCTTCACGCCGCGCGGCAAGATATTGCGGTATTCGCAGAATTCGCGCATCGCGTCCAGCAACCCCTGACGCAAACCGTTAACGTGGGTGCCGCCCTGCAGAGTTGGGATCAGGTTGACGTAGCTTTCAGTCAGCAGCTCGCCGCCTTCCGGCAGCCACAGCAGCGCCCAATCTACCGCTTCCGTTTCGGCAGAGAAATTACCGATAAACGGTTTCTCCGGCAGCGTCGGCAGGCCGTTCACCGCTTCGCACAGATAATCGTTCAGGCCATCCTGATAGCACCAGCGCTGCTCAGCATTGTTCACCTCATCTTTAAAGGTGATCTCAACGCCCGGGCAAAGAACGGCTTTGGCTTTCAGCAGATGCGTTAAACGAGAAACGGAAAAACGCGGGCTATCAAAGAAAGATTCATCCGGCCAGAAATGGACGCTGGTGCCGGTATTGCGTTTACCGCAGGTGCCGATCACTTGCAGATCCTGCACTTTTTCGCCGTTTTCAAACGCGATGCTATAGACCTGGCCGTCACGCTTGACGGTCACTTCTACGCGGCGAGACAGGGCGTTAACCACCGAGATCCCAACGCCGTGCAAGCCGCCAGAGAACTGGTAGTTTTTATTAGAGAATTTACCGCCCGCGTGCAGACGACAGAGGATCAGCTCAACGGCCGGAACGCCCTCTTCCGGGTGGATATCCACCGGCATACCGCGCCCGTCATCGATAACTTCCAGCGACTGATCGGCGTGCAGGATCACGTCCACGCGCCTGGCGTGGCCCGCCAGCGCTTCATCGACGCTGTTATCAATAACTTCCTGGCCCAGATGGTTAGGGCGCGTGGTATCGGTGTACATCCCCGGACGGCGGCGAACCGGCTCAAGCCCGGTGAGTACCTCTATGGCATCAGCGTTATAGGATTGCGTCATGGTTTGTTCGTAGATAGTGACCGCATCGTTTCCCTGTTGGCTCAATGCAGCCCAAGGAAATCGATAATCTGTGTGAAATGATTCTCAAAGCCCACAAAGGCATGGTTTCCGCCCTCTTCGACTGTCTGGCGGCAGGCATCGTAGTATGCCACCGCCTGGCGGTAATCCAGCACTTCGTCCCCGGTTTGTTGTAGCAGCCAGATTAAATCCGGCGCTTCGAGCGGGTCAACTTGCATCACTTTGAGCTCGTAAATATGGCGAGACTCTAGCACATATTGCTGCCCTGTGTAGGGGTTCTCGTTATTGCCGAGATAATCTGCCAGCAATTCAAATGGGCGTACCGCAGGATTCACCACCACCGCTGGCAACATGAAACATTGCGAAAGCCACGTCGCGTAATAGCCACCAAGCGAAGAACCGACGATACCGAGCTGTTTTCCGCCCTGCGCCAGCACCAGTGATTCCAGCAATTCTGCCGCCGCGGCGGGGTAAGGCGGCAGTTGCGGCACAATCACGTTGATCTCCGGGTGATGGTGCGCCAGCCATTGCGAAAGCTGCGTCGCCTTGGCGGAACGCGGCGAGCTGTTAAACCCGTGCAGATAAAGGAGAGTGGACATCAGTATCCTTCTGAAGCGGTATCCGGTCTGAACTGGGTGCTTTCCAGACGGCAAACTTCTGTATGCAACGTTCCGTCCGGGTAGAGATCCAGCCAGCGCCAGCCGGGCGCGATGGTATCAAGCGTAAAGTTGGCGCAGTGCGGTTTAAACTGCACGCAGGTCGATGGCGTCGCCAGCAGACGGCGACCGTTCCAGTCGAGATCCAGCTCCTGATGAATATGCCCACATAACAGATACCGCACCTGCGGAAAACGTTGTAGCACGTTATCCAGCTCACCAGCGTTACGCAGGCTGTGTTGATCGAGCCAACCGCAACCGGAAGGGAGCGGATGATGATGGAGCAGTAATAAGGTGTGGCGCTGCGGGCTGTCGGTGAGTTTCTTCTCCAGCCAGTCGAGCTGGAACTCGCTCAATTCACCGTGCGGTACGCCAAACACCTGACTGTCGAGCAGCAGAATTTGCCAGTGATCGCCGATAAAAACGCGTTTCGCCGGCGAGATCCCTGCCTCCTGCAGCGCGCTGTACATGGCGGGCTGGAAATCGTGGTTTCCCGGCAGCCAAACGCAAGGCGCGTCAAAGCTTGCGATACCATCAGCAAAAAGCTGATAAGCCGCAGCGGTATGGTCCTGTGCCAGGTCGCCGGTGGCGACAATAAGATCGCATTCACGCTGCTGAGAGCGGATAGCCTCCAGTACCGCCTGATAGCTTTCCCAGGTATTCACCCCTAACAACGTTTCATGCTTTTCGGCAAACAGGTGAGAATCAGTTATTTGTAATACCCTCACTCTGGGCTCACCCGCCAGAGAGAGGTTTAACAGGCTTTCCAAATGGTGTCCTTAGGTTTCACGACGCTAACAAACCGGAATCGCCATTGCTCCATGTGCTAAACAGTAACGCAGCCAATCGGCCAGAAACTGGTTAATTTGATGCTTTTCGTCGCGTTGATGCAACTTTTTATTCGGATAATCATAACGCGCTTTGAAACGAAAGATCTGCTGACTCGAACACACTTCAGCCACCATCGCATCGTGATAAAGCCGCACCGTCATTGACGGCAAGCTCCAGTAACTAATCGATGGCGCGGTCTGCTCAATTTCCACAAGCGTAGTGTAGCGGGTGGATTCGACTATCGTTAACCGGTACTGCGCGTTGGTCACCTGATAGCTCACCGTTTCGCCCGCTGCGTCATTACGCGGCAGCAAGCGGCGCAACTGGGCGAAATTGGTTTCGCACAGGCGCATCATTTCTGGGAAGTCAGGTGTATAACGCTTCATTTTTTCCACTCGTTTCGTAAGCTCTCATGATGCAGTTGCAGCCATTGCAGGGCAATGACAGACGCTGCGTTGTCGATTTTCCCCTCTTCTACCCACTGGTAAGCCTGTTCCCGGCTCACCACATGAACACGAATATCTTCGTTTTCATCCACCAGACCATGAATACCTGAGGCCTGCGTGGCGTCCACTTCGCCCACCAATACGGCGGAACGCTCGCTGGTGCCGCCAGGGCTTGCCAAATAGCTCAACATTCTTTTCACACGACCAACGTGCAGACCGGCCTCTTCGATGGCTTCGCGACGCGCAACGTCTTCATCGCTTTCGCCCTCTTCAATCATGCCGGCCACCATTTCGAGCAACCATGGGGTTTCGCTGGTATCAAACGCCGCAATGCGGATCTGTTCGATCAGCACAACTTCGTCGCGTACTGGGTCAAAGGGTAGCAAGACTGCGGCATGACCGCGTTCAAAAATTTCACGGCGTACTTCACCGCTCATTTCGCCATTGAATAAACGGTGGCGAAAGCGGTATAGATCGAGCGAAAAAAAACCGCTATAGAGTCTTTCCCGTGCAATAATTTCTACATCGTTTTTTGTGAAAGTCACTGCGGATGTTACTGGCTTACTCATGGGCGGCGTCTCTTTTGAGATAATGACAAAGCAGTAGATTTCAAGCCTGTATAGCTATCGTTTCAAGTGCTATGTGATAGATTGATGCATATTTACGCCGATGGCACGTTACGCCAAGCTTAAGCGGTGCCACTATCTGGTAGAATCGGCGATTATTTTTTCTAATTTAGACCAGCGCTAATACTGCTTCACAACAAGGAATGCAAATGAAGAAATTGCTCCCCCTCCTTATCGGCCTGAGCCTGACCGGCTTCAGCGCCATGAGCCAGGCAGAAAACCTGTTACAGGTTTATCAGCAGGCGCGTTTGAGCAACCCGGATCTCCGTAAATCCGCTGCTGACCGCGATGCTGCTTTTGAAAAGATTAACGAAGCGCGTAGCCCGTTACTGCCTCAGCTTGGTTTGGGTGCAGATTATGACTATTCCAATGGCTACCGTGACAGCAAAGGCGTCAATTCGAATGTCACCAGCGCGTCCTTGCAGTTAACGCAAACCATTTTTGATATGTCAAAATGGCGCGCCTTGACGCTGCAGGAAAAAACGGCAGGCATTCAGGACGTCACCTGGCAGACCGATCAGCAAACGTTGATTTTGAATACGGCGACTGCCTATTTCAACGTGCTGAGCGCCATTGATACGCTTTCCTACACCGAAGCACAGAAACAGTCGATCTACCGCCAGTTGGATCAAACGACCCAGCGCTTTAACGTTGGCCTGGTTGCCATCACTGATGTGCAAAACGCCCGCTCGCAGTACGACACCGTACTGGCGAACGAAGTGACCGCGCGCAACAACCTCGACAACATGGTGGAAGCGCTGCGTCAGGTCACCGGTAATTACTACCCGCAACTGGCTTCGCTGAACGTCGACAATTTCAAGACCGACAAACCGCAAGCCGTTAATGCGCTGCTGAAGGAAGCGGAAAACCGTAACCTGACCCTGCTGCAGGCACGACTGAGCCAGGATCTGGCGCGCGAGCAAATTCGCCAGGCGCAAGATGGCCATTTACCAACGCTGAATTTAACCGCCTCGACAGGTGTCTCTAACACCTCTTACAGCGGTTCAAAAAGTGCGCAAAACCCGGATGTTGACGCGGGCCAGAATAAAGTCGGCCTGAGCTTCTCTCTGCCGCTGTATCAGGGTGGCCAGGTGAGCTCGCAGGTGAAACAGGCGCAGTACAACTTTGTTGGCGCGAGCGAGCAACTGGAAAGCGCGCACCGCAACGTGGTGCAGACCGTGCGCTCCTCGTTTAACAACGTGAACGCCTCCATCAGCAGCATCAACGCCTACAAACAGGCGGTGGTTTCTGCCCAGAGTTCTCTGGATGCGATGGAAGCCGGTTACTCTGTGGGTACGCGTACCATCGTTGATGTGCTGGACGCGACCACCACGCTGTATAACGCCAAGCAGCAGCTCTCCAGTGCGCGTTACAATTACCTGATCAACCAGTTGAACATCAAATCCGCGCTGGGTTCTTTGAACGAGCAGGATCTGCTGGCGCTGAACAGCACGCTGGGTAAACCGGTCGATACCGCGCCGGAAAACGTCGCACCAGAAGATGCGCAGCAGGCGGCAAGCGTTGATAACTTCAACGGCAACGCACAACCTGCCACAGCACGTACTAGCGTTAAGCGTTAAGCGTTAAGCGTTAAGCGTTAAGCGTTAAGCGTTAAGCGTTAAGCGTTAAGCGTTAAGCGTTA
>NZ_JBHZPL010000005.1:0-317238 GCF_042788095.1 Kosakonia sp. YIM B13571 | reverse complement strand
TGTTTTTATCTGAGCAGGTGGGACAGTGTCAACGAACTGAGAAAGGCGATAGAGGAATACATCTGTTACTACAACAAGCGGATAAGCCTGAAATTAAAAGGCCTGAGTCCGGTAGAGTACCGAACCCAGGCCCTGAAAGCCGCTTAACATGAACTGTCCAACTTTATGGGGTCAGTCCAAATGCGGGGCTTTTTTTATGACTATCTGAAAACCACGTTCTGTAGTCGTAGTTAGCACCGGGATTTGGTTTTGCCTCATGGTTGTTGGATTTAAATCTAACAGGATCGGCAGACGTTTCTTCTTACGATTTCGAACCCTTCTATGAAGGCAAATTTTTGTGGTGCTAATGCTTAATCATCACAGCTTTTGTCAGGGCTGAACTTACCGCGCTTATTCGTCACCAGCACTTTCTGCGCCGCACCGGTATCCGGATTTGGCTCAACGGTAAAATGCCCTTCAACCACCAGCAGAATCGGCTTGGTTTCCGTTCCGCGCGCTGCCGCATAGTCACGCTCAAGCTGCGCATTGCTGGCTACGGTTACCTTCTTGCCAGTTGCACAATCGGTAAAGACTGCCGCATCAGCCATGTACATATACATGCCGCGCATCGCCATTGGCGTCGCCGGTAGCGCGGCTTTCACCGGCTGCAGTGTGTAATTAAGCGACGAAGTGATGGGATTGCCTTCCTGATCAAGCATCTCCAGTGCATCGCCTTTGGCGCGGAAAAAGGTTTTATCACCGTGTGTATCGGTGAGGATCAGTTTATCTGCCGTGCGCGCCCAGTTCCCATAAGTGGCAAACACCGCGGGCGCTTTTCCTCCCTGGTAGCGCTGGTTCATCACCCAACTACCGTCTTTCTGGAGAAAGAGGGATGTTTCAATCCCTTCGCAATCCGCGCAGGGCAAAACACCACGCCAGCTTTGCTGCATCGGTTTCAACTCTTCAACTTGTGTTGGCTGTACCGTCTCAACATCGCCACGGTTGTTACAGCCGAAAAGCGCAAAGAGCGTACACCCTGCCAGCACAGATAAAATCGCTTTTTTCACACTCGATTCCTTATGCACAATTCTGTTAGTACCCGTCAGCTTTCACGACCACGAACTTTGCCGCGTAACGCTTTTACCGACGACTTTTGCGCCTTGCCCGATAACCGACGCTCTTTCGATGCGCGGGTCGGACGCGTTGCCCGACGGCTTTTTTGCACGACAGTTAATTCTTTTATTAACGCCACCAGGCGAGCGACTGCCGCTTCGCGGTTCATCTCCTGGCTGCGGTACTCCTGTGCTTTTATCACCACCCAGCCTTCGCTGCTGATCAGATGGTGCGACGCTTCCAGTAAACGCGCCTTGTAGTACTCTGGCAGGCTTGAAGCCCGGATGTCAAAACGCAGGTGGATCGCCGTTGAGCTCTTATTGACATGTTGACCACCCGCGCCCTGTGCCCGCACAGCCGTGATCTCCAGCTCTTCTTCGGCAATAGAGACTGAACGAGAGATCTCAATCATTGCGACTGCCAGGCTTCGAGATGGATTTCCATATTCTGGCTATCATCCGATAACCAGATAGCACCATCCTGCAATGTGGCTTGCAGCGTCATCGTGCGATCGCTGGCAAATGCACTCAAACGGGCTAGCTGCGCATCATCCAGATACCAGATGCGCAGATTGCTAAATGCCGCGCAGCGCGACTGATTCTGCTGCCACCAGATCTGCGCGGCACGGGAATTATAGGTAAAAAGCGCAACCTCTTTCGCCTGCGAGCAGGCTTTCTTCAGCCGTTTTTCATCCGGCAATCCCAGTTCAATCCACAGATCGATCCCCAGATAATCATTGCGTAGCCAGAGTTCCGGTTCATCGTCAGCACTGAGGCCGCGGGTAAATTGCAGGCGTTCATCCGCATATTTCATCCACGCCAGCAGGCGCAGCATCATGCGTTCTTGCGTCTCGGAAGGATGGCGAGCCAGCGTCAGCGTTGCATCTAAAAACTGATTACGATCCAAATCAGCCACGTTCACCGTCGCTTTATAAATTGTCGCTTTTAATGCCATATCACCGCTCCTTCATAAAATGGTCGCTATTGTAGCGAATATAAGCATAAAGCGCTGTTATCTCTTGTCGCAGTGGGTATTCATCGCCCTGATAATGATTAACAAGCTGTGGTATAGTCACCTTGCTAAACAGAGTTTAACTTCGTAGGCTTAGTGTTATCTCACAGTAAAGTCAGGTTGCTGACAGGAGGTGATGTGAACAATTATTGTGAGTTAGTACGCAGACGTTATGCGGAAATCGCCAGCGGAGATTTAGGGTATATCCCGGATGCGCTGGGGTGCGTGTTGAAAGTGCTGAATGAAATGGCGTCGGATGACACCCTTTCAGAGTCGGTCAGGGAAAAGGCGGCATATGCTGCCGCGAACTTACTGGTGAGCGATTATGTCAATGAATGATGCCTATCAACCCATCAACTGTGATGACTATGACAACCTTGAACTCGCCTGCCAGCATCATCTTCTATTGAAGCTGGAAATGAAAGACGGCGAGGTGCTCAGCGCCAAAGCCAACGATTTAGTCTCACGTAAAAATGTGGAGTATCTGGTGGTTGATGTCGCAGGTGCAACGCGCGAACTGCGTCTCGATAAAATTGCCAGCTTCAGCCATCCTGAAATCGGCACCGTTGTGGTGAGCGAGTCCTGACATTTTGCGGGCAGCGCCTGTTGCCCGTTATCTTCGCCACTCAAGATGTACGCCCGTTTGCTCAGCGCTTTTCGCCCCTTCTCGTGTAACGAATAACCCCGCCGCTGCAATCAATGTTTCGCCATAAAACAGCAGCGGCGTGGTATCACGTCGCCAGGGTGCCACACCGAGTTCCTGCCAGATTTTCTTCAGCTTGCGCCCGCCGCTGCGCCCGATGATATGCAACATGCCGGGTGCCTGAAAACGGATCGAAACCGCCTCGCCAGCGTTGGGCGCGCGAATTTCCCCACCCGGCAATAGCGACAACTCGCCAAGACCTGCCGGTAATGTTAGCGGTTCGAAAGGCGCAATCCACAGCAGTTGCGTATCGCGCTGGCTTTCAATGGCGCGAATCCACCACAAGCACGACTGATAACGACGCACCTCGAATTCGCCCAGCCGCAGACACGGCGAAGCATCTTCACGCGCCAGCGCCACTTCCTGCCACAAGCGATCGAGCATGGCGCGTGACGGCATTACCGCACCGCGCTGCGCCAGCCAGCGACGCAGCAGCGCCCGACGGCGCGCATCGCTTAGCGCATAAAGAGGGGTAAGTTCCAGTGCCCCTTCATCTGTCATCGCCGCAACAAGTTCGTCCGCGAGGAGCTCATCAAGTAACTGCTCTTGCTCGCCACACAGCGCGGCACTACGCGCAACGGCATCGGCAAAATGCGGCCAGCGCGCCGTCAGCAACGGTAAAATCTGCAAGCGTAAAAAATTGCGATCGAAGCTGGCGTCGGCGTTACTTTCATCCTCAATCCATGACAGCGCATGGTGAAGCGCCCATTGGTGCAGCTCATCGCGGGTTTGTGTCAATAGCGGGCGAATAAGCTGAGTTCCGGCAAAAGGCATCATTTCAGGCATGGCCGCCAGCCCGGCAGGTCCGCTGCCGCGCTTTAACGCCAGCAGGAATGTTTCACATTGATCGTCCAGATGCTGAGCCGTAACCAGCACTTCGCCGGGCATCAATGCATCCGCAAACGCCTGATAACGCGCTTTGCGCGCCTGTGCTTCGATCCCTTCCCCGTTGTTCACAAGCTGAACGCGAACCACCGTAAGCGGGATCTGCCAGCCTGTGCAAACGACCTGGCAATGATCCGCCCAAGCATCGGCGTGAGGGCTAAGCCCATGATGTATATGGATAGCACGCAGCTTGAGCTCGGGTAATTGCTGACGCCAAAGCATCAATTTATGCAGCAGGACCGTCGAATCCAGCCCACCACTAAACGCCACCAGAAACTGGCGCGAAGTGGTCGGCATTGATGCAAAAAAGGGCGTGGTCATAGCGATTATCAAAACGGAGTAATGCCCGGCACGTTACCGGGCATTATTGGAAGTGGCAAGTATTACTGCTGGTAAAGCTCCAGCGGCAGGCCATCAGGATCGGTGAAGAAGGTAAAGCGTTTATCAGTGTAGGGATCGATACGGATTTCCTCGCACTGCACACCGTGAGCCGCCAGGTGCGCGACTGCCTTATCTATATCATCCACACTAAATGCCAAATGGCGCAGCCCGCAGGCTTCGGGTCGGCTGGGACGAGCTGGCGGGAACGGGAAAGAAAACAGTTCAATCACATACTGACCGTTCAGCGCCAGGTCGCCTTTCCATGAATCACGTGCCTCGCGATAGACCTCGCTTTGCAACGTAAACCCGAGGATATCGCAGTAGAACGCTTTACTCTTCGCGTAATCAGTAGCGATGATGGCAATATGATGAACCTGTTTTAAACCCAGCATAGTTTCTCCTTTTCTGAATGCCAGAACGTTACGCCTGCCAATGTTTGCCCGCAATAGCTCAGCGGGCTTTTAGGACTCGTACCCGGTAAACGCCCTCTTCGTCCCGCTTCGCACCATGAATATCTGTCTCAAAACCGGGATAGTGGCGGCCAATAGCGCAGAGCATCAGCAGGAAATCCAGCACCGCCCGGCTGGCTTCGGTGATCATTTCACCGGGCATCACCAGCGGCACGCCTGGCGGATAAGGCAGGATCATATTCGCCGAAATTCGCCCAATTAGCCGCTCCAGCTCGATGGTTTCCACCTCGCCCTGAATTTGTCGCTGCCATGCCTGGTGCGGCGTCAGCTTCATTTCCGGAAGAACATCGAAAGCTTGCAACATTAAACGTGGGAGATCGTGCTGACGGATCAATTTATGGATCCCCTGCGCCAGATCCTGAATGCGCATATTGCGGTAGAAATCTGGATCTTCGGCGTAGAGGTCCGGCAGCATATTTTTCACGCGCAGGTTCAGATCGTAGGCGCGTTTAAACTCCATCAGCCCACGCAGCAAGCCCATCGCGCGGGTTTTATCGATGCCGATACTGAACAGGAATAAAAGATTGTATGGCCCGGTTTTTTCGACCACCACGCCGCGTTCATCAAGAAACTTCGCCACCAGCGCAGCCGGGATCCCGTCATCACTCATATTCCCCTGTTCGTCCATCCCCGGTGTCAGAATGGTCACTTTAACCGGATCAAGAAACATATGGTCGGCATCCGCGTCGCGAAAGCCGTGCCACGTTTCGCCGGGCGCGACTGGCCAGCAATCCGCCTCTTCAATCTCTTCTGGCTGCCAGATATCAAAGAACCAGCCGTCGGCTTCGTCTTTAAGCCGTTGAACCTCTTTACGGAAATGCAGCGCGCGCTCGACGGAACGGTTAACCAGACGTTTGCCAGGGTTACCGCGCAACATCGCTGCCGCCGTTTCGATAGACGCAACCAACGGGTAACTCGGTGAGGTAGTGGTGTGCATCATAAATGCTTCGTTAAAGGTGTCTTCATCATATTCACCTTTAATATGAATCAGCGACGCCTGCGAAAATGCCGCCAGCATTTTGTGCGTCGACTGGGTTTCAAAGAACACTTTTCCCGGTACCCGCTCACCGCTCATGCCGCTTTTCCCGGCGTAAATCGGGTGGAAATTGGTATATGGAACCCAGGCAGAATCGAAGTGGATAGAGGGCACATCCAGCATTTTTTTGATCCAGTCAGTGTTATACAACAACCCGTCATAAGTGGAATTGGTGATCACCGCGTGTACCGGCCAGCGCGCGCCCGCGATTTTTGCCACCTTTTGTTCGATGCTGGCATGGGTAAATTCGCGGCGTGGAATACCGCCCAAAATTCCCAGCGCATTGCGACCAGGCTTCAGCCATAGCGGCGTAACATCGCTCATCATCAGTAGATGAGCCAGTGATTTATGGCAGTTGCGGTCAATAAGCAATGTGCTACCCGCCGGGGCGGCATACATCCCGACGATTTTATTCGACGTGGACGTGCCGTTGGTCACCATGTAGCTCTGCTCCGCGCCAAAGGTGCGGGCGATATACTCTTCGGCTTCCAGATGCGGGCCTGTGTGATCCAGTAATGAACCCAACTCCGTGACAGAAATAGAGACATCCGCTTTTAATGTATTGCCGCCGAAAAAATCGTAAAACAGGCAGCCAACCGGGCTTTTCTGATAAGCCGTGCCCGCCATATGTCCTGGCGTACAAAAGGTATATTTGCCCTCTTTAACATAGGTAAACAGCGCGCGGGTAAACGGTGGCGTAATGGTATCCAGGTACTCCCGGGTGTACTGGCCGATGCGCGTAGCAATATCTTCGGACACGCCCAGCGCATACTCGAAAAACCACAGCGCCATGCGCATATCCTGGATGCTGACATCCATCGTCGAGTGCGTATTGATAAAGGCGTACAGCGGAAGGTATTCGTTAAGCTGATTGATTTCGCTGCACAGATCGAGGGAGTACTCGTCCCAGTCAAAGATAACGCCGCAGATGCGCGGGTTGTGTTCGATAAATTTCAGTAAGTCGGTGCTGTTTTGCGGCCAGATAAGTTGAAAACCCTGGGCCTGTAATGCCTGCTCCAGCTCCTTAATTGGCTCATCTTTATAGAAAACGCCATGTGGTCCCATGATGGCAATAATGTTCACGGTTACCTCCGTTAAAAACCTTAGCTAAGCATAGTTGAGCTAAACGGCAGGTATAAAAAAAGCCGCACAGCGGTGCGGCTTTTCAGAGTGGGATGAGAATCAGGCGTAGCCGTAGCTCATCAGACGCTGGTAACGGCGGTTACGCAGATCATCTTTGCTCAGCACTTCCAGATCGGCCAGATCGGCCAGCAGTTGCGCTTTCAGCGAAGCAGCCATGGTTTCCGGGTTACGGTGAGCGCCGCCCAGCGGTTCCGGAATGATCGAGTCGATCAGTTTCAACTCTTTCAGACGCGGTGCGATAATCCCCATCGCTTCGGCCGCCAGCGGCGCTTTATCAGCGCTTTTCCACAGAATGGAGGCGCAGCCTTCCGGGGAGATAACAGAATAAGTGCTGTATTGCAGCATATTCACTTTATCACCCACGCCAATCGCCAGTGCGCCGCCGGAGCCGCCTTCGCCGATCACGGTGCAAATAACCGGCACGCTCAGGCGGGACATTTCACGCAGGTTGCGGGCGATCGCTTCAGACTGACCACGCTCTTCCGCGCCCACGCCCGGATAAGCACCCGGCGTGTCGATAAAGGTAATGATCGGCATATTGAAGCGTTCTGCCATTTCCATCAGGCGCAGCGCTTTGCGATAGCCTTCCGGTGCTGGCATACCGAAATTACGACGAATTTTCTCTTTGGTTTCGCGGCCTTTCTGGTGGCCGATGATCATCACCGGACGCCCATCCAGACGCGCAATACCGCCAACAATGGCTTTATCGTCAGCGTAAGCACGATCGCCAGCCAGTTCATCGAACTCGTCGAAAGCCAGGCGGACATAATCCAGGGTGTATGGACGCAGCGGATGGCGAGCCAACTGTGCGACCTGCCATGCGCCAAGATCGGCGAAAATTTTACGTGTCAGCTCAACGCTTTTTTCACGCAGACGATGCACTTCTTCGTCGATGTTAATATCCAGTTTTTCATCCTGACGGCCAACGGCGGTCAGAGAATCGATTTTCGCTTCCAGCTCAGCAATCGGCTGTTCGAAATCAAGGAAATTCAGACTCATAGTATTCCTGTATTAGTCAAACTCCAGTTCCACCTGCTCCGAACCTATGAGGCCACGCAAATCGTTAAGTAAACGATCGCTCGGAGAGACACGCCACGTTGCGCCGAAGCGTAATCGTGCGCGCGCATCCGCCCTCTGATAGTAGAGATGTACTGGAATGGTTCCCGAACGGTGGGGTTCCAGAGACTGACGGAGTCGGTTTAAAAGCTGGTCATCAATTTGCCTGTCCGTCAGCGAGATAGCAAGCCCACGGGCGTATTTTTCCCGGGCTTCGTCAATGTCCATCACTTCGCGGGCGGTCATTTTAAGCCCCCCGCTGAAGTCATCAAAGCTGACCTGTCCGCTGACGATAAGTATGCGGTCTTTTTCCAGCAGTTGCTGGTATTTATCCAGGGCGTCAGTGAACAACATCACTTCAAGACGCCCGGAACGGTCATCCAACGTACAGATGCCGATACGATTACCGCGCTTGGTGACCATAACCCGCGCAGCAATGACGAGCCCCGCCGCCGTGGTCACTTTCCCACGCTCGGTCGGATGCATGTCTTTCAGCCTGTAGCCTCCGACATAGCGCTCAATTTCTTTTAAATATTGGTTAATCGGGTGTCCTGTCAGGTATAACCCTAACGTTTCACGCTCGCCATCCAACACCACCTGTTCCGGCCACGGCTGACAGCTGGCGTAGGACTGCTCGATCTGCTCTGGCTCTTCAGCCAAAACGCCAAACATATCTGCCTGACCAATCGCTTCCGCTTTCGAATGCTGATCGGCAGCTTTCAGCGCATCGCTCAGCGCGTTCATTAGCGCGGCGCGATGCGGGCCAAGGCGATCAAACGCCCCGGACATAATCAGTTTTTCCAGCACCCGGCGATTGAGTTTTTTAATATCGGTGCGAGCACAAAGATCAAACAGTTCACGGAAATAACCGCCGTTATTACGCGCTTCAATGATCGCCTCGATCGGACCTTCACCCACGCCTTTGATCGCACCAATGCCATAAACAATTTCACCATCGTCGTTGACGTGGAAATGATACAGACCCGAGTTGATATCCGGCGGCAGGATTTTCAGCCCCATGCGCCAGCACTCATCGACCAGGCCAACCACTTTCTCGGTGTTGTCCATATCAGCGGTCATTACCGCCGCCATAAACTCGGCCGGATAGTGCGCCTTCAACCACAGCGTCTGGTACGACACCAAAGCATAGGCGGCAGAGTGCGATTTGTTAAATCCGTAACCAGCGAATTTTTCCACGAGGTCAAAGATTCTCATCGCCAGTTCGCCGTCGACGCCGTTTTTCTTCGCACCTTCTTCAAACGTACCGCGCTGCTTGGCCATCTCTTCCGGCTTTTTCTTACCCATCGCGCGGCGCAACATATCCGCACCGCCAAGGGTGTAACCCGAAAGTACCTGCGCAATCTGCATCACCTGTTCCTGATACAGAATGATGCCGTAGGTTGGCTCCAGAACTGGCTTCAGGCTCTCGTGCTGCCATTGAACATCCGGGTAAGAGATCTCTTCGCGCCCGTGCTTACGGTCGATGAAGTTATCCACCATGCCCGATTGCAGCGGCCCCGGACGGAACAGCGCCACCAGTGCGATCATATCTTCGAAGCAGTCGGGCTGCAGACGTTTGATCAGGTCTTTCATGCCGCGGGATTCAAGCTGGAAAACCGCCGTGGTTTCCGAGCGTTGCAGCATGTCGAAACTTTTCTTGTCATCCAGCGGAATAGCAGCGATATCCAGCGGCGGTTCGCCGTTTTTCTCGCGCCGGGCGTTAATCATTTCCAGCGCCCAGTTAATGATGGTCAGGGTACGCAGCCCGAGGAAGTCGAACTTCACCAGACCCGCATATTCCACGTCGTTTTTATCGAACTGGGTAACCGGGTGCTGACCGGCTTCATCACAATACAGCGGGGCAAAATCGGTAATCTTTGTTGGCGCGATAACCACGCCACCGGCGTGTTTCCCGGCGTTTCGCGTGACCCCTTCCAGCTTGCGCGCCATATCAATTAGCGCTTTGACTTCTTCGTCGGCTTCGTAAATTTCCGGCAGTTGCGGTTCGGCTTCAAACGCTTTAGCCAGCGTCATCCCCGGATCGGGCGGCACCAGTTTCGAAATTCGGTCGACAAAGCCATACGGATGACCAAGCACACGGCCAACGTCGCGGATAACCGCTTTCGCCGCCATGGTACCAAAGGTGATGATCTGCGATACCGCATCGCGGCCGTACATATCCGCCACGTGCTCGATAACCTGGTCACGTTTTTCCATGCAGAAGTCAACGTCGAAGTCAGGCATCGAAACACGTTCCGGGTTAAGGAAACGTTCGAACAGCAGGTCAAACTCCAGCGGATCGAGGTCGGTAATTTTCAGCGCATAAGCCACCAGTGAACCCGCACCAGAACCACGTCCCGGCCCTACCGGTACGCCGTTGTCTTTCGACCACTGGATAAACTCCATCACAATGAGGAAGTAGCCCGGGAACCCCATCTGGTTGATAACCTGGAGTTCAATATCGAGACGTTCATCGTAAGGCGGGCGCTTTTCGGCGCGCTCTTTTTCATCAGGGAAGAGGAATTCCAGACGCTCTTCCAGCCCCTCTTTTGATTTCACCACGAGGAAATCGTCGGTGGTCATATCCCCTGTCGGGAACTGCGGCAGGAAGTATTCGCCCAGACGCACGGTGACGTTACAACGTTTGGCGATTTCGACCGTGTTTTCCAGCGCTTCCGGGATATCCGAAAAGAGTTCGCACATCTCCTCTTCGCTGCGCATATATTGCTGCGGCGAATAGTTACGCGGGCGTTTGGGATCGTCGAGGGTAAAACCGTCGTGGATCGCCACGCGGATCTCATGGGCGTCGAAGTCGCCGGCATCAATAAACCGCACATCGTTGGTAGCAACAACCGGCAAGCCATGCTCTTCTGCCAGCGCGACGGCGGCATGCAGGTAAGGCTCTTCGTCCGCTCGCCCTGTGCGGATCAACTCCAGGTAGTAGCGATCGTGAAAATGGGTTTTGTAGAACTCAAGACACTGCTCTACCAGTGCGCTATTGCCACGCAGTACGCTTTTACCCACGTCGCCCATGCGCCCGCCGGAAAGCAGAATCAACCCTTCATTGAGCTCCAGCAGCCAGTCGCGATCAATCCACGGACCAAGCGCGCCATAACCGCGCTGGTAAGCACGCGAGATTAGCAGCGTCAGGTTTTGATAACCCGTATTGTTGATAGCGAGAACAGTCAACTGCGTCAGCTCGTCGCCAAGCAGATCGCTTTGCACATGAAAATCGGCACCAACGATCGGCTTCATCCCGGCACCGTGCGCCGTTCCGTAAAACTTCACCAGACCACACAGGTTAGTAAAATCGGTGATCGCCAGCGCAGGCATGCCGAGCGCAGCCGCCTTTTTTACCAGCGGCCCGGTTTTCGCCAGCCCGTCAATCATGGAATAGTCGCTATGCACCCGCAGGTGTACGAAACGTGGTTCAGCCATTTTTAGATTCCAGCCTGGTTTATTTCACGTTCACAAGAATCAGGACGCAAGACCCAACGCGCGTTTGACCGGCGCAAAGCTGCGTCGGTGATGTTCGGTTGCGCCGTGCTCCGCCAGCCTCTCCAGATGGAAAGCCGTAGGATAGCCTTTATGCTGCGCAAAGCCATATTGCGGAAAAATGATATCAAGTTCTGCCATCTCCGCATCGCGGGCCACTTTGGCGAGAATAGACGCGGCGCTAATTTCTGCGACCCGGCTATCGCCTTTTACCACCGCCAGCGAAGGCATCGGTAAAGCCGGACAACGGTTACCATCGATCAGCACAAACTCGGGCGCGATTGCCAGCCCGGCAACGGCGCGCTGCATTGCCAGCATGGTGGCATGCAAAATGTTCAACGCGTCGATTTCATGCGGCTCCGCGCGGCCAAGGCACCAGGCCAGCGCTTTCTCTTTGATCTCATGGCTGAGCGACAAACGGCGTTTTTCGGATAATTTTTTAGAATCGTTCAGACCGACAATAGGACGTTCGGGATCGAGGATCACCGCCGCTGTCACCACCGCCCCCACCAACGGGCCGCGACCGACCTCATCCACACCCGCGACCAAATGCGTATGTGGATAAACAAACTCTATCATTGTGCTAACTCCAGTACGGCGTCAGCCGCCTGTTCATCGGCATTGCAGCGAATCTGCAAATGCAGTTCGCGGAAAATGTCGTGCATCTCGTGGCTGGTTTTACCGTTGGCCAGTAAGGGTTCCAGCGCGGCAGCGAGCGCCTGCGGATGACATTCATCCTGGAGCAACTCTTTAACCAGTTCACGCCCGGCAAGCAAGTTTGGCAGCGAAACATAGGGCGTTTTTACCAGCCGTTTTGCCAGCCAGAAAGTGAATGGTTTCATGCGATAGCCAACTACCATTGGGCATTTCGCCAGCATGCACTCCAGCGCAGCGGTTCCTGAAGCCAGCAGCGCGGCATCTGCGGCGATCATTGCTTCCCGCGCCTGACCATCAAGCATATGCACTGGCAGTTCCGGTGCGATTTCCGCTTTGATGCGTTCAAACTGCTCACGCCGTTTCGCATTGACCAGCGGCACAACCACTTCAAGATCGGGGTAGCGCTCGCGCAACAACTGCGCGGTCCGCAGGAAGTCGGCACTCAGCATTTCAACTTCCGCACCGCGACTGCCCGGCAGCAAAGCCAGACAGTGCACGTTATCAGCAATCCCCAGATGCGCCCGCGCCGCGTTCTTATCGGGATCCAGCGGCATGGCATCCGCCATGGTATGGCCGATGAAACGGCACGGTACGTTAAATTTATCGTAAAACGCTTTTTCGAAAGGCAGAAACGCGAGCACCAGATTGGTGGCTCTGCCGATTTTGAAAACGCGTTTTTGTCGCCACGCCCAGACGGACGGACTGACATAATGAATGGTTTTAATACCCTGCTTTTTCAGATTGCCTTCAAGGGTAATATTGAAATCCGGCGCGTCGATACCGACAAACACATCCGGTTTCAGTTCGCTGAATCGACGGGTTAAATCGGCACGGATATGTAGCAAACGGCGCAAACGCCCCAGCACCTCAACGATGCCCATTACCGCCAGCTCTTCCATTTCATACCAGGCTTCGCAGCCTTCGGCCTGCATACGCGGCCCTGCGACGCCAACAAAACGCGCGTTCGGCAGGCGAGCTCGCAGCGCACGGATAAGACCGGCCCCAAGAATATCGCCGGAGGTTTCTCCGGCGACGAGGGCTATCGTAAGAGGACGCGCGTCGTTCATTAACGAATCAAACCACGTGTTGAGCGCTCAAAGAACTGCATGAATGCGTCAACTTCCGGGTGCTTAGCAGCAAGCTCAGCAATTTCCGGTTTCGCCTCTTCCAGCGTTTTACCGCTGCGGTACAGCAATTTGTACGCATTACGGATAGCCACTAACGCTTCTCTGCTAAAGCCACGGCGTTTCAGGCCTTCAATGTTCACACCAAACGGAGTGGCATGGTTGCCCTGAGCGATCACGTAAGGCGGTACATCCTGGGCAACACCAGAACAGCCGCCAACCATCACGTGTGCACCGATAATGCAGAACTGATGCACTGCGGTCATGCCGCCGATGATTGCAAAGTCGTCGACGGAAACATGCCCCGCCAGCGTTGCGTTATTTGCGAGGATACAGCGATTTCCAACGGTGCAATCATGCGCAACGTGCGCGTTAATCATCAGCAGGTTATCGCTGCCCACCTTCGTCAACCCACCACCCTGTACTGTGCCACGGTGGATGGTGACGCTTTCGCGGATGCGGTTGCGATCGCCAATTTCCACACGAGTCGGTTCACCAGCATATTTTAAATCCTGGTTAACCTCGCCGATGGAGGCGAACTGATAAATCTCGTTGTCACGACCAATAGTCGTGTGACCATTCACGACGACGTGAGATTTCAGTACGGTACCCTCACCAATTTCAACGTGAGGTCCCACAATACAAAATGGGCCAATATGAGCGTTAGCACCGATAACGGCACCGTCTTCAACAATGGCAGTAGGATGAATAAAGGCGGTTTTATCAATCACGTATCAGGCCTCCCGGCTACGTGCACACATCATAGTAGCTTCACAAACAATTTTACCGTCTACCAGCGCAACCCCTTTAAAACGGGTCAGGCCACGGCGGGTTTTTTCGAAAGTGACTTCCATGATCATCTGATCGCCTGGCACAACAGGACGCTTAAAGCGCGCTTCGTCGATACCGGCGAAGTAATACAGCTCACCCGGCTCCAGTTTGCCAACGCTTTTAAACGCCAGAATACCGGTTGCCTGCGCCATTGCTTCAAGAATCAGCACGCCCGGGAAAATCGGTTTGCCAGGGAAGTGTCCCTGGAAAAATGGCTCGTTTACCGAAACATTTTTGACTGCGCGCAGAAAACGACCTTCTTCAAAATCCAGCACACGATCAACCAGTAAGAACGGGTAGCGGTGCGGCAGAAGCTCCAGGATCTCTTCAATGTGCAGAGTATGAGTGTCAGTAGTCAAAATACTCTTCCTGTCCAAATATACTAAAAGGCAATAATAACACGGCCCGCGGCAATCATAAGAATGCCAACAGGCCGGGAAGTATATACACTTTATTCTTCGAGGTGCAGAGGCTTTTCTGTCCCCCGAATTCTTCTGTGTACAAGCGTTATGCGGATGAATTATTCGTCTTGTTGATTAACCTTGCGCTCGATAGCTTTCAGGCGCTTGCTCATATCATCGATATTCATCACCAGGGCTGCGGTTTTTCGCCACACTTTGTTCGGTTGCAACGGAATACCTGAGGAGTAAATACCCGGCTCAGTGATAGGACGCATGACCATCCCCATCCCCGTTACGGTAACCTTGTCGCAAATTTCCATGTGCCCGTTGATTACGCTGGCGCCGCCAATCATGCAATAGCGACCAATTTTCAAACTACCCGCCATGATGACGCCACCGGCAACCGCGGTATTGTCGCCAATCACAACGTTATGTGCAATCTGACACTGGTTATCAATGATGACACCGTTACCAATGCAGGTATCATCCAGCGCACCACGATCGATGGTCGTACATGCGCCGATCTCAACGTTATTACCGATGATGACGCGACCAAGCTGTGGGATTTTAACCCAGTTGCCACGGTCGTTGGCATAGCCAAAGCCATCGGAACCTATCACCGTGCCGGATTGGATCAGGCAATTTTCACCGATCTCAATCTCATGGTAAATGGAGACATTGGCCCACAGACGCGAACCCGCGCCAATTTTTGTATTTTTCCCAACGAAGCAACCCGGACCAATGACGACGTTATCGCCCAGACTAACGCCAGATTCGATCACGGCGTTTGCGCCAATTGCCACGTTACTACCCAGCTGAGCCGTTGGATCAATAACTGCTCCAGGCGCGATGTTCTGCGCAGGCTGCGGCGTGGTATCAAGAATTTGCGCCATACGTGCATAGGTCAGGTACGGATTTTTTACGACCAGCGCAGCGCTATTGGCAAAGGGAAGGTCGTCCTGCGTCATTACAACGGCAGAGGCCTGACATGCGGTCAGGTGTTCACGGTACTTAGGGTTGACCATGAAAGTGATATGGCCCGCTACGGCAGATTGCATGGACGCAACGCCGGTGATGACGATATCGCCATCACCGTGTAATTCTGCATCCAACTGCTGAGCTAAATCAGCCAGTCGAATTGAAGGCATTACTTATTTAACCTGTTTCAGTACATCAGCGGTGATGTCTTTTACATCGTTGCTGTTGTAAATAACGGCGTTGGAAGGAACAACCAGATCAACACCCTGATCAGAAGCCACTTTTTTCACTGCGGTCTGGATACGAGTCACCAGCTTGCCGCGTTCTTCATTAGAACGACGAGCCTGATCCTGCTCGAAAGCCTGCGCTTTTTGAGCGAATGCCTGACGACCAGTAGCAATGTCTTTTTCCAGCTTGCTACGATCGCTTGCCTTCATCGTGGAACCGTCACGCTGCAAACGCTGTGCTTTTGCTTGCAGGTCGGATTCCATGCTTTGCAGTTCGCTCGCGCGACCGCCGAATTCGTTTTTCATGGTCTGAGAAACGCCGGAAGTCTGCGCAACCTGCTGCAGCAGGCTACCCATATCAACAATCGCAATTTTGTCAGCGGCCTGAGCTGACGCAGCCATTGCCAAACCGAAACCTGCAGCTAATAACAACTTTTTCACAATTAACTCCTTACCATCCCGTTTGTACCCGGAGGTACAGTTCTTTGCGTGGCCGGGCTTTCGATTGAAAGCCTCAGCCATCACTACACTGCTGTGTGCATTCCATTGCAGTACGGCGTTACCAGGTTTTACCAATGTTAAACTGGAACTGTTCCGCTTTGTCTCCATCGTACTTTTTAAACGGCTGGGCGTAGGAGAAAACCAACGGCCCCAATGGGGACATCCATTGTAATGCGATACCGGCAGACATGCGGATATTACTCGGATCGCTATAATCCGGAATGCCCAGCGCTTTCATCTGTGCGGTATTTTGCCAGTTTGTATCCCACACGCTACCCGCATCCCAGAAGAACGAGGTACGCACAGAGTTGGCGTATTTATCACTGATAAACGGCGTCGGTGTAATCAGCTCGGCGCTGACAACGCCCATTGCGTTACCGCCCACCGCATCATCAGACTTACAGAGTGAGTCTGCAACAGTGTTCTTACAGTTACTCTGGTTGTTCCCGCCGTAGTAGACCGCTTTCGGACCAATATTGTTGGACTGGAAGCCACGTACGGTGCTGGACCCCCCTGCGTAGAAGTTCTCATAGAACGGCAGCTCTTTGCCACCTAAACCGTCACCGTATCCCCAACGTGTACGGCCTAAGACCACCCATTTGTGATCGTCGTCAATCGGGAAGTAGGACGCGGTGTCAACAGTGACTTTGTAGAACTCATTATCTGAGCCAGGGACCGTCACTTTACCGTTCAGGTTGACGCGTGAACCTTTCGTCGGGAAATAACCGCGGTCAAGGTTGTTGTAAGTCCAGCCGTAGTTAAAGGTGAAATCGTCCGCCGAGTAACCATTACTGTCGTTCTGCGTGCTGGCATTCTGCCCCACGGAATCCAGGTAACGCCACATTGCCACCTGCGGTTCCATCTTCGACAGGCTGTTATGAACATAGCCTAAACCAGCGCGCAACGTGTTGTATTCGTTAATCGGGAAACCGAGCGTACCATCAAGACCGTAGCTCTTGTTGGTATAAGACGACAGATCCGCATCATCCGCTTTAAAGTCGTTATAGAAAATACGACCGCCGAGGCTCACACCATCCACCGTAAAGTACGGATTGGTGACGGAGAACTCAGAGTAAGTCTGGTAGTCGTTTTTGGTTCCGCTGATACCAACGGAGTAACCGGTACCTAACCAGTTATCCTGCTGCACGCCAACCTGGAAGCTGACGCCGCTCTCGGTGCCGTAGCCAACGCCGAAGTTAAAGCTACCGGTGTTACGCTCTTTCACCTTATAGACAACATCAACCTGGTCCGGACTGCCCGGGATACGCTGAGTTTCCGTATCTACGGTTTCAAAATAGCCCAGGCGGTTCAGACGCTCTTTACCTTGATCGACCAGATCGCTGCCCAGCCACGCCCCTTCCATCTGACGCATTTCACGGCGCAGAACGGAATCTTTAGAGGTATCGTTACCTTCAAAGCGGATCTTACGCACATAGAAGCGGTTGCCAGCATCAACGTTGATATGCAGCTTAACCGTTTTGTCCGCATCGTTGATTTCTGGCTGCGATTGAACGCGCGGGTAAGCGTAACCATAGCGACCAAGAAGCTTTTTAATGTCATCTTCCATTTTGGTCACTTTGGCGCCGTTATACAGCTCACCCGGCTCGATTTTCGTCAGGCTTTCAATTTCCGCAGAGTGTCCTGCGAGATTACCGCTAACCTGCACACCTGAGAGTTTGTACTGATCGCCCTCAGTCACGTTAACAGTAATGTAGATGCCTTTTTTGTCCGGCGTCAGGCTAACCTGAGTCGAATCAATATTGAAACGTGCGTAACCGCGATCCAGATAATAGCTACGCAGGGTTTCCAGATCGCCCGCCAGTTTCTGTTTCTGGTATTTACGATCGCCGACAACGTTCCACCACGGCACTTCATCACGCAGCTGGAAAGTGGAGATCAGCTGTTCCGTCGTGAAGGCATGGTTGCCGACAATATTAATCTGTTGGATTTGTGCGGAAACGCCTTCCTGGAAAACCAGCTTCAGGTCAACGCGGTTACGCGGCAATGGGGTGACGACAGCTTTGACGCTGGCGCTGTATTTACCCACGCTGTAGTAGAAATCCTCCAGTCCTTTTTCGATATCGGAGAGGGTGGTGCGATCCAGTGATTCACCCACACGGACGCCAGAAGCTTCAAGGTTCTGTTTCAGCATGTCATCTTTCACCGACTTGTTGCCGGAGAAGGTGATGCTGGCGATTGTCGGGCGTTCTTTCACCTGAACGAGGAGCGTATCACCATCACGCAGGACACGAACATCCTCGAAGTTGCCGGTGGCAAACAACGCGCGAATGGTGTTACTGATATCTTCATCATTCACCGTATCGCCAGGACGAACTGGCATACTGAGGAGGGCCGCACCAACGGCGACACGCTGTAGGCCTTCGAAATGAATATCCTTCACTACGAATCCATCAGCACCGTATACGGTGGCGCTGCTAAACAGCAGCGACGCTATGAGCAACTTTTTCATCGCCATCGTTATTATGCGTTCTTCCTAACAAACTCTCTTACAAGCGAGAGAAATCATTGAAAAGTGCAAGCCCCATTAACAGCACCAGCAAGATAGAGCCAATGCGATAACTAAAGTCTTGAACTCGCTCGGATACCGGTCCGCCCTTCAGCTTCTCAATCGCCAAAAACAGCAGATGCCCGCCGTCAAGAACGGGTAGAGGGAACAGGTTGATGATGCCTAAGTTCACGCTTATCAAAGCAAGGAACATCAGGTAGTAAATCAACCCGAACTCCGCTGACATCCCAGCCCCCTGAGCGATAGAAATCGGCCCACTGAGGTTGTTCAGTTTTACATCACCGGTGATCAATTTCCCCAACATACTGACCGTTAGCTTCATCAACTGCCAGGTTTTATCCGTGGCTTCAACGATGGCACTAAATGGCCCGTACTGGCGTATTGTCTTGTATTCATCTGGCAGTGGGATAATTTTAGGCACCACGCCTGCAAACCCTTCTGCCTTGTTACCGGGCTTTGTGTCCGGTATCAACGTCAAAGACAAGGGTGCCCCTTGTCTTTCCACTTCCAGTGCTAACGACGTACCTGGGTTATCCCGTACCAGCGTAACGAACGTCATCCACTGCGTTAATTGCTGACCATCGACTTTAACGATCCTGTCGCCAGCTTGCAAACCCGCTTTGCTGGCAGCGGAACCGGGTTGCACCTCCGCAAGCACCGGTTCAAGCTGCGCCGCACGGGGACGAATCCCCAGCGACATAACCGGATCGTCTTTATCAGGCGCAAAAGCCCAGTGACGTAAATCCAGCACCTTTTCCTGACGATTGTTACTGCCGAACGGCGCTACGCTGACGGTCGTCTGGCTATCGCCGATTTTAGACACCAACTGTAAGCGCACAGCATCCCAATCAGGCGTTTCGATGCCATCAATCGCTTTAAGTTCCGTGCCGGGTGCAATTTGCGCGTTTGCAGCGATAGAGTTGGGTGTTATTTCACCAACAACCGGACGAACACCAGGGACACCGATGATAAACACCAGCCAGTAGGCAAAGATGGCGAAGATAAAGTTAGCGATGGGACCAGCAGCGATAACGGCGGCGCGCTGACCAACCGTTTTATTATTGAAAGCGTAGTGGCGCATTTCCGGCGTAACCGCCTCAACGCGCTCATCCAGCATTTTGACATAACCGCCCAGGGGGATCAGGGCGATGACAAATTCGGTGCCGTGTTTGTCGGTGCGGCGCCAGAGCGCTTTACCAAAACCGATGGAAAAGCGCTCAACCCGCACGCCACAGCGGCGAGCAACCCAGAAATGGCCAAATTCATGCACGGTGATCAATACACCAAGCGCAATAACGAACGCCGCCAGATTCCAGAGAATGCTCAGCATAAAACCTTCCGTCAAATCGTCCTGAAAACCAGCAATAACAGGCAGGCAAATACAGGAACTGCCGCTGTCAGGCTGTCAATGCGATCCAGTATACCGCCATGACCCGGAATAAGATGCCCACTATCTTTAATTCCGGCTTCACGCTTGAACATACTTTCCGTGAGATCGCCCAACACTGAGGCTAACGCTGCGACCACCGAACAAATGAAGAGCGTAGATGAGGTCACATCCAGATTCGCCCATGCGCCGTAACCCCAGGAGATAATACCTGCAGTTAGCAGCCCCCCCAGGAAACCTTGCCAGGTTTTCCCCGGCGAGACTTTCGGTGCAAGTTTATGTTTGCCAAACAGTTTGCCAAACATATAAGCGCCTGAATCTGCTCCCCAAACGAGGATCATAACGTACAGCAACCACAGCGCGCCGCTGTAGTGGTTTACATCGTAATGCCACACACGCAGCGCCAGCATGCCCCAGAAAAAAGGGATAATCGTCAAAACACCGAAAATCAGGCGCAAAATTTTAGAGTGGCGCCACGCTGCGGCGGATGACGGGTAACTTAGTACCAGCACCAACGCAACCAACCACCAGGCCAGAGAAGCCCAGAGCGAGATCGTCACCAACGGGTGGTGGGTATTATGATGATATTCCGGCAATGTAAGCAGCATAAGAGCGAGCAAAAACCCGCATAATACTGCCAACCAAACCCGCTGAGTCCGGGAAGTAAAGCCGCTCAGTTGCCCCCACTCCCACGCAGCGAGCATGCAAACGGCGAGCGTAACGATCGCGAATCCCACCGGCGGCAGCAAAAAAAGTGCTGCAATAACAATGGGTATCAACACAAAAGCAGAAATCAGGCGATACTTCAGCAAAAGCAACCCCCATCAGGCTTTGTCGCCACCTGGCTCGGTACCGCCGAAACGACGCTCTCGATTGGCAAAGGCATGCAGCGCACCTTCAAAGTCTTGTTCATCAAAATCGGGCCAAAGAACATCAGTAAAGTAAAGTTCGGCATAGGCAATTTGCCAAAGTAAAAAATTACTTATGCGATGTTCCCCACCAGTCCTAATCACTAAATCCACAGGAGCCAGCTCATGCATGCAGACTTGCTTATTGAGCGTTTCTTCATCAATTTGATCCGGGCGTAAAAGCCCTTCCTGCACCTGCTCGGCAAGCTGCCGGACTCCCTGTACAATATCCCAACGTCCACCATAGTTCGCTGCGATATTCAGCGTCAGCCCGGTGTTCTGGGCAGTTAACGCTTCCGCTTTGCGGATTCTTTCCTGCAAACGCGTATTAAAACGACTGGTATCGCCAATAATGCGTAAACGCACATTATGACGGTGCAGGCTCTTTACTTCGCTATCCAGCGCCCACACAAACAACTCCATCAGCGCGCTCACTTCCTGCGCCGGGCGATTCCAGTTCTCGCTACTAAAAGCATAAAGCGTCAGCGCGTCGATACCATTATTGGCGGCAAAAGAGACCGCACGACGTACAGACTTCGCTCCGGCCCGATGACCAAAAGCCCGGAGTTTCCCTTGTCTTTTCGCCCAGCGACCATTGCCATCCATAATTATCGCTACATGACGGCAGCCATGCGTTGGCAAATTTTCGCTTATCGGTTGGTTAGCAGACAACATAACGCGTTTTAGTCCCTGAAAAGGATTTAGCGGTACTCAGGAATACAAAAGCCTTTACGCAAAAAAGCCGTGTAAACCACGGCTTACACCAAACGCCATAATACAAACTGGCAATTTTGTGGCGCAGACTATATCACCGAAGCCTAACGCTAACAAATAGCACCGTCACTCATCGCTGTAATATCACTGGCTTGCGAGGCGCATCACTTGTTTTTGCGCAACGTCTCGTGCCTGTGCATCTACAGCCAGCACGTCATCAATGCTCTGCGGTTCGCGCAAATCCATCTGTTCAAGCACAGAAAGATTTAGGGCGGCAATATCTGTGAAACGGATAGCAGATGCCAGGAATGCCGAAACAGTTACCTCATTCGCCGCGTTGAGCGCTGTTGTTGCCGCCTGGCCTTCGTCGGAAGCATCAATGGCCAGCTTCAGGCAAGGATAGCGGTCAAAATCAGGCTCCGCGAAACTTAACGAACTGAGTTTGCAAAAATCGAGGGCATTAACACCTGACGGCACTCGTTCCGGCCAGGCCATCGTATGTGCGATGGGCGTACGCATATCCGGCTCACCCAGTTGTGCCAACACACTGCCATCCTGATAACGAACCATGGAGTGGATCACCGATTGCGGGTGAATCAACACTTCCATCTGGCGGGCAGAGGCATTAAACAACCAGCGCGCTTCAATGTATTCCAGACCTTTATTCATCATAGTGGCGGAGTCAACGGAGATCTTGCGCCCCATTGACCAGTTCGGGTGCCGACACGCCTGATCCGGCGTCATTGCGGCCAGATCGGAAAGCGGTGTCTCCCGGAACGGGCCACCAGACCCTGTAAGCAGAATAGACGAAACGCCATTCTGCTCCAGATCAGCGTACCCCAGGTTATGTTGAATTGTTTCCGGTAAACTCTGAAAAATAGCGTTATGCTCGCTGTCTACCGGCAAAAGCTGCGCCCCACTTTCCTTCACCGCATCCATAAACAGACGGCCGCAGGTCACCAGAGCTTCTTTATTCGCCAGCAGCACCGTTTTCCCGGCGCGAATAGCGGCAAGCGTGGGTACCAGGCCCGCAGCACCCACAATGGCCGCCATCACCTGATCGACACCGCTCAGCGCCGCCATTTCACAGGCTGCCTGTTGACCGCTCAGCACTTCTGTTTGGCTACCATGCTCCCGCAAAGCGCGCTTTACCTGTTGCGCACTCTCTTCATCGTCCATCACCGCAAATTTGGGAGAAAACTCAAGGCACTGCTCAACCATGCGGGTAACATTTTTACCGGCAACCAGTGCAGTAACGGAGAAACGATCAGGATTGTGGCGAACCACGGCCAGCGTGCTGCAACCAATAGAACCCGTTGAGCCAAGAAGAGTTAAATGCTTCATGAAACGCTCGCAACATTGCAAGGATAAAAAGCAAAACGCCGCCAGCAAAGCCACCTTCGCGGCTCTCTGTACGGCGTTTTAGTCGGTTTGTTTCGAATCAGAACTGCATCAGTTCCGCTTCTTTGTCCGCCAGCGCCGCATCCAATTTTTTGATTGCAGCATCGGTCAGCTTCTGTACGTCATCCTGAGAACGACGATCGTCGTCTTCACTGATTTCTTTATCTTTCAGCAGCGCTTTCACTTTATCGTTCGCGTCACGACGAACGTTACGTACAGCCACACGCGCTTGTTCAGCTTCGCCACGTACGACTTTGATCAGATCTTTACGACGTTCTTCCGTCAGCGCCGGCAGCGGAACGCGAATGTCGCTGCCCGCAGAGCTCGGGTTTAAACCAAGATCAGAGGTCAAAATCGCTTTTTCAACAGCCGGGCTCATTGAGCGGTCAAACACGTTGATTTTCAGCGTACGGGAGTCTTCAACGGTAACGCTAGCCAGTTGGCGCAGCGGAGTCGGCGTACCGTAGTATTCCACAACGATGCCATCCAGCAGGCTCGGGGAAGCGCGGCCAGTGCGTACTTTGCTGATTTGAGTTTTGAACGCTTCGACGCATTTATCCATGCGCACTTCAGCATCTTTTCTGATATCGCTAATCACGTTACGGATCCTTGAAATCTTGTCGCAGGCAGGCCATACGGCGGGTGTGCTAAGTATAGCCGGTTCAATTTATGGCACCCTGAAGATGCCAGAATGAGCTGCTCAATAAATTAAAGCGGAATCTTACCTTTATTTATTGCTTACGGGAATTATTCCGTAATCAATGTGCCTTCTTTTTCGCCCATGACGACGCGACGCAGCGCGCCAGGTTTATTCATGTTGAACACGCGAATCGGCAGTTTATGGTCGCGAGCCAGCGTAAAGGCCGCCAGATCCATTACTTTCAGTTCCTTTTCCAGCACTTCGCTGTAGCTCAGTTGCTCACACAGCGTGGCGGTAGGATCGAGTACCGGATCGGCAGTAAACACGCCGTCCACTTTCGTGGCTTTCAGCACCACATCCGCTTCAATCTCAATGCCGCGCAGGCATGCAGCGGAATCGGTCGTAAAGAACGGGTTACCCGTACCAGCGCTGAAAATTACCACGCGGTTGTTGCGCAGCAGGCTAATCGCCTCTGCCCAGCTGTAGTTGTCGCAAACGCCATTTAACGGGAACGCGGACATCAGACGTGCGTTCACATAGGCACGATGCAGCGCATCACGCATTGCCAGGCCGTTCATCACGGTTGCCAGCATACCCATGTGGTCGCCCACTACGCGGTTCATCCCCGCTTTCGCCAGACCCGCCCCACGGAACAGGTTGCCACCACCAATCACCACGCCAACCTGAACACCCAGTTCGACCAGCTCTTTAATTTCCTGCGCCATACGGTCAAGGATGCTTGCGTCAATACCGAAGCCTTCGGATCCCTGGAGCGCTTCACCGCTCAGCTTAAGCAGAATGCGTTTGTAGACGGGTTTTGCATTGGTAGCCATGTTTCTTTCCTGAGACTGTCAACAATTGGACGGGGGTTAATACCGGCGCTTATGATACGTCGCCTGCCAGCGCAAACACTAGTGTGCTGGCTGATTTTCAGATGAAGGGCATAAAAAGAAGCCGCCCTCAGGCGGCTCCTTTTATTGATTAAGACTGCTTGGACATTGCAGCAACTTCTGCTGCGAAGTCAGTCTCAACTTTCTCGATGCCTTCGCCCACTTCGAAGCGGATGAAGCCAGTTACGTCAGCGTTGTGTTCTTTCAGCAACTGAGCAACAGATTTGCTCGGGTCCATAACGAAAGGCTGGCCAGTCAGAGAAACTTCGCCGGTGAATTTCTTCATGCGGCCTTCAACCATTTTCTCTGCGATTTCTTTCGGTTTGCCAGACTGCATGGCGATGTCCAACTGAACCTGGTACTCTTTTTCTACCACGTCAGCGGATACGTCTTCCGGTTTAACGAATTCCGGCTTGCTTGCCGCGATGTGCATTGCCAGCTGTTTAACCAGCTCGTCATCAGCGCCTTTAGCCGCAACCAGAACACCGATACGCGCGCCATGCTGGTAAGAACCCAGCACTTCGCCTTCCAGAGCGGAAACGCGACGGATGTTGATGTTCTCACCGATTTTAGCAACCAGTGCAACGCGCTCTTCTTCGAACTGCGCTTTCAGAACTTCAACGTCGGTGATTTTGCCAGCAACAGCTGCGTCCAGAACTTTGTTCGCAAATGCCTGGAAACCACCGTCTTTTGCCACGAAGTCAGTCTGGCAGTTAACTTCCAGAATGATGCCGTAGGTGCCGTCGATTTTGGTGATGATCACGCCGTCAGCAGCAACGTTGCCTGCTTTTTTCGCCGCTTTGATCGCACCAGACTTACGCATGTTCTCGATTGCCAGCTCAATGTCGCCGTTCGCTTCAGTCAGCGCTTTTTTGCAATCCATCATGCCTGCGCCAGTACGTTCACGCAGCTCTTTTACCAGGGATGCGGTAATTTCAGCCATTCTTTATTCCTCGGGAGAGATATGACCTGCACGGTTTGCAACCAAACAGGCTTAAAAGTGAAAAAGGGGGCCATTGACAGGCCCCCTAACCAAACTCGGTACTACCTGCTCAATAAGGGGCTCAAAGAGCGTGCCTTATTACTCAGCTTCTACGAAGCTTTCTTCCGCCTGAGTAGCCAGATCCGAAGAACGGCCTTCACGAACGGTAGCAGCAACGGCATTCAGGTACAGGCTAACAGCACGGATTGCGTCATCGTTACCCGGGATAACGAAGTCAACGCCGTCCGGATCGGAGTTGGTATCAACGATAGCAAATACCGGGATACCCAGGTTGTTTGCTTCTTTGATTGCGATGTGCTCGTGGTCAGCGTCGATAACAAACAGTGCGTCCGGCAGGCCGCCCATGTCTTTGATACCGCCCAGGCTGTTTTCCAGCTTCTCCAGCTCACGAGTGCGCATCAGCGCTTCTTTCTTGGTCAGCTTGTCGAAGGTACCGTCTTGAGACTGAGTTTCCAGGTCTTTCAGACGTTTGATGGACTGACGAACGGTTTTCCAGTTAGTCAGCATACCGCCCAGCCAGCGATGGTTCACGAAGAATTGATCGCAGTTCAGTGCAGCGTCTTTCACCGCTTCGCTTGCAGCGCGTTTAGTACCAACGATCAGGATCTTGCCTTTACGAGAAGCAATTTTGTTCAGCTCAGCCAGCGCTTCGTTGAACATTGGTACAGTTTTCTCAAGGTTGATGATGTGAACTTTGTTACGCGCACCGAAGATGAACGGCTTCATTTTCGGGTTCCAGTAACGGGTCTGGTGACCAAAGTGAACACCAGCCTTGAGCATGTCGCGCATGGAAACAGTTGCCATGTTTAAAACCTCTATATAAAAGTTGGGGTTAAGCCTCCACGCATCCCATATTACCGACCCCGAAGGGCACCCCGGAATATGTGCCGATACGTGTGTGTTATTACACAAAGTGAGATTTGTGGCTCCCATCCCAAAACAGGAACGGAAGTCCGGCGCGCTTTATATCATAAAACACCACCGGAAACCAATAGTTGTTGACGCTGTGTGCCGTTAATGATTCTCAATTTGGCACAACGCTTGCCCGACTGTTACCATTGACAACACTAATCCTGGTATAGTCGAAAAAATCGACACTGATGGACACATTCCATGGCTATCTCTATTAAGACACCTGAAGAAATTGAAAAAATGCGCGTCGCGGGCCGACTCGCCGCCGAAGTGCTGGAAATGATTGAACCGTACATTAAGCCGGGCGTCAGCACGGGCGAACTCGATCGTATCTGCAACGACTACATCGTCAAAGAGCAGCATGCCATTTCCGCCTGCCTTGGTTATCACGGCTTTCCGAAATCGGTTTGCATCTCTATTAACGAAGTGGTGTGTCACGGTATTCCGGATGACGAAAAACTGTTGAAAGATGGCGATATCGTCAACATCGACGTAACCGTAATTAAAGACGAATACCACGGCGATACCTCCAAAATGTTTATCGTCGGTAAGCCGACCATTCTGGGTGAGCGCCTGTGCCGCGTAACTCAGGAGAGCCTCTACCTGGCGCTGCGCATGGTCAAGCCGGGCATTCGCCTGCGTACGCTGGGTGCCGCTATTCAGAAATATGTTGAAGGCGAAGGCTTCTCTGTGGTGCGTGAATATTGCGGTCACGGTATTGGTCGCGGCTTCCATGAAGAACCGCAGGTGCTGCACTATGATGCAGACGATAGCGGCGTGGTGTTGCAGGCTGGTATGACCTTCACTGTCGAGCCGATGGTTAACGCGGGCGATTACCGCATTCGCACCATGAAAGATGGCTGGACGGTCAAAACCAAAGACCGCAGCCTGTCCGCTCAGTATGAGCACACCATTGTGGTTACCGAAACCGGCTGTGAGATCCTGACGCTGCGCAAAGATGACACCATCGACGCCGTACTGACCGCCGCCTGATTCTGACATTGCCAAACGTGATAAACGGCCCGCTTTGCGGGCCGTTTTTTTTACCGTTTTCCCCTTGTTACGTCATACATATAAACGACTTTTCATTTTTCATTATCTCTTTTAAGTTGTGTTGCTATGCATATGCATTCCAGACGGGTGGCCATAATGAGCAACATCACTACAGAACAATTTGTCAGCGCGGTACAACCCACCCTTCCCGGCCAGCCAGAATATCCAGGGGTTTGGTCACAAGACGAATTTCAGTGCGCAAATATCAAAGCGCGTATCGAGGCTTTCCAGCAGTGGCTGGGGCATGTCTTTGACGCCGGTATCTCAGCCGAACAATTAATCGAAGCGCGTACCGAATTTATTGATCAACTCCTGCAACGCTTATGGCTGGAGTACGGTTTTGGCGACGTCAGCGATACCGCGCTGGTTGCAGTGGGCGGTTACGGTCGCGGTGAGCTGCATCCGTTATCGGATATTGATTTACTGATCCTCAGTCGCACCAAACTTTCTGACGAGCAAGCGCAGAAGATTGGCGAACTGCTCACGCTGCTGTGGGATGTCAAACTCGAAGTAGGACACAGCGTTCGTACGCTGGATGAGTGCTTACAGGAAGGATTATCGGATCTCACTGTCGCGACCAATTTGATTGAGTCGCGACTGCTGATTGGCGATGTTGCACTGTTTCTGGAACTGCAAAAGCATATTTTTAGCGACAACTTCTGGCCGTCGGAAACCTTTTTTCCGGCAAAAGTGGCGGAACAAAACGAGCGCCACCAGCGTTATCACGGTACCAGTTACAACCTGGAACCAGACATAAAAAGCAGCCCCGGCGGCCTGCGCGATATCCACACTTTGCAATGGGTCGCTCGCCGTCACTTTGGTGCCACCTCACTGGATGAAATGGTTGGCTTTGGCTTTCTGACGGAAGCAGAGCGCAATGAGCTGAACGAGTGCCTGCACCTGCTGTGGCGCATCCGCTTCGCGCTGCACCTGGAAGTGAGCCGCTACGATAATCGCCTGCTGTTCGACCGCCAATTGAGCGTGGCGCAGCGTCTGAATTATGTCGGTGAAGGCAACCAGCCCGTCGAACATATGATGAAGGATTTTTTCCGCGTCACCCGCCGTGTCGGAGAGTTGAACCAGATGCTGTTACAGCTGTTCGATGAAGCGATTCTGGCGCTGACCACCGACGAGAAACCGCGCCCGATTGACGATGAATTTCAACTGCGCGGTTCGCTTATCGATCTACGTGACGAAACGCTGTTTATCCGTGAGCCGCAGGCCATCCTGCGCATGTTTTATATTATGGTGCGCAACAGCACCATTACCGGCATCTACTCCACCACGCTGCGCCACTTACGCCACGCCCGCCGCCATCTGACGCAGCCGCTGTGCTATATCGCTGAAGCGCGCTCTATTTTCCTCAGCATGTTGCGCCATCCAGGTGCCGTCAGCCGTGGTCTGCTGCCGATGCACCGCCACAGCGTATTGTGGGCTTATATGCCACAGTGGTCGCATATCGTCGGCCAGATGCAGTTTGACCTGTTCCACGCCTATACCGTCGATGAACACACCATTCGCGTGTTGCTGAAGCTGGAAAGTTTTGCCAAAGAAGAAACACGCAATAAACACCCTTTATGCGTGGAACTGTGGCCACGTTTAACCCACCCGGAGCTGATCCTGATTGCGGCGTTGTTCCATGATATCGCCAAAGGCCGTGGCGGCGACCACTCCGTGCTGGGCGCGCAGGATGTGCTGAAATTCGCTGAATTACATGGGCTTAATTCACGCGAAACACAGCTGGTCGCCTGGCTGGTGCGCCATCACCTGTTAATGTCGGTCACTGCCCAGCGCCGTGATATTCAGGATCCGGAAGTGATCAAACAGTTTGCCGAAGAAGTGCAGACGGAAAATCGCCTGCGCTTCCTTGTCTGCCTGACCGTGGCGGATATTTGTGCCACCAACGAAACCCTGTGGAACAGTTGGAAGCAGAGCTTGCTGCGCGAGCTCTATTTCGCAACTGAAAAACAGCTGCGTCGCGGTATGCAAAACACACCGGACATGCGCGAACGCGTGCGTCATCACCAGCTTCAGGCGCTGGCATTGTTGCGCATGGACAATATTGATGAAGAGCAGTTGCATCAGATTTGGGCGCGCTGTCGGGCGAACTATTTTGTTCGCCACAGCCCAAACCAGCTCGCCTGGCATGCGCGGCACTTGCTGCAGCATGATCTGAGCAAGCCGATGATTTTGCTCAGCCCACAGGCTACGCGCGGCGGCACTGAGATCTTTATCTGGAGCCCGGATCGCCCCTATCTGTTTGCGGCGGTGTGCGCCGAGCTGGACCGGCGCAACCTGAGCGTCCACGACGCGCAGATTTTTACCACCCGCGACGGTATGGCAATGGATACCTTTATTGTGCTGGAACCGGACGGTAGCCCGCTCTCCGCCGATCGCCACGACGCAATATGTTTCGGCCTGGAACAGGCCATTACGCAACACACCTGGCAAGCACCACAACCGCGCCGCCAGGCTGCAAAATTGCGCCATTTTACCGTCGATACCGAAGTGAATTTCCTGCCGACACATACCGACAGAAAATCGTTTCTTGAATTGATTGCCCTTGACCAGCCAGGGCTGCTTGCCCGCGTCGGGCAAGTGTTTGCGGATCTGGGAATTTCGCTGCACGGAGCGAGAATTACAACCATTGGTGAGCGAGTAGAAGATTTATTTATAATCGCGACTGCCGACCGGCGTGGCCTTAATAATGCGCTGCAACAGGAGGTACAACAACGGTTGACAGAGGCCCTCAATCCAAACGATAAAGGGTGATTATTTTTTTACACAGATGGAAAGAGTTAACAATGCAGCAGTTACAGAACGTTATTGAAGCCGCTTTCGAGCGTCGCGCAGAGATCACTCCGGCAAATGCCGATACCGTTACCCGTGAAGCGGTGAATCAGGTTATTGCCCTGCTCGATTCCGGTGCGCTTCGCGTCGCAGAAAAAATCGATGGTCAGTGGGTCACCCACCAGTGGCTGAAGAAAGCGGTTCTGCTCTCTTTCCGCATTAACGATAACCAGGTTATCGATGGTGCGGAAAGCCGCTACTTCGATAAAGTCCCGATGAAATTCGCCGACTACGATGAAGCGCGTTTCCAGAAAGAAGGTTTCCGCGTCGTGCCGCCAGCAGCGGTGCGTCAGGGCGCGTTTATCGCCCGCAATACCGTGCTGATGCCGTCTTATGTCAATATCGGTGCCTACGTTGATGAAGGCACCATGGTAGATACCTGGGCGACCGTCGGCTCTTGTGCGCAAATCGGTAAAAACGTTCACCTCTCTGGTGGCGTGGGTATTGGCGGTGTTCTGGAACCGCTACAGGCAAACCCGACTATCATTGAAGATAACTGCTTTATCGGTGCACGCTCTGAAGTGGTAGAAGGTGTTATCGTTGAAGAAGGTTCTGTTATCTCGATGGGTGTGTACATCGGTCAGAGTACGCGTATTTACGATCGTGAAACCGGCGAAGTGCATTATGGCCGCGTACCGGCGGGCTCAGTGGTGGTTTCCGGCAACCTGCCGTCTAAAGATGGCAAATACAGCCTCTACTGCGCAGTCATCGTGAAAAAAGTGGATGCGAAAACGCGCGGCAAAGTAGGCATTAACGAACTGCTGCGCACCATCGACTAAGTCTGTCCCTCTTCCTGTCTGGAAGAGGGTGATATATCCCGCCTTTTTTGCATTCACAGGTGGCAAAAATAGATTTTTTCGTTAATTATTCATAGGTTATGTTGAGCTTAAGGGTACCGCTATGTACGATAATCTGAAAAGTTTAGGCATTACCAATCCCGATGAAATCGACCGCTATAGCCTCCGCCAGGAAGCGAATAACGATATTCTGAAAATCTATTTTCATAAGGATAAAGGCGAGTTTTTTGCCAAGAGCGTCAAATTCAAATACCCGCGTCAGCGTAAAACCGTTGTCGCCGACGGCGTTGGTCAAGGGTATAAAGAGGTGCAGGAAATCAGCCCGAACCTGCGCTATGTAATTGATGAATTGGATCAAATCTGCCAGCGCGATCGCACGGAAGTGGATCTGAAACGTAAGATCCTGGACGATCTGCGTCACCTGGAAAGCGTTGTTACCAACAAGATCAACGAAATCGAGTCCGATCTTGAAAAGCTGACGCGCGGGAAGTAAAGCGCGGGGTCAATCGCATTGTGCCGGGCTAATTACCCGGCACAACATCATTATTAATGCTGTTCGTCTAACTGCAGCGCCACATATAGCAGCAGCCTGTCATCGAAGTTCCCCAAATCCAGCCCGGTCAGTTCCGAGATTCGGTTCAAACGATACTCCAGCGTATTGCGATGAATAAACAACGCCTTAGACGTTGCCAGCGGCTGCACATTGTGGCGAAACCACGCCGCCAGCGTGCGACGCAGCAGGCCGTTATTATCCATCGCTTTTAACCGCGACAACGGGCGCGCCAATTCATTGGCTTGCCAACCACCGCGCAGGCTGTCGAGAAGCACCGGCAACATCAAATCTTGGTAAAAATAGCTACGGCTTTCCGGCATACGCTGTTTCCCCACCATCATGGTGGTGCGCGCCGTACGGTAAGAACGGGCAATGCTGCCAGGACCAGTGAAGTAATTGCCCAGCGCGACGCGAAAACGCAACTGGCCGTTCTCTTTCATACGCGTGATCAGCTGCTCCACCCGCTTACGGTGATCTTCCGCATCCCAGCGACCAAACTGGTTAAGCGCCGGTTTCAGCACCACCATTTCGGTCAACGAAACAATGGCAATCAGGTTGTTGCGCTCGGGTGTGGTAAGGGCGTTTTGCAGTTGCTGCAACTCGGCCATGGCGCTATCCACGCCCAACTGGCCGCTGTCCACTTCCACCACCGCCACCACGCGCGGCTGGTTTAAATCAATGCCTAAACGCTGCGCCCATTCGGTCAATGCCGGCGTGTGCTCTTCCGCCTGGATCAGGTTCATGACTAGCTCTTCACGTAGACGGCTGTCCTGCGCCAGCAAATGCATCAGGCGGGATTGTTCCAGCATCATCTCGGCGGTCATGCAGACTAATTCGCCGTATTTGCGCAACGTCTCCGGTTCACCCGTTAGGCCAATAACGCCAACGATTTCTCCCTCAAGACGTAACGGCAGGTTAATGCCCTGACGCACACCGTGCAGATGGCGAGCAACCGCATCGTCGATATCCACCACGCGGCCTTGCGAGAGCACCAGTAGCGCGCCTTCGTGCAATTCACCAATTCGTTCGCGATCGCCGCTACCAATGATGCGACCCCGTGCATCCATCACGTTAATGTTCGTATCAATGATGCGCATCGTGCGCGCCACGATATCCTGTGCCATTTTGGTATCAAGATGCCAGCCAGCCATGTAACCCTCCCGTGTGCAGAGCCCAAGCATAGGGAAGAAAATTAGCGCACGCACTGTGCAAATGCACAAAGCGGCATTCAGAAGTATGGAGTTGTGGAAGGCTTCACAAAACAGAGGAAAGACCCTCTTCCCTGAGATCAGGGAAGAGGATTTACAGCGGGTTACTGCATCAGCAGATAGATAGAGGTATCGCCGCGTTGAATGTTCAACGCCAGTACAGAAGGTTTACTGTCGAGGATTTTGCGCAACTCAGCGATATTTTTCACCGGTTGCTGATTCGCACCGACAATCACATCGCCTTTTTTCAGGCCAATCTGCGCCGCTGGGGTATTGGCTTTCACCGTATTGACCACCACGCCGCCATCTTTGCCTTTATTGCTCATCTCAGCACCTTCAATACCATTGAAGATGGTGCTGGAATCAACCTGGTTCTGGCTGCTCTGTTGCAACTCGATCGTAATATTCACCGGTTTGCCATCGCGCAGCAGGCCGAGCGCGACTTTGCTGCCGATCGGCATTGAGCCCACTTCCGCACGCAGCGCTGCAAAGCTGCTAATCGGTTTGCCGTTCAGAGAGGTAATCACATCCCCTGCTTTCACACCGGCTTTCGCGGCAGCAGAATTCGGCATAACCTGGCTGACAAACGCCCCGCGCTGTGCATCGACTTTCATCGCTTTCGCCAGCTCAGAGTTCAGTTCGGTCCCCATAATGCCCAATTCACCACGGCGAACCTGACCGAACTCGACCATCTGGCCGGTGAGGTTTTTCACCATGTTACTTGGAATCGCAAAACCGATACCGATGTTGCCGCCATCCGGTGCGAGGATCGCAGTATTAATACCGATCAGCTCGCCATTCAGGTTCACCAGCGCGCCGCCGGAGTTACCGCGGTTGATCGCAGCATCCGTCTGGATAAAGTTTTCGTAGTTTTCCGCATTCAGGCCGCTGCGACCCAGCGCGGAGACAATCCCGGAAGTCACCGTTTCACCGAGGCCAAACGGGTTACCAATCGCCACGGTGTAATCCCCCACGCGCAGTGCATCGGAATCCGCCAGTTTAATCGCGGTCAGGTTTTTCGGATCCTGAATCTGAATCAGCGCAATGTCGGAACGCGGGTCTTTACCCACGACTTTGGCATCAAATTTACGCCCGTCACTCAATTGCACTTTGATGGTGTTGGCGTTATCGACCACGTGGTTGTTGGTGACCACATAACCTTTCGCTGCATCAATGATCACGCCGGAGCCCAGCGCCATAAATTTCTGCTGCTGGCTATCGCCCTGCCCGCCCTGTGCGCCGCCGCCCTGACAGAACGGCGAGCTCTGGAACGGAGAACCATCCTGGCAGAACGGCGAATTATCACCAAAGAACTGCTGGAAATTGCGCGGCATACGCGGTGTGTTCACCGTGGTGCTGCCTTCAACATTAATACTCACGACCGACGGCATCACTTTTTCCAGCATCGGCGCGAGGCTTGGCATTTGTTGCGATGTGGTGGCTGTAGACGATGCTGTTTCCGCTGCCATAGCCGACAGAGGAGACAGCGCTAAACTTAAACTCAAAGCCAGTGCACTCATTGCTAACGTGGTTTTTTTCATGTCTCTCACTCTTTACCGATTAACGCAAACTGCTGTGTATGTGTCACTCAGAGTCGATTTATAGCGTGAAGTTCAGGCATTAAGTGTCTGGAAAAAGTAAAAAATTATTGTCGTTCTTTACAATTCATCGGTGTTATTCCACCGCCATCAAACGACGATATTCATCCCATGAATATAGATCCGTCATCCCGCTAATATAATCCTGAATTAATCGACAACGGTGATAATACTCCAGCACCGGGTACTCTGCCGCGTCGGGCGATAATTTGCTCACCGCCTCAACATAAGCTAGCCGGTGGCGCGTCGAAAGTTTTTGAAATAGGCGCGATTCAATTGGGAAACGACGCAAACGCTCTTTTTCCACCAGCTCGGCAAAATCCGCCGTAGATAAATGCAACAACGGACTGTAAATATCCAGCAATCCACTGATGACGCGATAACCTTGTAATTCCAGTTGCTCAACATCAGGATGGCTGAACACCTGTTTTATGGCGACATTTTTATATAATTCAAGTAGCTGACTAAAACCACTTTCATCTTCCAGCAACGCATGATTGAATTCGCCGCTGAAAATCTGCGGCAAATTCTCAATAAAACGCTGCGCCGCATACGGCACCAGTTTATTCAGCGTGTTGACGCGCAGGTACATGAAGAATTGATCTTCCGCGCTGCGGCTCATCGAATTAGCGCGTGATTTCTCCCATGCATTTTCGACAACCTGAGCAAACAACGATCCTTTTTCATGCTGCCCCCAAGCATCATAAAGATGCTGATACAGTTGTTCCGCGCTGAAAATACGTTTTTCTACCGCATCTTCTAAATCCGCCACGCAATAAGAAATATCATCCGCGGCTTCCATTATCCACGTTAGCGGAAAGCGACTGTATGTATCGAGGTTTAATTCTTTACGCAGCCGTTCTACATAGGCTTCTTCAGAGAAATAGTAACCTGGTTTTTTCATTAAATAGCTGTGTGTCGCCGGTGGCTCACCAATCCACCACGCTGGGCGCGTATATTTTAAAATACAGCCGACCTGCGCCCAGGTCAGGTTCATACGCATTAACGTATGTACCATGCGAATACCCTGTGCATTACCTTCGAAATGGCTTAAATCATGGCGCACTTTCCTGCGTAACGCATTCAGTGTGTCTTCGCCTTCACGCAGTTTAAGCGCCATCACTTCGCAGCGATCATCCGACAGCGGCTGGCTCACTGCGTCATCTGGCGCCAGGCGCTGGCGAAACCAGTCATTGATTGCTGCTTCGCCGAAATGGCCAAACGGCGGGTTGCCAATATCATGCATCAGGCAAGCCATCTCAACGATGCTTTCGAACGGACCGGTCAATTCATCCAGACCGTAGGTTTCCAGCAAACGCTGCTCTTTCAGGCGGCTCAAAATCTCTTTGGCGATATAACGCCCCACTTGCTGAACTTCCAGCGAATGCGTCAACCGCGTGCGCACAGCCGCGTTACGCTCCAGCGGGAAAACCTGCGTTTTTTGCTGCAAACGTCGGATGGCGGCAGAGTTAATAATGCGCCCACGATCGCTTTCAAAGATGCGCAAAATTTCACGTTCGGTTTTTACACCCTGCGGCGAACGGTAGCGGCGGCGCCAGTTTATCTTGTTGCGAAAGTCGATCTCTGCCATTTCCTCTCCGGTGCTGAGCGTCACGGGATATCATGCAATTGTGTATGCCATGATAGACTATGCCCTGAAAACGTAATCCTGTCTTATCACATTAGCGAGTATCTCCATGAAAATTGGCATTATTGGTGCAATGGAAGAAGAAGTTACGCTGCTGCGTGACAAAATCGAGAACCGTCAGACGCTGAACGTCGGCGGGAGCGAAATCTACACCGGTACGCTGAATGGTACAGACGTTGCGCTGCTGAAATCCGGCATTGGTAAAGTGGCTGCCGCCATGGGCGCGACGCTGCTGCTGGAGCGCTGCCAGCCGGATGTGATTATCAACACGGGATCTGCCGGTGGCCTTGCCGCCACGCTGAAAGTGGGCGATATCGTGGTTTCCGACGAAGCGCGTTATCACGATGCTGACGTGACCGCTTTTGGCTATGATATTGGCCAATTACCCGGTTGCCCGGCGGGTTTCAAAGCGGACGACAAACTGATTGCCGCAGCGGAAGCCTGTATTGGCGAGCTGAATCTGCACGCCGTACGCGGCCTTATTGTGAGCGGCGACGCGTTTATTAACGGTGCCGACGGTCTGGCAAAAATCCGCCATAACTTCCCGCAGGCGATCGCCGTCGAAATGGAAGCGACCGCCATCGCGCATGTTTGCCATAACTACGGCGTACCGTTTGTGGTTGTCCGCGCCATTTCCGACGTGGCGGACCAGGAATCCCACCTGAGCTTTGACGAATTTCTGGTGGTGGCTGCGAAGCAATCCAGCCTGATGGTTGAAACCCTGGTACAGAAACTGGCGCGTGGCTAACTCTCTTTTCAGGGCGCTTGCCGCCCTGCTTATTCTGCTTCCGGCGTGGCTTTTCGCCGTGCCGCGTGTTATCTCACTGTCGCCAGCCAATACCGAACTGCTTTTCGCGGCGGGCATTACACCTGTCGGCGTCAGCAGCTATTCCGATTACCCGCCACAAGCCGCGCAGATTGAACAGGTGGCAAGCTGGCAAGGGATGAATCTCGAACGTATTGTCGCGCTGAAACCGGATCTGGTGCTGGCATGGCGCGGTGGTAACACCGAACGCCAGGTGAACCAGCTCAAGCAATTTGGCATCACCGTGATGTGGGTAGATGCGATCACCATTGAACAAGTCATCGACACGTTGCGTAAGCTCAAAGCGTACAGCCCGCACCCTCAGCGGGCGGAACAGGCGGCGCAAAAGCTGCTTTCCCAGTACAACGCGTTGAAAACTCAATATGCCAGCCTGCCGAAAAAACGCGTGTTCCTGCAATTTGGTGCGCAACCGCTCTTCACCAGCGGAAAAGGCTCGATTCAAAACCAGGTTCTGGAGCTGTGCGGCGGGGAAAATATCTTTGCCGCCAGCCGCGTACCGTGGCCACAAGTGAGCCGTGAACAAGTGCTGGCGCGCCAGCCGCAGGCGATTGTAGTGGCAGGTGATGAAAAAGAGATCCCGCGAATCGAACAGTTCTGGCGAAACCAGCTCAATGTACCGATTATTTCTCTGCACGGTGACTGGTTTGAACGGGCAAGCCCGCGTATTATCCTCGCCGCTCAACAACTCTGCACTGCCCTTGCGCAGGTGAAATAACCGGGGAATTCACCATGCTGGTTTACTGGCTGGATATTATCGGCACCGCCGTATTTGCTATTTCAGGCGTTCTGCTGGCGGGAAAACTGCGAATGGATCCGTTTGGTGTGCTGGTGCTCGGCGTCGTTACTGCCGTTGGCGGCGGGACGATTCGTGATATGGCGCTGGCACACGGCCCGGTATTCTGGGTTAAAGATCCGACGGATTTAGTCGTGGCAATGGTGACCTGCATGTTGACCATTGTGCTGGTGCGCCAGCCGCGCCGCTTGCCGAAATGGATATTACCGGTACTGGATGCCGTCGGGTTGGCGGTGTTTGTCGGTATTGGTGTTAATAAAGCGTTTCTTGCCGAAACCGGCCCGCTGGTGGCGATTTGTATGGGCGTGGTCACCGGTGTCGGCGGTGGTATCATTCGTGATGTGCTGGCGCGTGAAGTGCCGATGATCCTGCGTACAGAGATTTACGCCACCGCCTGTATTGCGGGAGGGATCGTGCATGCGACAGCGTATTACTTATTTGCCGTGCCGCTGGAAACAGCAAGTATGCTGGGCATGGTGGTCACGCTAGTTATCAGGCTGGCGGCGATTCGCTGGCACCTGAAGCTTCCCACTTTTGCGCTGGATGAATCAGGCAGATAACAAAAAGCCGTGTCGCTGACACGGCTTTTTATGCATGAAGGGGCATTAAATACTGAATGAAGAGCCGCAACCACAGGTGCTGGTCGCATTCGGGTTAGTCACCACAAAGCGGGAACCTTCCAGACCTTCGGTGTAATCGACTGAACCACCGACCAGATATTGCAGGCTCATCGGGTCAACTACCAGGCCAACGCCTTGCTTCTCAATGGTCATATCACCATCGTTGATTTGATCGTCAAAGGTAAAACCATACTGGAAGCCGCTGCAACCACCACCGGTGATGTAGACACGCAGCTTCAGATTTGGGTTATCTTCGTCCGCAATCAGGTTTTTTACTTTGTTGGCTGCTGCATCGGTAAACTGCAGCGGCAACGCTACGTCATCACTCATGTCTTGCTCCCGTTGATACTGCGATCTGGTTAAATGGTAACCCGACCTTTTCAGCTATTATCCAATACGCTACTAAATCGTTCAAGTATTCTCCTGCGGCAACTCACTTTCGCGAGCCGCATCCTGCCTGGCAAGCGTACGTGCCAGAATCGCGGAATAGAGCGGTTTTCCACCCAAAAACTGTGCTAAGAGTGTCGCACCAAGACAGGTAATGATCATTGGCAAAATAAGCTGATAATTGTCAGTCATTTCCAGAACTAGCACGATCCCGGTCAACGGCGCACGCAGAGATGCGGCTAATAACGCGCCCATCCCGGCAATGGCAAATGTCCCGGCATCAAGCTGATAATGCGGAAAAATCGCTGCGCTCGCGCTGCCAAATGCCATGCCTAATACCGTGCCAAGCGCCAGCATCGGCGCAAAAATGCCGCCAGGCGCCCCCGAGCTAAAACAGAGCAACGTGGTTGCCACACGAATGAGGAAAATAAACAGCAGTGCGCCGACGGTATAATTTCCGGCGGTTGCAATGGGGATAAGTGCAAAACCCCCGCCGGAAAGCGCAGGCGCAACCAAGCCAAGAACGCCGCAGCAACCGCCGATGACACCGCCAATCAGCACCCATTTCCCGGTATGCCCGCCGTGGATACGCTGAAACAGATCCTGAGTGCGCAACACCAGCGTGTTAAACAGCGGCCCGATCGCGCCAAAAATCATGCCCAGCAGCAGATAAAGCCACAGCGTATTCACCGGCGCATTGCTGAGCTTACCCACGTCGATCACCGCCGCTTCGCCGTTAAACACGCGAAAGACAATGCTCGACATAATCACGCCGGTGAACACGGCTTTAATCGAGATCAGGTTGTAATGAAACTGCGAACGCATCTCTTCAATAATAAAAAGAATGCCAGCCAGCGGTGCGTTAAATGCGGCGGAAAGCCCGGCTGCCGCGCCGGTCGCCAGTAATGTATGACGCGCTTCACCGCTGCGCAGGCGAAACAGGTCGCCCATCATGCGCCCGATATTGCCGCCGATCTGCACGGTTGGCCCTTCCCGACCCAGCACCATTCCCGCGCCAAGCGTTCCCATCCCACCGAAAAACTTAACCGGTAAGACTCGCCACCAGCGCACCGGACGCAGTTCCTCCAGCGCACCTTCAATTTCCGGGATCCCGGAACCGCCCGCTTCAGGAGCGAATCGCCGCACCAGAAAATAACCAATCATCGCCAGCAATGCCGAGCCAATAAATGCCAGCGGCCACACCAGCGCACTGTCCGCCATTTGCGCCAGCGCGCCAATACGGGCGTTCAACACCGCGTTCACGGCTTTTTCAAAAAATACGCCCACCAACCCTGTGGCTGCGCCCGCTACGGCGGCAACCAGCAAAATCGCCAGTGGCGTTTTATCGCGTTGCAGCATCTGGCGCATGATGTTTAGACGTCGCCGTTGCTCAACCTGCTGTTGTTCAAATGAAGGAATTTGCGCTGACATTGATTTTCGATGAGTAATACAAAAGGGGGCATTTTACCCGGCAAGCGCCGCCGCGTCGCGGGCAAAATCCCTGCAAAATATGTCGTTTCACCGGGGCAAAACTTTCATAACATTCCCGTAATCACATAGAATGGCCAGCATTGATTTTTCCACGAACCAGGAATGAAAAGCATGAGTAAGTCTGAAAACCTCTATAACGCAGCGCGTGAGCTTATCCCGGGCGGTGTGAACTCACCGGTGCGCGCCTTTACCGGCGTGGGCGGTACGCCGCTGTTTATCGAGCGTGCTGACGGTGCTTATTTGTATGATGTCGACGGCAAAGCTTATATCGATTACGTCGGATCCTGGGGACCCATGGTGCTCGGTCACAACCACCCGGCGATTCGCAACGCGGTGATCGAAGCGGCCAGCCGCGGCCTGAGCTTTGGTGCGCCCACCGAGATGGAAGTGAAAATGGCGGAACTGGTCACCGAACTGGTACCAACCATGGATATGGTGCGCATGGTGAACTCCGGTACCGAAGCGACGATGAGCGCCATTCGTCTGGCGCGCGGGTTTACCGGACGCGATAAAATCATCAAATTCGAAGGTTGCTACCACGGCCACGCCGACTGCCTGCTGGTGAAAGCCGGTTCCGGTGCGCTGACGCTGGGCCAGCCGAACTCACCGGGCGTGCCGGCCGATTTCGCCAAACACACCCTCACCTGCACGTATAACGATCTGAGTTCGGTACGCGCGGCGTTTGAGCAATATCCGCAGGATATCGCCTGTATCATCGTCGAACCGGTCGCCGGAAATATGAACTGTGTGCCGCCGCTGCCGGAATTCCTGCCGGGCTTGCGCGCGCTGTGCGATGAATTCGGCGCACTGCTGATTATTGATGAAGTGATGACAGGTTTCCGCGTCGCGCTGGCGGGTGCCCAATCTTACTATGACGTAGAACCCGATCTGACTTGCCTTGGCAAAATCATCGGTGGCGGCATGCCCGTCGGCGCATTTGGTGGACGTCGCGATGTAATGGAAGCGCTGGCACCCACCGGCCCGGTCTATCAGGCGGGTACGCTCTCCGGCAACCCGATTGCCATGGCGGCAGGCTATGCCTGTTTAACCGAAGTTGCCCAGCCGGGCATTCACTCCACACTGACTGAGCTGACCACACGGCTGGCAAATGGCCTGCTGGACGCCGCACAGGAAGCGGGCATTCCGCTGGTGGTTAACCATGTTGGCGGGATGTTTGGTCTGTTCTTTACCGATGCCGATAGCGTGACCCGCTATCAAGACGTGGTGAAGTGCGACGTAGAACGTTTTAAACGTTTCTTCCATTTGATGCTCGAAGAAGGCGTGTATCTGGCGCCGTCGGCATTTGAAGCGGGCTTTATGTCTGTCGCGCACAGTGAAGAGGACATTGACAACACCATCGACGCTGCGCGTCGCGTGTTCGCCAAATTGTAACGACAAGGCCTCTCCCACCAGGGAGAGGCGCTCTTTTAGCGGCTCTGCTTTCTCAGCAAATAGATAAAGTATGGCGCGCCGATAAAGGTCGACAGCAACCCCGCTGGGATCTGAAACGGAAACAGCAACATCCGCCCGCACCAGTCGGCAAACACCAGCAGTAATCCCCCCACCAGCGCCGAAATCACAATATGCGGCATCGTGCGACGAAAACCCATCATCCGCGCGATATGTGGTGCCATCAGACCAACAAAACTGAGCGGGCCAATGGTCATTGTCGCCGTTGCCGTTAGTGCCGCAGCCAGTAACAACAGGCCGACGCGCGAAGGTGTCAACGCCATCCCGACCGAGCGCGCGGTATCCCCACCGAGCGGTAAGATCATTAACCAGCGGCGACACAGCGGTGTCAGCGCCAACAAAATCACCATCATCACGCCAGTCTGCAAAACCTGATCGCCGGACGCGTTGTAAGTGCTGCCAGAAATCCACGTCAGGATCTTCGCCATGCGCGGGTCACCGCTTGCCTGCAGCATCATCAGCAACATGGTAAACGCGGTGCTCAGCGCCATCCCTGCTAGCAGCATTCGGTGCGGAGAAAATCCGCCACGCCCGGCGGCAACCATAATAATCAGCAACGTCACCGCGGCTCCCACACTCCCGGCGGGCATCAGCCAGCCAAACGCGTTACCCGGTACGAAAAACAGCATCAATACCACGCCAAATGCCGCGCCTGAGCTTATCCCCAACACTTCCGGGCTGGCCATCGGATTGCCGGTCAGGCGCTGAATAATACAGCCCGCCACCGCCAGCATCACACCTGCGGTAAGCGCAGCGACAATGCGCGGCCAGCGCCACGGCATCAATTCCTCGAGCAACTGACCGCGGGCAAAATGCCAGCCTGTCGCATCACGCCCGAACGTCAGCGCCAGCCACATCGCCAGCAACAGAAGTACTAAACCGCCCAGCGCAAACCACTGTATCTGCTGGCGCTCAGCGACCACCTTATCCCCGCCGTCCATTGCCGGGGCGCTCATACTGCGCAGCCGTGGCAGCAGCCACAGCAACAGCGGCGCACCAATCAGCGCGGTGATCGAACCGGTAGAGACTTCCATCCACACTCGCGTCAGCCACCAGATAACTTGATCGGAGAGCCAGAGGATCAACGCACCAATCAACGGCGCTAGCAGCAAGCGTGACAACAAGCGACGCGCACCCAGCATTTTCGCCAGCAGCGGCGCAAACAGACCGATAAAGCCGATAATGCCAACCGCATTGACCAGCAACGCACTTAGCGCAATTGCCAGCGTCAACGCCGCCAGGCGAGCCAGCGACAGCGCCAGACCAAGATTGCGCGCAACGCCATCATCAAGCCCCATCAGCGTTAGCGGGCGCAACAGCAATAGCGTTAACACCGCACAGCCAAGCAACTGCGGCCACAATCGCTGCACGATGCTCCAGTCGGTTTGCGTTAGCGTCCCGGTGCTCCATAAAAACATGCTTTGCAGTTGATCGTGATGGAACAGCGCCAGCAGCTGATTAATCGCCCCGCAATAGAGGCTCACCACCAGACCGGCGAGGATCAGCGTGACCGGCGATAAACGCTTTCCCCAGGCCACGCCAAACACCAGCGCGCCGACCGCACATGCCCCGGCAAGCGCAGCAAACTGTGACGCCATCACACCGGGAATCGCCCACAGCGTAGTAATGGTGATGCCCAGTTGCGCCCCGGTTGCCACACCCAGCGTTGTCGGTTCGGCAAGCGGGTTACGCAGCACCTGCTGAAACAGCACGCCGACCAGACCAAGCCCGGCGCCGACCAGCAGAGAAATCACCAGACGCGGCAACAAACTGTAGTGGAACAACATCTGAACGATAAAGTTGATGTCCGGCGCGACGAAGGCCTGCGCCCACTGCGCGCGCGGCAAAGCGATAGTTAAATTGTTCCACGTAAGTACGGCGGCAATGATAAACAGCACCGTCAGCAGCAGCGCGGGGAAAGGCGAAACACGTCGGTTCATGCCCGGCCTCCCAGCGCATTATCCAGCACGCGAGTAAAATGCATCGCCGACAGCGTCGCGCCATAAAACCAGACCGCTGGCACCCGCTGGAAACGCCCGGCGCGCACAAAAGGCATTGCCTGCCACAGCGGCGTCGCCATCAGTTTTTGCATATCCTGTTCGTTACCGTGATCAAAACAGATCACATCAACATCTTTGTATTCCGCCAGCCGGTCGATACCCACCGCCACGCTGCCCCAGAAAGAGGTTTCGCCATGCCAGGCGTTGCGAATACCCACGCTATCGAGCACTTCCTGGAACAGGCAGTTTGGCCCGAACGCCAGCACATGGCGCGGATCGAGCAGCGTGATCATCAACAAAGGGCGATCGCCGCGACGGGCAAAATGCGGTTTTCGCGCTTCGATCAGGGCATCAAATTCGTCGAGATGTTTTTTCGCAGCCGCTTCCAGATTCAGGATCTGCGCCATCTCGTTTAACGAGTGCTTCGCCATCGCCAGCGGCTTTTTGCCGTCACTAAAGGTGAAGCCGCGACCCGGCGCGATTTTCGCCAGCTTCTCTTCGGAAGGACCGTATCCTGCCGACCACACCAGCCAGGAGGGTTTCATTTGCGTCAGCAATTCGAGGTTCGGCTCGGTACGCAGCCCGACATCAATCACCGAAGCAGGCAGCGCAGGCTCGTTGACCCACAAGTTGTAACTCTGCACATCTGCAACGCCATAAGGCGCGACGCCGAGCGCCAACAGCAGCTCAACCGGCAACCACTCCAGCGCGACAATACGCGTCGGATCGATCGCCGCGGCTTGCGCGTTGCGCATGTTCCACAACAGGGGGGAGAGCGCCATCGCCGTCAGTAAGCGACGACGGCTAATATGATGTAATCCAGCCATTAGTAGACAAAACTCACCGGTGCTGCACCCGCAGGATGCGGCAATATTCCCATCGGGATGCCGTAAATGTGTTCCAGCGTTTCGGCGCGCATTAAAACTTCCGGCGTGCCTTCAGCGATCATTTCACCACCGCGCAGCGCCACCAGATAATCGCAATACCGCGCCGCCATATTAATGTCGTGCAGCACGGCAATCACCGTCAGCCCGCGCTGCTGGCTCAACCGGTGCACCAGCGCCAGCACATCCACCTGATGCGCGATGTCCAGCGCCGAGGTGGGTTCATCCAGCAGCAGGCAGCGGCTATCTTGCGCCACCAGCATGGCGATCCACGCGCGCTGGCGTTCGCCGCCGGAGAGGCTATCCACCAGGCGGTGCGCCAGCGGTTTTAACCCCACCAGCGCAATCGCTTCTTCCACTTTTTCTCTGTCGGCAATGCCAAAGCGCCCCAACGCCCCGTGCCACGGGTAACGACCAATCGCCACCAGTTCACGTACCGTCATCCCTTCCGCCTGCGGCAACTGCTGCGGCAAATAGGCCACCTTGCGGGCAAAAGCCTTGCTGTTCCAGCTAGCGAGCGGTTGCCCATCAAGCAGAATGTCCCCGTCCGAGGGCGGTTGGTGGCGGCCAAGCATTTTCAGCAGCGTGGATTTACCGGAGCCGTTGTGACCAATCAAGCCGGTGACTTTGCCTACCGGAAAGGTCAGCGACAGCGGGTGCAGCAGCGTACGACCGGGCACACGAAAGGTGACATCGGTAAGTTGAAAGGTGGTATCGGGAAGCGCGTTGTTTTCCTGCATGGTTGCCAACTTATAAAAGGGCACGGCGAACCGTGCCCGAAGAGAGATTAGAAGCGGAAAGTTGCGGTCGCCACCACCTGGCGTTCTGCGCCCCAGAAGCAGCCGTAAGTGTTAAAGCAGCTTGCGACGTATTCACGGTCAAGCAGGTTGTTGACGTTCACTGCCACGTTGGAGCCAGCCATACCGAAGCGAGCGAGATCGTAACGAACCAGCGCATCGACAACCGTGTAGCTACCAACCTTGAAGGAGTTCGCCGGGTCGCCATAGCTGGAACCGGTCAAGCGAGCGCCGGTGCCTAACGTCAGGCCAGAGAGCGCGCCGTCGTAGAAGGTGTAGTCGCCCCACAACGATGCCATGTGTTTTGGCACCTGCGCCGGGGTGTTACCTTTGTAATTGGTATCGGTGGTGTATTCCGCCTGTGTATAGGTGTAAGAACCGACCATATTCAGGTTGGTTGACAGCGCCGCTTTGGCTTCGATCTCAACGCCGCGCGCGCGAATTTCACCGCCCTCAACCGACCAGAAAGAACCCGCCGGATCGGCCATCAGGTTGTTGCTTTTGGTGAGCTGATAGACCGCGCCGGTCAACACAATCGGACGATCTTTCGGGCTGTATTTCACACCGGCTTCGTATTGCTTGCCTTTCGACGGTGCAAAGATCGCACCGCTCGCGCCGCTGGTAGAAGCCGGTTCGAACGATTCGCTGTAGCTGAAATACGGCGTTACGCCGTTATCGAACAGGTAGTTAACGCCACCGCGCCAGGTGAACTGGTTATCGTCGCGTTTTGTTGTGGTATCCGAGGTGCGGTTGTACGCGCTCTGTTTAGCCCAATCGTAACGTCCGCCCAGCGTCACCAGCACCTTATCCCACTGCGCCTGATCCTGAGCATAAACCCCCGTTTGCTGCTGGCGGTTCAGGATCTGGTATGCGCCTGAAGGTGTGGAATGCGCGTCGAAGTCGAAATCGCTGCGATCCAGATTGTAAATATCCGACGGCACAACAGAACCGGCATAGCCAAACCACGAATTGATGTCATTGCGCATACGCATGTAGTCGACACCGGTCAGCAGGATATGATCGATATCACCGGTAGAGAAGGTGCTTTGCAGTTGCGTATCAACAGAGAAGTTCTGCAATTTCTCGCTATCAATCACGTACTGGCGCGTCAGGTAGTGTCCCCATTCAGACTGGGCGATACCTGCGCACGGGCTGGTTGATGGATTGCTGGAATAGAGCGGATCCGAGCACATGCCATAACCGTACACGCTGTTTTGCGAGGTTTTGTTTTGCGCGTAACGCAGATTCTGGCGCACGGTAAAAGTGTCGTCGAACGCGTGTTCGAAGCTGTATCCCACCATTTTCTCATTACGGGAATAGGTATTGTTCTTCACACCTTCGTTGAAATCGGTCGATAAACGCTTACCGTTGGGCAACGGATCAACGGTCCCCTCTTTCGGCAACCAACCGTAATAACCGGTATCTGGCTCGTTCTGGAAATAGGACAAGAAAGTGAAGTTGGTCTTGTCATCAGGACGCCAGCTAAACGATGGCGCAATGGTGTAGCGCTGTTCTTTTTTATCGACCTGCTGTGCGTTAGCAGAACGCGCTAAACCGGTTAAACGGTAGGAGAAAACACCGTCGTCATCCAGCGCATCGCTAAAATCAAAACCGGTCTGGAAAAGATTATTGGTACCGGCTTTAAACTGCACTTCATACAGCGGTGTGGTGGTCGGGCGCTTGCTGACCATATTCAACAAGCCGCCAGGGCTGCTTTTTCCATACAGCACGGAAGTGGGGCCGCGCAGGATTTCCGCACGTTCAACCATGTAAGGGTCAATTACCGCGTCGTTGTAGAAGTTGCCCTGCATCTTCAAACCGTCGAGGTAGTTGTTCTGGCTCTGCCCGTCGGCAGCAAAACCACGAATAATCAGGTAGTCATAAGTGTTGGATGCGCCACGCGTACCGACAGCAACACCCGGTGTATAACTGAGGGCTTCCTTGACCGATTTCGGCTGATGTAACGCGATCTCTTCGCTGGTCACCACAGAGATAGATTGCGGTGTTTTCTCCAGCGGCATATCGGTTTTCGTCGCCGTTGCCGTGTGTTTCGCGGCGATGGTCGCCGCCGGTCCCCATGCACTTTCCTGCGGAGCCGCGCTGGTGGTGACGGTGATGGTTTCTTCTTTTTGGGTTGTTGCAGCCTGTGCGTAAACAGACATGCCGCTAACCGCTGTGGCTACTACAACTGCGATTTTACGCAGCGTAGTGTTGACTGGCTGAGCAGTGTTAGGACGCGCCATTAGTTTATCTCTGATTCAAATGAGTTAATGATAACGTAAACGAGAATTATTATTATGACCGCAGCATAATATGCGAAGCGCTGTGCGCATAGCAAGTAGTAAGCCGCCTGAAACGGCCTGAAGGATTAAGAAGTAACCAGATAAACAGCAGGGAGTTAAGGGCGGTTTACTGCATCATTATTGGCATGTATGCGGGCGTTAAAAAACCCCCGATGTTACCAACGGGGGTTTCAGGTTTTGTCACGGCAGAAAGTTAGTTACCGCCGAACATCTCTTTTATCCAACCAGCGACGCCATCGCTTTTCTGCTCCTGCTGCGGCGGCTGTTGAGGCTGCTGCTGCGCTGGTTGCTGCGGCTGCTGGGATTGATCAAACGGGTTCCCGGTTTGCGGCTGCACCTGGTTTTGCTGGCACAGCATTTCCGGGTTGGTCGTCCAGACCGGCAATTGGCGCACGCCGCCACCGCCACAGACAAAGTTACCCATATCATCAACGCCCATCGTGTTGATGTCTTCTGGCGGCGTCAGATCCAGCGGGATCGGCGACTGGTTTTCCAGATAACGCTGGTAAATCGCCATCGCGCCGCTGGCACCATACAGCTTCGTCGGCTGGTTATTATCGCGGCCGACCCAGGTAATCGTCACTTCGCGCCCGTCGATGCCCGCAAACCAGGTATCGACGTTATTGTTGGTGGTACCGGTTTTACCTGCCAGATGCAGACCCGGATACTTCGCGCCAAGCTGACGACCCGTCCCACGCAGAACAACCTGCTGCATCGTCCACAACGTCATGTACGCCGCCTGCGCCGGTACAGCGCGCTCGGCCTGCGGGAAGCTCTGATACAACACCGTACCGTCTTCAGCGATCACCGAACGCAGCGCGGAAAGCGGCGCGCGGTTACCGCCGCTGGCGATGGTCTGGAAAGCCTGCGCCACTTCAATCGGCGTCAGGTTCAGCGCACCGAGCAGCATAGATGGCATGCCGGTCAGTTGATCTTTCGGCGCACCCAGTTTCTGCCAGGTATCCGTTACCGCAGGTAACCCTACCGCCATCCCGAGGTTCACCGTGGGTACGTTCATCGAGCGGGTCAGCGCATCCACCAGCATCACCTGGCCGCTAAAACGACGGTCATCGTTCTGCGGTGCCCACACCTGGCCGTTAGACAAGCGCAACGAAATCGGCGCATCGGCAATCCAGGTATTCAGGCGATAGATGTTCGGCTGGCTCAGCGCCGTCAGGTAGGTTGCCGGTTTCGCCAGCGAACCAATGGAACGGCGCGCCTGCATCGCACGGTTATAGCCCGCGAACTGCGGCGTCGCACCGCCGACCATCGCGCGCACTTCGCCGGTGTAGCGGTCAACCACCACCATTGCCGTTTCAAGATCGGTCAGCTTGCGCTGTTTGATCAACAGCGGAATACCTTCCACAGCCGCTTTTTCGGCGGCGTCCTGCGCCACGGAATCAAAGGTGGTGAAGATCTTCACGCCGGAGAGATCTTTCACCTTATCGCCGAGCTTAGCCTGCAACTCCTGGCGCACCATCTGCATAAATGCCGGCTGCGGTGAAATCACCCCGCCACGCGGCTGCACACCGAGCGGACGCGCGCTCAGCATGTCATACAGTTCCTGGTCGATAACGTTCTGCTGTTGCAGCAAACGCAGCACCAGGTTACGACGCTCCAGCGCCAGTTTCGGGTTACGCCACGGGTTGTAGATTGACGCGCCTTTGACCATCCCCACCAGCAATGCCTGCTGATCGAGGCTCAGCTCTTCCACCGGACGGCCAAAATAGTAGAGGCTCGCCAGCGGGAAACCGCGGATCTCGTTGTCGCCGCTCTGACCGAGGTACACCTCGTTCATATACAGCTCAAGAATGCGATCTTTGCTGTAGCGGGCATCCATAATCAGCGCCATATAGGCTTCGTTGGCTTTACGCCAGTAGGAGCGCTCGCTGCTGAGGAACAGGTTTTTCACCAGTTGCTGCGTCAGCGTACTCGCCCCTTGTACTGTGCGTCCGGCGGTCAGGTTTGCCAGTACCGCACGGCCAATAGAGTAGAAGCTAATGCCGTCGTGCTCGTAGAAGTGGCGGTCTTCGGTCGCCAGCAGCGTATCCACCAGCAGATCCGGGAAGCCATTGCGCGGCACGAACAAGCGCTGCTCGCCATTAGGCGAAGAGAGCATGGTAATCAAGCGCGGATCGAGACGGAAGAAACCGAACTGGCGGTTGCTGTCCATATTTTCGATGGTTTCCAGACGAGAGCCGTCAAAGGTCAAACGCGCGCGCACCTGCCCTTCTTTACTGTCCGGGAAATCAAACGGGCGGCGGATCATCTCAATGCTTTTCGCCTGCACGGTAAACTCGCCGGGACGCGTCATCTTCGTCACCTGGCGGTACTGCGTGGCTTCCAGCAGTTTCACCATCTCGTTTTTACTGATCGCCATATCCGGTTCGAGGTTGACCATACGGCCATACACCGCGGCAGGCAATTGCCAGACTTTTCCGTCGATACGGGCACGGATTTTTTGGTCCAGATAAACGCCATAAATGGCGCACAGCACGGCCAGAACGATGGCAATTTTTAACAGCAGCCAGAACCAACCGCGTTTGCCGCGTGGCTGCTTGCCTTTGCCTCTTCCTTTTTTCGGCATCGGTTCCTCGTCTTCATCGTCATCTTCATACTCGTCGTACTCCTCTTCCCGAAGTCGACGACGACTGATTTTCTCTTTCGCCGGACGCGCTGGTTTACCCTTGCGTCCAATTGGCTCGCGGTCATTCCCCGCCATGCTTTACTCTCCGCAACTTTCAGGCGCAAGGGCCTGATTCTCAACTCTTCCGCACCAGGGCAGAAGAAGAAATCTCTCAATTTATCGCACTGTTTGATGGCAAGAAACCCATCGCGGTTACGAATACTTTTTGGTGCGCCGCGTCGGTGCCGTATTGGCCGGATCGTCCGGCCAGACATGCTTCGGGTAGCGCCCTTTCATCTCTTTTTGCACTTCGCGATACGCGCCCGCCCAAAACGCGCTTAAATCACGGGTGATTTGCAGCGGACGTTGCGCAGGGGAAAGCAGTTCCAGTACCAGCGCCACGCGCCCTTGCGCAATGGTCGGCGTTGTCGCTTCGCCAAACATCTCTTGCATACGCACCGCCAGCGCTGGCGGGTTATCTTCGTGATAACGAATCGCTATCCGGCTTCCCGTCGGCACAGTGTAATGCGCAGGCAGCTCACTATCCAGACGTTGACGTAATGACCACGGCATCGCATTTTGTAACGCTTGCGTAACATCGAGCGCTTTCAGCTCGCGCAACGAGCGGATACCGCTCATTTGCGGCAATAACCACTGTTCAAGATTTTCCAGCAGCGAGGCCTCATCGACCGCTGGCCAGTCAACTTCCGGCAGCCACTTCGCCGCACAGTGTAAACGCAAGCGCAATTGCTCGGCATCGGGCGTCCAGTTCAGTACCCGCAAGCCCTTATCACGAATGCCGTTCAGCATCGCCTGATGCAACTCCTCTTCCGAGGGTTTCGCCAGCGGCTGTACTTTTAACGTCAATTGACCTATCTGGCTACGACGAAACGCTTTTAACGTGCCCTGCGCCTCGTCCCACTCAACCGTGTCCGACTGCTGCAATAAATGCGGGCAACGGGTGATAAGCGCGTCAATATCCAGCGGCAACGCCAGCAAAATCCGCGCATCAGGTGACTGGCTACCCTGCAACAGCAGTGGCGCTATCAACCACTCGTGACGGTTGAGCGCATCATCTGCATCCAGCGTTGCGCCCATGCCGTTCGCCAGTTGGTAACGCCCTTCCTGGCCGCGCCGACGGGCGATACGATCGGCAAAGGCGCTTGCCAGCAGCGGTGCCAGCATGGTGTTGTCCAGCTCGCCATCACTGCTTTTCAAGCGACGAGCCAGCTGGCGCGCGCGCTGTTGCCAGTTCGGCTGGTTACGTGAAAACGCCGCACTTAAGTCACTGCTGCCGCCGCGCGGCGGTTCTTCCAGAATCGCCGCCAGCTTCGCCGCCGTGGCAATTTCGTCACCGCCTTTTGCCGCCGCCAGCATCGCTGCCAGGCGCGGATCGTTACCGAGCGCCGCCATGCGTTGCCCAAACGGTGTTAGTCGCCCCTCGTCAAGCGCCTGCAGTTGGCTGAGCAGCTTGCGCGCCGCGGCGAGATTAACCGCCGGCGGTAGATCCAGCCAACTAAGCTGGGCAGGATCCTGGCATCCCCACTGTATTAATTCCATCAACAGCCCGGATAAATCGCTACTCAATATTTCAGGGCTGCTCTGTGCTGCCGCGCGTTCCGCCAGCTCTTTACTCAGTAAATGCACGCAAATGCCAGGCTCAAGACGACCGGCACGCCCGGCGCGCTGCGTCATCGAGGCCACACTGATACGCTGCGTCACCAGCCGGGTTAACCCGCTGCGAGCATCAAACCGCGCGACGCGCTCCTGGGCGCTATCGACCACCAGGCGAATGCCTTCAATGGTCAAACTGGTTTCGGCAATATTGGTGGCGAGCACCACTTTTCGCTGCCCTGTGGGCGCGGGCAAAATGGCTTTACGCTGCTCACTGAGCGGCAGTGCGCCGTATAACGGGCAGAGCAGAACATCGCTGCCAACGCGGGAAGCCAGTTGCTCCTGTACGCGCTGGATTTCACCGACTCCCGGCAAAAACAGCAGCAGCGAACCGGGTTCATTACGCAGTAATTCCGCTGTCGCCTGCGCCACCGCGTCGTCAAAGCGAAGATGGGTCGGCAATGGCTGATAGCGTTGCTCAACCGGATAGGCACGCCCAGCAGAAACAATGGCTGGCGCATCCGGCAGCAGCGCTTGTAAACGGGCATTATCAAGCGTTGCCGACATCACCAGCAGTTTGAGGTCATCGCGCAGCCCTTGCTGCACGTCCAACAGCAGCGCCAGGGCGAGATCCGCTTGCAGGCTGCGCTCGTGAAACTCATCAAGGATCACCAGCCCCACGCCGCTGAGTTCCGGATCTTGCTGAACCAGCCGCGTCAAAATCCCTTCTGTCACCACTTCGAGCCGGGTATTTGGCCCCACGCAGGTTTCCGCGCGCATCCGGTAACCCACGGTTTCGCCCGGTTTTTCATCAAGTAGCTCCGCCAACCGCTGGGCCACATTGCGCGCCGCCAGCCGACGCGGTTCAAGCAGCAAAATACGGCCAGTAATGTCGCCTTGTTGCAGCAGTTGCAGCGGCAACCAGGTCGATTTCCCTGCGCCAGTGGGTGCGCTTAATAGCACTTGTGGCGCAGCGCGCAAGGCAGAAAGGATATCGGGCAGAACGGCGGCGACTGGCAGTGAGGACACAAAAGCTCCGGAGGGTTAACATAAGCCGGCCAGCAGTATAACATCGCCGTAAACCTTTGACCTCGAGCCTGCCATGTCTGAACCAAAAAGGCTGTTTTTCGCCCTTGAACTCCCAGCGGATATTCAGACGCAGGTGGTGCAATGGCGCGCGCAGCATTTCCCACCAGATGCGGGACGACCGATTGCAGCGGCGAATCTGCATCTGACGCTGGCGTTTCTCGGTGAAATCAGCGCGGAAAAACAGCGCGCACTGGAAGAACTGGCTGGGCGGATACGCCAGCCAGACTTTACGCTCACGCTCGACGATGCCGGGCAATGGCTGCGCTCGCGTGTGGTCTGGCTTGGTTCACGCCAGCCACCGCGTGGGCTGCTGCAACTGGCGGATATGCTCCGCGCCCAGGCTTCCCGCAGCGGGTGTTACCAAAGCCCGCAGCCGTTTCACCCGCACATTACACTGCTGCGCGACGCCAGCCACGCTGTCACCATTCCGCCACCGGGTTTTCGCTGGTCGTTCCCGGTGACGACATTTGCATTGTATGAATCGCAATTTATCCAGGGTCGAACCCGCTACACGCAGTTGCATCGCTGGACGCTTAAAAAATAAGGATTTCCCATGGATTTTTCACCGCCACTTAAATCCGCCACGCTGATTCAGCGTTATAAACGCTTCCTTGCGGATGTGGTCACGCCTGAAGGGGAAACCCTCACGCTGCATTGCCCTAATACTGGTGCGATGACCGGCTGCGCAACACCTGGCGACAAAGTTTGGTATTCCACGTCGAATAATCCTAAGCGCAAATATGCCCATACGTGGGAATTATCCCAAACCCAACAGGGGGCATTTATTTGCGTCAATACTCAGCGGGCAAATATGCTGACAAAAGAAGCAATACTCACTGACCAGTTGCCTGAACTCAGCGGATATAGCACGCTGAAAAGCGAAGTAAAATATGGTGCGGAAGCTAGCAGAATTGATTTTCTGTTACAGGCGGATGACCGGCGCAACTGCTATATTGAAGTGAAATCGGTCACGCTCGCCGAGCAGCAGTCAGGCTACTTCCCGGATGCCGTAACCTTGCGAGGACAGAAGCATTTACGGGAATTAATGAGCGTCGCGGCCAACGGCGATCGCGCGGTAATTCTGTTTGCCGTTCTGCACTCCGCCGTTGAACATTTTTCTCCGGCACGCCATATTGACGAGGAATACGCACGATTGTTGAATGAGGCACAACACCGGGGTGTAGAAGTTATCGCTTATAAAGCGGAACTTTCTGCCGATAATATCACTCTTAGGTTGCCACTACCTTTTACGGTATAAAGGCAAGCTTTTGACGAATAAGTGATTTGGTCGCGTGCGCAAATACGCTTTTCTTCACAGGGTTGTCAAGTGTTACGTTTAGATATTTGCCATCCGTAAAAGCATCTGCTATTTATAGCGGCCTGATTTTTCCCCCACACGGGGATCGATAGTGCGTGTTAAGGAGAAGCAACATGCAAGAAGGGCAAAACCGTAAAACATCGTCCCTGAGTATTCTCGCCATCGCTGGGGTGGAGCCGTATCAAGAGAAGCCGGGCGAAGAGTATATGAACGAAGCCCAGCTGGCGCATTTCAAGCGTATTCTTGAAGCATGGCGTAATCAACTTAGGGATGAAGTCGATCGCACCGTCACGCACATGCAGGACGAAGCAGCTAACTTCCCCGATCCGGTCGACCGTGCCGCTCAGGAAGAAGAGTTCAGCCTTGAACTGCGTAACCGTGATCGCGAGCGCAAGTTGATTAAAAAGATCGAGAAGACGCTGAAAAAAGTAGAAGACGAAGATTTTGGCTTCTGCGAATCCTGTGGCGTTGAAATTGGTATCCGTCGTCTGGAAGCACGTCCGACTGCCGATCTGTGCATCGACTGCAAAACCCTGGCGGAAATCCGCGAAAAGCAGATGGCAGGTTAATGACCTGATGTCTTCAATGGCGCACCGCTAAGGCGTGGTGCGCCCTATACGGCGGGATCGATTCCCGCCTATATTTTTGCCAGCGATATGCCTGAATTACACTATATTGGGCGCTTTGCGCCATCCCCGTCCGGTGAACTGCATTTCGGTTCGTTAATTGCTGCTCTCGGCAGCTACCTGCAAGCTCGCGCCAACCACGGCACCTGGCTTGTTCGCATTGAAGATATTGATCCCCCAAGAGAAGTTCCCGGCGCTGCAGAAACCATTCTTCGCCAGCTCGAACATTATGGTCTGCACTGGGACGGCGACGTGCTGTGGCAATCCCGGCGTCATGACGCCTACCGCGCGGCGCTCGCGACCCTGCAACGCGAAGGACTGAGCTATTTTTGCACCTGTTCGCGTGCACGCATCCAAAGCATTGGCGGTATTTATGATGGGCATTGCCGCACATTACAAAATGGCGCGCAAAACGCCGCCGTACGGCTGATACAGCAGCATCCGGTTCTGCACTTCGACGATAAACTGCGTGGGCGCATCGTTGCCGACGAAAAACTGGCGCGGGAAGATTTTATTATTCACCGCCGTGATGGGCTGTTTGCCTATAACCTCGCGGTGGTGGTCGATGACCACTTTCAGGGCGTCACGGAAATTGTGCGCGGTGCGGATCTGATAGAACCTACAGTGCGGCAAATCTCGCTCTATAAGCAGTTTGGCTGGCAGGCTCCAGGGTATATTCATTTACCGCTGGCGCTCAATGAGCAGGGGAGCAAGCTTTCCAAGCAAAACCACGCACCCGCGTTGCCTGAAGGGGATCCGCGTCCGGTAATAATCAGGGCTTTACAATTTTTGAACCAGGATGTAACAAATGAGTGGCAGGATCTGCGCATCGACGCGCTGCTGCAAAAAGCGGTGGAAAACTGGGCACTTTGCCGTGTACCTGACGCGGCGGATGCGAATACAGCATTCTCAAACGGCTCGCGCTGAGCTATGATTAGCCGCTATTTTTTTGTCCTGACGTTTGACACTACCGAGGTGTACTATTTTTACCCGAGTCGCTAATTTTTGCCGCAAGGTGCTAAGCCGCGAAGAGAGCATGGTCGTTGAGGCTATGGCCCAACCGCAGATGACGGTTATTCCGCGTGAGCAGCACGCTATTTCCCGCAAAGATATCAGTGAAAATGCGCTCAAGGTGCTCTATCGTCTGAATAAAGCGGGCTACGACGCTTACCTGGTAGGCGGCGGCGTGCGCGATTTATTGCTGGGCAAAAAACCAAAAGATTTTGACGTAACCACCAGCGCAACGCCGGACCAGGTGCGTAAACTGTTCCGCAACTGCCGCCTGGTCGGCCGCCGTTTCCGCCTTGCGCATGTGATGTTCGGGCCGGAAATCATTGAAGTCGCCACGTTCCGTGGTCATCACGACGAACAACAAACCGATCGCACCATCTCCCAGCGCGGGCAGAATGGCATGCTGCTGCGCGACAACATTTTCGGTTCCATCGAAGAAGATGCTCAGCGCCGCGACTTCACCATCAACAGCCTTTATTACAGCGTTGCTGATTTCACCGTCCGTGATTACGTCGGCGGTATGCGTGATTTAGAAGAGGGTGTGATTCGCCTGATCGGTAACCCGGAAACCCGCTATCGCGAAGATCCGGTGCGCATGCTGCGCGCAGTGCGCTTTGCCGCCAAGCTCAATATGCGTATCAGCGAAGAGACCGCCGAGCCGATCCCGCGTCTCGCCACGCTGATTAACGATGTTCCCCCGGCGCGCCTGTTTGAGGAATCGCTGAAACTTCTGCAGGCCGGTTACGGTTACGAAACCTGCCGTTTACTGCGTGAGTATGGTCTGTTCCAGCCACTGTTCCCCAGCATCACCCGCTACTTCACCGAAAAAGGCGACAGCCCGATGGAGCGGATTATTGAGCAGGTGCTGAAGAATACGGATAACCGCATTCACAACGACATGCGCGTGAATCCGGCGTTTTTGTTTGCTGCCATGTTCTGGTATCCGCTGCTGGAAAACGCCCAGCGCATTACCCAGGAAGGCGGGCTTGCCTATTACGACGCTTTCGCGCTGGCGATGAACGATGTGTTGGATGAAGCCTGCCGTTCGCTGGCGATCCCCAAACGCATCACCTCGCTGATTCGTGATATCTGGCAGTTGCAATTGCGGATGTCCCGTCGGCAGGGCAAGCGCTCATGGAAGCTGATGGAACACCCGAAATTCCGCGCGGCCTATGATTTACTGGCACTGCGTGCCGAAGCCGAAAATAACGGCGAGCTGCAACGTCTGACGAAATGGTGGGGTGAATTCCAGGTTTCTGCACCGCCGACTCAGAAAGATATGCTGGATGATTTAGGCGACGAACCGGCAGAACGCCGTCGCCATCGCCGCCCGCGTAAACGCGCACCGCGCCGCGAGGGCAGTGCGTGACCCTCGCGTATATCGCGATCGGCAGCAACCTGGCGTCACCACTCGACCAGGTTAACGCCGCGATTATCGCCATTGGAGAGATCCCACAAAGCCGCATCGTGGCGGTCTCTTCGCTATATCGCACTCCCCCGCTTGGCCCGCCGGATCAACCGGACTACCTCAACGCCGCCGTGGCGCTGGAAACCCCTCTTGCACCAGAAACGCTGCTGGATCACACGCAACGCATCGAACTCCAGCAAGGCCGCGTGCGTAAAGCAGAACGCTGGGGGCCGCGCACGCTCGATCTCGATATCATGCTGTTTGGCTCACTGACACTGAATACCGAACGCCTGACGGTGCCGCACTACGACATGAAAAATCGTGGCTTTATGCTGTGGCCGCTGTTTGAAATTGCGCCCGATCTGCACTTCCCGGACGGCACATCGTTGCAGGACACTCTTGCGAGCCTGAACGCACCGAAACCCGACGCCTGGTAATTTTCCGCTTTCCTCACACCCTGCGCTTACCGCCTGTCTAAAATCATTGCCCACCTGATTGTTGCTGCTAGAATGCGCCAGAATCGCTTTCGACTATCAGGAAACGCTATGAAACCCATCACTATCTCCTGGCTGCATAAATGCAAGCAGGAAAAGAGACGCTTCGCCACTATCACCGCATACGACTACAGCTTCGCAAAACTGTTTGCCGAAGAAGGGATTAACGTAATGCTGGTGGGTGATTCGTTAGGGATGACGGTACAAGGCCATGACTCCACCCTACCGGTAACGGTTGCCGATATCGCTTATCACACGCAGGCTGTCCGCCGTGGTGCACCGGCCTGCCTGTTGCTCGCCGATCTGCCGTTTATGGCCTACGCCACGCCAGGGCAGGCGTTTGACAACGCCGCCGTGGTCATGCGCGCGGGCGCCAATATGGTGAAAATCGAAGGCGGCCGCTGGCTGGCTCCCACGGTAAAAATGCTGACTGAACGCGCCGTGCCGGTGTGCGGCCACCTGGGTCTGACGCCGCAGTCCGTTAATATTTTCGGTGGTTATAAAGTTCAGGGGCGAGGCGACGCAGCGCAAGGGCTGCTTGACGATGCGTTGGCGCTGGAAGCCGCAGGCGCGCAACTGCTGGTGCTGGAATGTATCCCGGTCGAGCTGGCGCAACGTATCACGGCGGCGTTAACCATTCCGGTGATTGGGATTGGCGCAGGCAATGTCACCGACGGCCAGATTCTGGTGATGCATGACGCGTTCGGCATTACCGGCGGGCATATCCCGAAATTCGCAAAAAATTTCCTCAATGAAGCAGGCGACATGCGCGCAGCGGTCAGGCAGTATGTTGCCGAAGTCGAATCCGGAACCTATCCGGGTGAAGAACACAGTTTCCATTAAGGAGCCTAGTTGTGTTGATTATTGAAACCCTCCCGCTGCTGCGCCAGCACATCCGCAGGCTGCGTCAGGAAGGTAAGCGTATTGCGCTGGTGCCAACGATGGGCAACCTGCACGATGGCCATATGAGGCTGGTCGACGAAGCCAAAACCCGCGCTGATGTGGTGGTAGTGAGTATTTTCGTTAACCCAATGCAGTTCGACCGCCCGGATGATTTAGTGCGCTACCCGCGTACCTTGCAGGAAGATTGCGAAAAGCTGAACAAGCGCAAAGTCGATATTGTTTTCGCCCCCGCACCCGCGGACATCTACCCGCAGGGCACCGATACCCAAACGTATGTCGATGTGCCGGGCCTCTCCACCATGCTGGAAGGCGCAAGCCGTCCGGGCCATTTCCGCGGCGTGTCGACTATCGTCAGCAAGCTATTCAACCTGGTGCAACCGGATATCGCCTGCTTTGGTGAGAAGGATTACCAGCAGTTGCAACTGATCCGCAAAATGGTGGCCGACATGGGCTATGACATCGAGATTGTCGGTGTGCCGACCGTGCGGGCGAAAGATGGCCTCGCGCTGAGCTCACGTAATGGCTATCTGACGGCCGATCAACGCAAAATTGCCCCGGCGCTCAGCAAAGTGATGAATTCGGTAGCCGATAAACTGCTGGCGGGCGAACGCAATGAAGAAGAGCTGATTGCCATTGCCGGGCAGGAGATCAACGACGCGGGCCTGCGCGCCGATGATATTCAGATCCGCGATGCGGACACGCTTCTGGCGCTGTCTGAAAGCACTAAACGCGCGGTGATTTTGATGGCGGCATGGCTCGGCCAGGCGCGGCTTATCGACAACAAAGTGGTTGAGTTAGCCCGCTAGACAGGGCGGAAAAATCGGGCAATACTCCACTCCTGGCTTGCTCTTACGCCCGCCAGGACGTGGCGCGAGCACACGAGGGATTCGCAGGGAGCCGCCCTCCATTTTCAGGTTAATTATCAGTAATGAAGGTTTAACTTATGATTCGCACGATGCTGCAAGGCAAGCTCCACCGCGTCAAAGTGACGCAGGCCGACCTGCACTACGAAGGTTCCTGCGCGATTGACCAGGATTTCCTTGAGGCGGCCGGTATTCTGGAATACGAAGCCATCGATATTTATAACGTGACCAACGGCAAACGCTTTTCTACCTACGCGATTGCCGGCGAGCGCGGTTCACGCATTATCTCGGTTAACGGTGCGGCAGCACACTGCGCAGACGTCGGCGATATCCTGATTATCGCCAGCTACGTCACCGTGCCGGATGAGGTTGCCCGTAGCTGGCAGCCGAAAGTGGCCTATTTTGATGGCGACAACGAGATGAAACGCACCGCGAAAGCCGTGCCGGTTCAGGTTGCCTGATGCCCTACCCCTGCGGCTGATTACTGATCAGCCGCGACATTGTCTCCAGCGAATCCGTTCTCAGCACGTACAACCGCTTCAGTAAAAACGGATTATCTCCCGGTTTCACCTTGCCACGCACCGTGGTCACCGCCAGATGAAAACCTGCGTCATTCGCCGCTTGTATCGCTTTATCGTCATAGCCGCCAAATGGATAGGAGAGATAAAGCACATGCGGGTTGAACTGCGCCAGCGCGCGGCGTGAGCGTTTAAAATCGAACAGAATATTGTGATAGTTGCGACTCAGCAAAATCGGATGCATCGACTCATCAACCCGGTGCAGGAAATGGGTATGTGACTGTACATCGAACACATCCTGAATATGATTCAGCTCCGACACGCTCATAAACTGCAAGAATTTCGGGTCCCACGGCTGCGGCTTGCGCTTAATGCGTGACGAAATAATAAACGCCGTCGCTTTAAAACCATACTCGTGCAGGATCGGATAAGCGTAACGGCTGACGGATTTCAGCCCATCATCAAAAGTGATCACTACCGAACGCGCAGGTAAATTCATGCGGTTACGCACATAGCCTTCCAACTGGTACATCGACAAGGTGGTGTAACCCTGATCGCGCAGCCAAGTCATTTGGTTGGTAAAAGCGCGCACCGAGGTCGTGGTCGAGGTGTGGCGGAAGCGGGTGTTTTCCTCATCACGAAGGATATGGTGATAAGTCAGTACCGGAATGCCGCTGTCTTCTTGTGCATCCAGGCTACTGATCCACGCCAGCCGATTGCCGATGCGTATCTGAAACCAGGTCTGGTTCAGGCGGTCTTTCAGCTTATCGATTATCGGATAACGCAGGTTTTCCGCCAGTGTGCCAACCTGTTTACTGGTGATATCCGGCGACGTATAGAGCGGCGTATCCCGCCAGGTGATCAGGTTTTGGTTACTGAGCGGTTTATTCAGATCGCCAAGCGTATCTTCTACCCGTTCATTGCCAGGCACCGTGCCAAGATGACCCCGGTCAATAAACCCGCTGCCGAAGCCAAAGCGAAACGCGTAATAATCTTCCGCCCCCGGCACCACCGCCAGGATCTGCCCGGCGCGAATATTGCCGACAGTAACGACTCTGTCTCCTACCTGCGCCCAGATATCGGCATCTTCAGTGGTTTGCATATAGCGCGCGGGAATGCGTTGTTCACTGACAATACTGGCAGACGCGCTCCAGGTAACCAGCAACAATAAAAGGGTAATCAAACGAGACATGAGGTGGACCGAATAGAAAAACTGCACCTATTGTAGCAACAGAACGGGAGAAACCAACGGTAATGAGCAGTCTAAAAAATAGCCTAATCTCTGGGATTGGCTCTCTTCCACAGAAGAGAGCCGTCGCGCTCAGACTTAACTTCGCAGCCCACGTCCGCGATTAATGAGATACCAGCACAGCAGGTAAAAAGCGATGATAAACACCACCAACACACCAACGGTGGTAAACAGCGGCACATCGGAAATGCCGAGGAAACCAAAACGGAAGCCGCTTATCATATACACGATCGGGTTGAGGTGCGACAGCGCCTGCCAGAACGGCGGCAGCAGCGTCAGGGAGTAGAACACCCCGCCCAGGTAAGTCAACGGCGTCAGCACAAAGGTCGGAATGAGGCTAATGTCATCAAAGGTTTTGGCAAATACCGCATTCAAAAGCCCCGCCAGCGAAAACAGCACCGCTGTCAGCAGCAACGTCAGGCCAACAAACAACCATGAATGCACCTGAAACGGCACGAAAAACAGCGAAACCGCCGTCACCAGGATGCCCACACACAAGCCGCGCGCCACGCCGCCGCCAACATACCCGGCGATAATGACATGCGTTGGCACCGGTGCCACCAGCAGCTCCTCAATGTTGCGCTGGAACTTGGCGCTAAAGAATGATGACGCTACGTTGGCATACGCGTTGGTGATCACCGCCATCATGATTAAGCCCGGCACGATAAACTGCATGTAGGTAAAACCGTGCATTTCACCGATACGCGAACCGATCAGGTTGCCGAAAATAATAAAGTAGAGCGTCATAGTGATCACAGGCGGTACCAGTGTTTGCACCCAAATACGCATGAAACGCTGGATCTCTTTGTACCAGATACTCTTCAGCGCCACCCAGAACAGCTGCATCATGCGCTTTCTCCTTTTCTGTCATGAACCAGCGTGACAAACAGCTCTTCGAGACGGTTGGCTTTGTTACGCATACTCAATACCTGCACGCCCTGCGCGCTAAGCTGGCTGAACACGCTGTTCACGCCCTGCTCGCGCAGCACTTCTACCTCAAGCGTGGACGTATCCACCAGCCGGTATTGATACCCTTCCAGCTTCGGCAGCGGGCTTTTCGGCGCTAAATCGAGAATAAACGTCTCGGATTTCAGCTTCGACAGCAGCGCTTTCATCGACGTGTTTTCAATCAGATCGCCACGCTGAATAATGCCGATGTTGCGACACAGCATCTCGGCTTCTTCCAGATAATGCGTCGTCAGAATGATGGTGGTGCCTTTGTCGTTGAGATCTTTTAAAAAGCCCCACATTGAACGACGCAGTTCGATATCAACACCCGCGGTTGGCTCGTCGAGAATCAACAGCTTAGGTTCGTGCATCAGCGCACGAGCAATCATCAGACGGCGCTTCATCCCGCCGGAAAGCATCCGCGCACGTTCGTTGCGTTTTTCCCACAGATCGAGCTGGTTCAGGTACTTTTCGCTGCGCACAAGCGCATCTTTACGATCAACGCCGTAGTAACCCGCCTGGTTAACGACAATCTGTTGCACGGTTTCAAACGGGTTAAAGTTGAACTCCTGTGGCACCAGCCCCAGTTGACGTTTCGCGTTCACCACGTCTTTTTCAAGATCGTAACCAAAAACGCTAACGCGCCCGGAAGATTTATTTACCAACGAACTGATAATGCCAATGGTGGTGGATTTGCCGGCACCATTGGGTCCGAGAAGCGCGTAGAAATCGCCCGCTTCTACTTGTAAATCAATGCCGCGCAGCGCCTGAACGCCGCCCGGATAGGTTTTTTTAAGCTGCTCAAGCTCCAGTGCAATGGTCATGAATTATCACTTACCTGTTTTCTTACACTCGATGTGTGGTTTAAAAAGACGGAGAGTTCACCTATATTAGCGCAACGCACTTATCTGGTTACAGGTTGTTAACCTCCATGAAAGACATAGATACACTCATCAGCAACAATGCACTATGGTCAAAAATGCTGGTGGAAGAAGATCCTGGATTTTTCGAAACACTGGCGCAAGCACAGAAGCCGCGCTTTCTCTGGATTGGATGCTCCGACTCACGCGTACCCGCAGAACGCCTTACCGGGCTCGAACCGGGTGAACTGTTTGTACACCGTAATGTTGCAAACCTGGTTATCCATACCGATCTGAACTGCCTCTCCGTGGTGCAGTACGCGGTAGATGTGCTGGAAGTTGAGCACATTATCATCTGTGGTCACTACGGTTGCGGCGGTGTGCAGGCGGCGGTTGAAAACCCGGAACTGGGCTTAATCGACAACTGGCTGCTGCACATTCGCGATATCTGGTTTAAACATAGCTCGCTGCTGGGCGAAATGCCGCCTGAGCGTCGTCTCGATACGCTGTGCGAGCTGAACGTGATGGAACAAGTCTACAACCTGGGCCATTCAACCATTATGCAATCCGCGTGGAAACGTGGCCAGAAAGTGACGATTCACGGCTGGGCTTACGGCATTCACGATGGCCTGCTGCGCAATCTGGACGTCACCGCCACTAACCGCGAAACGCTGGAACAACGCTATCGCCAGGGCGTGTCAAATCTGAGCCAGAAGCACATCAACCACAAATAACAATCGGGGCCATTATCGGCCCCGTTTTTTTACTCGTCCAGCATCACCACTTTGCCGACGTACGGCAAATGGCGATAACGCTGCGCGTAATCAATACCGTACCCCACCACAAACTCGTCCGGGATAGCAAAACCAACGAATTCGACCGGCACATCCACTTCACGACGCGACGGTTTATCCAGCAGGGTACAAATCGCCAGCGATTTTGGCTCGCGCAGGCGCAGGATCTCGCGCACTTTCGACAGCGTATTACCCGAATCGATAATGTCTTCAACGATCAGCACGTCTTTTCCACGAATGTCTTCATCGAGATCTTTGAGGATTTTCACATCGCGGGTAGTGGACATACCGCTGCCGTAGCTGGAGGCGGTCATGAAATCGACTTCATGCGACACCTGCACTTCACGGCACAGGTCAGCCATAAACATAAACGAGCCGCGCAGCAGCCCAACCAGCACCATTTCGCTGCCGCTATCTTTATAACGCTCAGTGATTTGACGACCCAGCTCAGCGATACGCGCTTTGATCTCCGCTTCCGGGATCATCACTTCAACAGTGTGTTTCATTTTACTAACCATATGATTTAAAGAGTAAATCACTCAATACCGGCACTTAAACCAGTGATTGAAATGCAAGGTGCGCAGTATACCAGCAAAAAGATTGTTGCGGGTTATTCCGCGACAAAGCTCATTTTGTGATGACGATCACACTTGTTAACTCCTATAATTACTTGCTATCAAAATATTAACAAATCAACGGATGTGTTTTATGGCGGAAACAAAAACTCAACAGTCGCGGCTGCTTGTCACGCTGACGACGCTCTTTGCAGCCTTCTGCGGGCTGTATCTTTTAATCGGTGGGGCCTGGCTCGTCAGCATTGGCGGCTCCTGGTACTACCCCATCGCTGGTCTGGTCATGCTCGGCGTGACATGGCTATTGTGGAAGGGCAAGCGCGCCGCGCTGTGGCTGTACGCCGCCCTACTGCTGGCGACAATGATTTGGGGCGTGTGGGAAGTCGGTTTCGACTTCTGGGCGCTGACACCGCGTAGCGACATTCTCGTCTTCTTCGGTATCTGGCTGATTCTTCCGTTTGTCTGGCGGCGGTTGATTGTGCCGTCCAGCGGTGCGGTCGCTGCGTTGGTGGTGGCCCTGTTAATGAGTGGCGGCATCCTCACCTGGGCGGGTTTCAACGATCCGCAAGAAGTTCACGGCACCCTGAGCGCCGATGCCACACCGGCAGCGCCAATTTCACAGGTAGCCGATGGTGACTGGCCAGCCTATGGCCGTAACCAGGAAGGCCAGCGTTACTCGCCGCTGAAACAGATCAATGCCGATAACGTGAAAAACCTGAAGGAAGCCTGGGTGTTCCGCACCGGCGACCTGAAAATGCCAAACGATCCCGGTGAAATCACCAACGAAGTGACGCCAATTAAAGTGGGCGACACGCTGTTCCTGTGTACCGCACACCAGCGTTTGTTTGCGATTGATGCCGCCAGCGGCAAAGAGAAGTGGCATTTCGATCCGCAGCTGAACACCAATCCTTCGTTCCAGCATGTGACCTGCCGCGGTGTTTCGTATCATGAAGCCCGTGCCGATAACGCCAGCCCGGATGTGGTCGCTGACTGCCCGCGCCGCATTATTCTGCCGGTGAACGATGGCCGTCTGTTTGCGCTGAATGCGGATAACGGCAAGCTGTGCGAAACCTTTGCCAACAAAGGGATCCTGAACCTGCAGACCAATATGCCGGACACCACGCCGGGTCTGTACGAGCCGACATCTCCGCCGATCATCACCGATAAAACCATCGTGATTGCCGGTTCGGTAACGGATAACTTCTCAACCCGTGAAACCTCTGGCGTTATCCGTGGTTTCGATGTGAACACCGGGAAATTGCTGTGGGCCTTCGATCCGGGCGCGAAAGATCCCAACGCGATCCCGTCGGATGAACACACTTTCACCTTTAACTCACCGAACTCGTGGGCACCTGCGGCTTATGACGCGAAACTGGATTTAGTCTATCTGCCGATGGGCGTGACCACCCCGGATATCTGGGGCGGCAACCGTACGCCGGAGCAGGAGCGCTATGCCAGCTCGATCGTCGCGCTGAATGCCACCACCGGTAAACTTGCCTGGAGCTACCAGACCGTACACCACGATCTGTGGGATATGGATATGCCGTCCCAGCCGACGCTGGCGGACATTACCGTGAATGGCAAAACCGTACCGGTGATCTACGCACCGGCGAAAACCGGTAACATTTTCGTCCTCGATCGTACCAACGGTAAGCTGGTGGTTCCGGCACCGGAAAAACCGGTTCCGCAAGGCGCGGCAAAAGGCGATTACGTAGCCAAAACCCAACCCTTCTCCGACCTGAGTTTCCGTCCGACGAAAAACTTAAGCGGCGCGGATATGTGGGGCGCCACCATGTTCGACCAACTGGTGTGCCGCGTGATGTTCCACCAGATGCGCTATGAAGGCATCTTCACGCCGCCATCTGAGCAGGGCACGCTGGTATTCCCGGGTAACCTGGGGATGTTCGAATGGGGCGGGATCTCCGTTGATCCAAACCGTCAGGTGGCGATTGCCAACCCGATGGCGCTGCCATTTGTGTCAAAACTGATCCCACGTGGTCCAGGCAACCCAATGGAGCCGCCGAAAGATGCGAAAGGCACCGGTTCGGAATCCGGTATTCAGCCGCAGTATGGTGTACCGTTTGGCGTGACGCTGAACCCGTTCCTCTCGCCGTTCGGTCTGCCTTGTAAACAACCGGCCTGGGGTTACATTTCTGCACTGGATCTGAAAACCAACCAGGTGGTGTGGAAAAAACGCATTGGTACACCGCAAGACAGCATGCCGTTCCCGATGCCGGTTCCGGTGCCGTTCAATATGGGGATGCCGATGCTCGGCGGCCCAATTTCCACCGCCGGTAATGTGCTGTTTATCGCCGCGACCGCAGATAACTACCTGCGCGCTTATAACATGAGCAACGGTGAGAAACTGTGGCAAGGCCGTTTGCCGGCCGGTGGCCAGGCAACACCGATGACTTATGAGGTCAATGGTAAGCAGTACGTGGTCATTTCCGCAGGCGGTCACGGTTCGTTCGGTACGAAGATGGGCGACTACATTGTCGCTTACGCGCTGCCGGATGACGCCAAGTAATCCCTCCTCTCCCTGAGCGGGAGAGGTAAAAGTGACTGGTTATAAAAAATCCCCTCTGCCATCTGGCATGAGGGGATTTTCTTTTCTGCGACCGTTAGCCGCCGGATGAAGCAGAACGTTAAGCGTTAAACTGTAAACCCTAACATCATCCCGGTATCTTCATGTTCCAGCAGGTGGCAGTGCGCCATATACGCAAATTCTTTCGGTGCGTCATGCTGGAAACGCACTAACACTTCACTGCGCGCGCCATACACTTCAACCGTATCTTTCCAGCCTGCGCGATGCACCGCTGGCGGTTTACCATTTTCCGACAGAATGCGGAACTGCGTGCCGTGAATATGGAACGGGTGCAACATCATGTCGCCCTCGCCGGAAATCACCCAGCGCTCATACTGCCCTTTTTGCGCAGCAAATTGCGGGGTCGCCATATCAAAGGCTTTGCCGTTGATGCGGTTGGCGTTATGGAAATCAAAGCCGTTGCCGCCGTGGTTCATCTGGCCGCTATCCATTTTCATGTTGCCCATCTGGCTATGATCCATCTGACCATGACCCATCTGCCCGTGGCCCATCATCCCGGCCATCGCGCTATCGCCATACTTCTGCTGTAGCGCCTGCATGCCCATCATGTCGAGCATCGGATCCATCGACAGCTGCAACGTGCGCTGCGTTAATCCTTCAAGCGCGGGTAAACCCGGCAGTGTCGCCAGCGTATCCGGTAACGTACCGGAAGCGGTCACTTGTAATGGCTGGACGCTCAGCACCGGATGCGGCTGGTCAAACGGCGCAACGGTCATCCCCATCTGCTGAACCGGTAAGGTAATCAGATCGAACGGTTTACCATTGCTGATATCAACCAGCACTTCAAAGCGCTCGCCCATCAGCACCGGTAACTCACTCACTTTCACCGGTTCACCAAGCAAACCGCCGTCGCTCGCTACTACATACAGCGGGCGTTGATCGCTGGTGGCAAACTTCAGTGAACGCGCATTGCAGCCGTTCAATAAACGCAAGCGCAGCCAGCCGCGCGGAGCGGAATGTTGTGGATAAATGGCACCGTTAGTCAGCAGCGTATCGCCAAACCAGCCAACAGCCGCGCTCATCACATCCAACTGATAATCGATCTGCCCATTGGCGGTGAATTTTTTGTCCTGCACGATAACTGGAACGTCATCAATGCCCCACTGTTGCGGCAGGCGCAACTTACGGCTGTTTTCATCCTCAATCAGCACCAGCCCCGCTAACCCCATCGCAACTTGTCGACCGGTTTTGCCATGTTGATGCGGGTGGAACCAGCACGTCGCTGCCTGCTGTGTCGGGGTAAACGTCACCGTTCGGCTAGCGCCGGGTTTAATGATGCCTTGCGGCCCGCCATCAACCTCGCCCGGCACCTCAACGCCGTGCCAGTGCACGGTGGTCTCTTCAGCAAGCGTATTGCGGATATCAACGGTAACCTCACGCCCCTGGCGGAGCTGAAGCGCCGGGCCTAACAGCGCACCGTTGTAACCCCAGGTGGCGGCGCGTTTATTGCCAAACAGGGTTTCGCCCGCCTGCACCGTTAACACGATACGGTTTTGCGCGTCGGCGGTGAGTAATGGCGGGATGGGCAATGCGGGGCGCTCAGCGGCGAACAGCGAACGGCTCCATAACGGCAGCGCGCTCATCACCCCCAGCGCAGCGGAATATTTTAAAAAATCTCGGCGTTGCATGGGCATTTCCTTATCGATTGCAGGTCATCTTTTGAGCTTAAACCCTCCCCCTGCCGGAAGGTCAAGAAAAGAGGCAATAATAAATATCGTCGCCATATCCGGACTGTGCTAACGTTTAATTTCCGTTACGCCGTGGTAGAAATAATGAAGACGTTTTTCAGAACAATTGTCCTGGGCAGCTTGCTGGCTGTCTCCGCCAACAGTTACGCACTGAGTGAATCCGAAGCTGAAGACATGGCCGATCTCACGGCAGTGTTCGTATTTTTGAAAAACGACTGCGGTTATAACAACTTACCTAATGGGCAGATCCGCCGCGCACTGGTTTTTTTCGCCCAGCAAAATCAGTGGGATCTCAGCAACTATGACACATGGGACATGAAATCGCTTGGTGAAGAGAGTTACCGCGATCTCAGCGGTATTGGCATTCCGACTGCCAAAAAGTGTAAAGCCCTCGCTCGTGATTCCCTGAGCCTTCTCGCCTACGTCAAATAACGGTGAACTTTTGACCGTGCATCGCTAATCAGAGTTAGCTATGATGTTGCGCCCGTTTTTCGCGGGTGTTAACAAAGGAGCTACCGATGGCCGATAACAACGTATGGCAAGAGACGCTGCACGACCATTTTGGTCAATACTTTGCCGTTGATAAGGTGCTGTATCACGAAAAGACCGATCATCAGGATCTGATTATTTTCGAGAACGCCGCTTTTGGCCGCGTTATGGCGCTGGATGGCGTGGTGCAAACCACCGAACGCGACGAGTTTATCTATCACGAAATGATGACCCATGTTCCGCTGCTGGCGCACGGCCACGCGAAACATGTGCTGATCATCGGCGGCGGCGACGGCGCCATGCTGCGCGAAGTCACCCGCCATAAAAATATTGAAACCATCACCATGGTAGAAATCGACGCTGGCGTCGTCTCTTTCTGCCGTCAGTATCTGCCAAAGCACAATGCAGGCGCCTATGACGATCCGCGTTTTACGCTGGTGATCGATGACGGCGTGAACTTTGTTACTCACACTGACCAGACGTTCGACGTGATTATCTCGGACTGTACCGATCCTATCGGGCCTGGCGAGAGCCTGTTCACCTCGGCGTTTTATGAAGGTTGCAAACGCTGCCTGAACCCTGGCGGGATCTTTGTCGCGCAAAACGGCGTCAGCTTCTTACAGCAAGAGGAAGTGGTCGGCAGCCACCGCAAGCTCGGTCACTATTTCAGCGACGTCGGTTTCTATCAGGCGGCGGTGCCAACCTATTACGGCGGCATTATGACATTCGCCTGGGCAACGGATAACGAGGCGCTGCGCCATCTCTCGACCGAGATTATTGCCGCCCGTTTCCACAGTGCCAATCTCACCTGCCGCTACTACAACCCGGCGATTCACACGGCGGCTTTTGCCCTGCCGCAATATTTACACGATGCACTGGCTGCACAGTAACACTAAGGGGGTGATAAAAATTGAAAAAGCTTAAACTACATGGCTTTAACAACCTGACCAAAAGCCTGAGTTTTTGTATCTACGACATTTGCTATGCCAAAACCGCAGAAGAGCGTGATGGCTATATTGCCTATATCGATGAACTCTACAATGCCAACCGTTTGACGGAGATCCTCACGGAAACCTGTAACATTATTGGCGCGAATATTTTGAACATTGCCCGCCAGGATTACGAGCCGCAAGGCGCGAGCGTAACCATTCTGGTGAGCGAAGAACCTGTCGATCCGCAGCTTATCGACAAAACCGAGCATCCCGGCCCGCTGCCGGAAGCGGTGGTGGCGCACCTCGATAAAAGCCATATCTGCGTACATACCTACCCGGAAAGCCACCCGGAAGGCGGTTTGTGTACTTTCCGTGCGGATATTGAAGTCTCAACCTGCGGCGTGATTTCACCGCTGAAAGCGCTGAACTACCTGATCCATCAGCTTGAATCCGACATTGTTACCGTCGATTACCGCGTGCGCGGCTTTACCCGCGACGTCAACGGCCTGAAACACTTTATCGATCATGAGATTAATTCGATTCAGAACTTTATGTCGGATGATATGAAATCGCTGTATGACATGGTGGACGTCAACGTGTATCAGGAAAATATCTTCCATACCAAGATGTTGCTTAAAGAGTTCGACCTTAAGCACTACATGTTTCATACCAAACCGGAAGATTTGACCCCGCAAGAACGTAAAGAGATCACCGAAGCGCTGTGGAAAGAGATGCGCGAGATCTACTACGGCCGCAACATTCCGGCCGTGTAACGCACCAGGGGCGCAAGGACGCGCCCTGATTAACGCTGCTGGAGAAATTGCCGGTAGGCCGCTACCACCTGAAGAAAATCCTCAACGCCGCACAGCGACAGGCTCTCTTCATCGTAGTAACTCATTCCTTCTTCCATTTCATCGCCGGAAAATTCCAGCTGGTTCGCGCGAATCATGACCTCTTCGCCATCCAGCCACAGCGTGTATTCATGACCCGCGCGCTGCCAGGAACGTTCGCTGCCTTTCACCGTTTTTGCCGCCTGCTCCACTTCATCCAGCAGCGCCAGGTTCTCTTTCACTTCTTCATTGAACCAGTGCCCCACCACTTCGTGGCCCATCGACATGCGCACCTTTACCACGCCGGTGATATCACGCAAAAATTCGTAATCCATAATCGCTTCCTCATGCAGGCCAAATAGCCGCCTATGCAGTAATTATCGCAGCACAATACAAGAAAAAAAGCGCAGCAGCCGGAAGCGAGGAAAAATATCCGCTCAGGCGTAGAGAAAGTAAGCGCGGGATGCGTTTTAGCGACGGGAATACGAACAGGCGGGCAAAAAAAAAGCCACCCCGCAGGGTGGCTTTCACTGTCAGACGGCAGTCTGGAAAATCACGCCGTCCGCTTTTTCGGTGTACTGATTCAACTGGTCAAAATTAAGGTAACGGTAAGTATCGACAGCGGTTCTATCCACCTGCGCCATAAAGTGGAGATACTCATCCGGCGTTGGCAGTTTACCGATCAGCGCCGAAACCGCCGCCAGCTCCGCAGAAGCCAGGTAGACGTTCGCACCCGTACCTAAACGGTTCGGGAAGTTACGGGTAGAGGTGGAAACCACCGTCGCGCCGTCTGCGACACGCGCCTGGTTACCCATGCACAACGAGCAACCCGGGATCTCAATACGCGCACCGCTCTTACCAAACACGCTGTAGTAGCCCTCTTCCGTTAACTGCGCCGCGTCCATACGGGTCGGCGGCGCAACCCACAGGCGGGTCGGCAGCTGACCTTTGTGGGTATCCAGCAGCTTACCTGCGGCACGGAAGTGACCGATGTTGGTCATGCAAGAACCGATGAACACTTCATCGATGTTCGCACCCTGCACATCAGAAAGCAGACGCGCGTCGTCCGGATCGTTCGGCGCACAGAGGATCGGCTCTTTGATTTCCGCCAGATCGATATCGATCACCGCTGCGTATTCCGCATCGGCATCCGCTTCCAGCAGTTGCGGATCGGCCAGCCATTTCTCCATGCCCTGGATACGGCGTTCCAGCGTACGGCGGTCGCCGTAACCTTCGGCAATCATCCATTTCAGCAGCACGATGTTGGAGTTCAGATACTCGATAATCGGCTCTTTGTTCAGCTTAATGGTACAACCAGCAGCGGAACGCTCAGCAGAAGCATCGGTCAGCTCAAACGCCTGCTCGACTTTCAGATCCGGCAGACCTTCGATCTCCAGAATGCGGCCAGAGAAGATGTTTTTCTTGCCTTTCTTCTCAACGGTCAGCAGACCCTGTTTGATCGCGTATAGCGGAATCGCATGTACCAGATCGCGCAGCGTAATACCCGGCTGCATTTTGCCTTTAAAGCGCACCAGCACCGATTCCGGCATATCCAGCGGCATCACACCGGTCGCGGCGGCAAACGCCACCAGACCAGAACCCGCCGGGAAGGAGATACCGATCGGGAAACGGGTATGCGAATCACCACCGGTACCAACGGTATCCGGCAGCAGCATACGGTTCAGCCAGGAGTGGATAACGCCATCGCCCGGACGCAGGGAAACACCGCCACGGTTCATAATGAAGTCCGGCAGCGTGTGGTGCGTGGTGACGTCAACCGGCTTCGGATACGCCGCCGTGTGGCAGAAGGACTGCATCACCAGATCCGAAGAGAAGCCCAGGCACGCCAGGTCTTTCAGCTCATCACGCGTCATCGGCCCGGTGGTATCCTGAGAACCCACAGAGGTCATCTTCGGTTCGCAGTAAGCGCCAGGGCGGACACCGTCCACGCCGCAGGCACGGCCAACCATTTTTTGCGCCAGCGAATAACCACGGCTGCTTTCAGCCACATCTTTCGCCTGACGGAAAACGTCGCTGTGCGGCAAGCCCAGCGCTTCACGCGCTTTGGTGGTCAAGCCACGGCCGATAATCAACGGAATACGGCCACCGGCGCGCACTTCGTCAATCAGCACATCGGTTTTCAGTTCGAAGCTCGCCAGCAACTCACCGGTTTCGTGGTTACGCACTTCGCCTTTGAACGGGTAAACGTCAATGACGTCGCCCATGTTCAGGCTATTAACATCCACTTCGATCGGCAGCGCGCCTGCATCTTCCATGGTGTTAAAGAAAATTGGCGCGATTTTGCCGCCAAGCACCAAGCCGCCGCCGCGTTTGTTCGGCACAAACGGAATGTCGTCGCCCATAAACCACAACACCGAGTTGGTGGCGGATTTACGTGATGAACCGGTACCCACCACATCACCCACATAGGCCAGCGGGAAACCTTTTTTCGCCAGGGCTTCGATCTGTTTGATCGGGCCAACGGCGCCTGGCTGATCCGGCTCAATGCCTTCACGGGCGTTTTTCAGCATCGCCAGCGCGTGCAGCGGGATATCCGGGCGCGACCAGGCATCGGGCGCCGGAGAAAGGTCATCGGTGTTAGTTTCACCCGTCACTTTGAAAACGGTAACGGTGATTTTCTCTGCCAGCGCCGGGCGGCTCAGGAACCATTCGGCATCGGCCCATGCCTGCATTACCTGTTTAGCGTACGCGTTGCCTGCTTTCGCTTTCTCTTCCACGTCGTAGAAGTTATCAAACATCAGCAGCGTGTGAGACAGCGCTTTCGCGGCGATCGGCGCGAGCTTTTCACTTTCCAGCGCGTCAATCAGCGGGTGAATGTTGTAGCCGCCCTGCATGGTGCCCAGCAGTTCGATCGCTTTTTCAGGGGTAACCAGCGGGGAGGTGGCATCGCCTTTGGCGATAGCGGCAAGGAAACCAGCTTTTACATAGGCAGCTTCATCAACGCCCGGTGGGACACGGTTAGCCAGCAGGTCAATCAGAAATTCTTCTTCGCCAGCAGGCGGGTTCTTCAGCAGCTCGACAAGCCCTGCCATTTGGGTTGCATCTAATGGTTTTGGCGCAATCCCCTCAGCGGCACGTTCAGCTACGTGCTTACGGTATTCTTCTAGCACGACGGTTCTCCTCGCTCTCATTGTCATAATGCGGCAGGCGTTTCTCTTCACGCTCCTGTGAGACAGCAGTTTGTAGGGTAAATCCGCGAACCGCGTCGGGCAGCATAGCAGGATTTTCAGGGGGTGTTAATCCGTTTACAAAAAAGCAACATTAAATACTTGCTGAATCGTTAAGGACGGAATAAAGCAGACGGGAGAAGGTTTTAACGACAGAGAATCCTCGCCCGCAGGAAAGGAAAACGGCTCCGCAGAGCCGTTTGGTTACGCGGCTGTTACGCCGAACCTAACAACGAACGCACGTTGCTGTTGGAATATTTTTCCGGGGTGACGGTTTGATCCACCAGCTTATCCAGCACGTATTTTTGCACCGTTGCGCGGTTATTCACCTGCTCGTTATGACCGACGCTTGCCAGTTGCCCGCGACCGTTATAGTTGAGCGTGGTGGTGTTCTCTTCATCGTTTTCCACCAGATGGTAGAAGTAGTTTTGCGACGACTTCATTTTGTTCAGCGCCAGCGGAATCGACGGGTCGATAGCTTCATGCCAGGCGGCGCTCAGATGGCTGCGCGTCGTCTGTTTCACGGTTCTCGAGCCATCATCGCGCGCCTGCTCTTCGGAAGACTGCGAGGCGGTATAAGCGAAGCGATCTTTCTCTTCTTCATGCAACGGGTTAGGTGAAGTCTCGGTTTTCATGAGCGACAGTGAAAAATCATTCAGCCCGCTTAATTGCGAAACGCCGTTCGTATCAAGAGTGAGATTTTGCCCTGCAGTGGTTTTAGCGCTTTCCGCGTCGCGGGTGGTGTTCAGCGCACGGAATACGGATTTCATCGCTTCCATCTGGCCACGATCGCCATTGCCGGCAATACGCGCTTTGTCGAATTTATCGTCATACGCTTTCAGCGCCAGCTGCTGTTGGCCGTAGCTCCCGGAGAGCGCAGGTTTGGACATATCGCTGCTCATCTTCAGCGAGTAGTCGCCATCCTGGTAGGCAACGGAGCGCGCTTTGTCATCGGCATGGAAATTAAGCGACTGCAGCGAATCATCGCCATTGCGGATATCCGTTTTCAGATCGACGGATTTCAACCGGTTACTATCAAAGTTGGTCAAACCGGCGATATCCAGTTTCGGCGGTTGCTGCCCCAGACCGCTGAGCGCTTTGCTTAACGCATTGCCGAGGTTCGCCACTGCCGCCGCATCATCATCATTTAGCGCGTCGCCCTCCGTTTTCACCTCAACCGCGATGCCATTGTCCTGCTGGGTCATCGTCAGGTGAACGGTCGAGCCGGATTTGGTGGCAATGCTGAGCGTCACCGCAGATTTATTCGCACCGGCACTGGCGCCCAATTCAGCGCTCACCCCAGTCAGTGCCTGGGTGAAATCGCCACGGTTCTCTTTCAGATTGTCAAGCAGCGCGCTGCCAAGGCCAGCCATTGAGGAAACCGAAGCACTGCCCAATGCCGATTGCATCAATCCCTCAATAATGGGGTTCGACTGCTGTGCAACACTGGCGCTCATTTTTTTCGGTGACAGGCTATAAACAGCCGAAATTTCTGATGTCTGGCTGCCAAACATCACTTTCGCCGAGGTGTTATTGTTGGCGACGGCGTTATTGCTGTTGGCGGCACGAGCAGCAGCTCCAACCTGTGTTGTCGCGCTCACGCGCGTCACAGAAGGCAGCTGTAAGGCAAAACTAAGTCCGCGGATCATGACGATGAAACTCCCTCTCTCACCGATAGTGGTAGTCACCTAACATCGGCAGTTTTTGCACAATCTTTATACTTCCCGGATGAAAACACCAAATTCATCACGGAAAACAATAAAAAAAGCGAGCCAGTTACCTGACTCGCCTATTTTAGGCTACCCATGCATTCATCATGTGGAATGCAAAAGTGGCTTACATGATGTTAGCGACGGACTTCGCTAGTTGTGCTTCGAGAGCCGGTTTGGCTTCTTCGAATTTCAGGTTCACTTTGTTCGCGTTAGAAACGACGCGAGTCTGGTATTTCGCGCGGTTGCCTTCTTCGGTGCTGGTTTGCAGCTTGATACCGGAAGTGCCCTGACGCAGTGCCGCCACGTTATCGGTGGTCACTTTCGCTTTGCTACGCTCAGAGATTTGCAGGTCAGTCACCATGGTGAAGTTAACATCTTCTACCATTGCATCGGCTGCCAGGCCAATCAGGCCTGCCGCCAGACCCACGCCAAGCGCCGCGCCGGAGGAGTTGCTGTTGTACGCAGTAATACCCGCGCCAAGCGCCGCACCCATCGCCGCACCTTCGTAACCACTTTTCAGGTATCCCTGAGTTTCACGCAGATCCATTTTGTCGGCTTTCAGCACGTTGGCCTGGATCCAGTAGTAAGCGGTATCCGGGGAAGAAGTCACTTTGTAACCTTTGTCGCCCAGCTCTTTTGACAGCAGCGTCTGCAGGTTGCTCATGTCTTTGTCAGAGGTGTTTTTAACCTGGATATAAACGGTTTTCTCAGAGGAGGGTTCCAGCCAGATGGTCTGGCTCATCTGGGTTTTCACTTCCAGATTACGTTTTTTCACCGCCGTGGTCATCGCGCCACAACCCGACAGCACGAACGCAGCCAATACCACACCAACGACAGCGATTTTTTTATAAGACATAACGATTCCTTTTTTCATTCCAAACCAGGGATAAGAACTACAAATGCGGCAAACGCCGGACGGGAGCAATGAAACAAGGAAAAGTCACACAGTCCATGTCATGACGGAGCCAGAGGTGCGGGCTTGCAGCCTGCGTTATATAAAATGTCCTGGAAGAGTTATCGGTATTTTAAGGAATAATCTGAATAAAAATGCCTACTAATACTTGTAGTTATGTGAAAAGAGGAGATTGGTGGGGAAAGAGGCAAAAAAAAGCAGCCCGCAGGCTGCCTTATCTTAAACTGGCGAAACTTACTTTTTCTTCGCTTTCGGGTTCGGCAGGTCGGTAATGCTACCTTCGAACACTTCAGCCGCCAGACCGACGGACTCATGCAGCGTCGGGTGCGCGTGAATGGTCAGCGCGATATCTTCCGCATCGCAGCCCATTTCGATAGCCAGACCGATTTCACCCAGCAGCTCGCCGCCGTTGGTGCCGACAATCGCGCCACCGATAACACGGTGCGTCTCTTTGTCGAAAATCAGTTTGGTCATACCGTCTGCGCAGTCAGAAGCGATAGCACGGCCAGAAGCTGCCCACGGGAAGGTGGCGGTTTCGTAGCTGATGCCTTTCTCTTTCGCTTCTTTCTCGGTCAGCCCCACCCATGCAACTTCTGGCTCGGTGTAGGCGATAGACGGGATAACTTTCGGATCGAAATAGTGTTTTTTACCGGCGATAACTTCAGCGGCAACATGGCCTTCATGCACACCTTTGTGCGCCAGCATCGGCTGACCGACGATATCGCCGATAGCAAAGATGTGCGGCACATTGGTGCGCAGCTGTTTGTCAACGCGGATAAAACCACGGTCGTCCACTTCCACGCCTGCTTTGCCAGCGTCGAGGTTTTTACCGTTCGGCACACGGCCGATAGCCACCAGCACGGCGTCGTAACGCTGCGCTTCAGCAGGGGCTTTTTTGCCTTCCATGGAAACGTAAATGCCGTCTTCTTTCGCTTCAACGGCGGTCACTTTGGTTTCCAGCATCAGATTGAATTTCTTACCGATGCGTTTGGTGAAGACTTTCACGATGTCTTTGTCAGCAGCCGGGATAACCTGGTCGAACATTTCAACCACGTCAATCTCTGAACCCAGCGCATGGTACACGGTGCCCATTTCCAGACCGATGATACCGCCCCCCATAACCAGCAGGCGTTTTGGTACAGATTTCAGCTCCAGAGCGTCGGTAGAATCCCATACGCGCGGATCTTCATGCGGAATGAACGGCAGTTGGATCGGACGGGAACCCGCCGCGATGATAGCGTTGTCGAAGTTGATCACGGTTTTGCCGTTTTCGCCTTCCACTTCCAGGGTGTTCGCCCCGGTGAATTTACCCAGACCGTTGACCACTTTCACTTTACGGCCTTTCGCCATACCCGCCAGACCGCCGGTCAGCTGAGTGATCACTTTCTCTTTCCAAGTACGAATCTTGTCGATATCGGTTTTCGGTTCGCCGAAGACGATACCGTGTTCAGCCAGCGCTTTGGCTTCTTCGATAACTTTTGCAACGTGCAGCAGCGCTTTAGAAGGGATACAACCCACGTTCAGACAAACACCGCCGAGAGTGTTGTAACGTTCAACGATGACGGTTTCCAGACCTAAATCAGCGCAACGGAAGGCAGCAGAGTAACCTGCCGGGCCTGCCCCAAGTACCACGACCTGAGTTTTGATTTCAGTACTCATCATGACCTCTTATTGATTTCCGGCGGTCAGGGGTACTTCATGTCGCCCTTCATCCACCGGGACGTTCTATCCGCCCGCAGTTTACAAAATTGTTAACAATTTTGAAACAACAAACGGCAAACGATTTGTCCTTTTGCCCCTGATAACCCCAACAGCCCTATGAGATTACCAGAAAAAAGCCGGCCGTCAGGCCGGCTTCTTCGATTACATCACCAGACGGCGAATGTCAGACAGCATGTTGTTGATGATGGTGATAAAGCGCGCACCATCAGCACCGTCAATCACACGGTGGTCGAAGGAGAGCGAAATCGGCATCATCAGACGCGGTACGAACTCTTTACCGTTCCAGACCGGCTCCATTGCAGATTTGGAGACGCCCAGGATAGCCACTTCCGGCGCGTTAACAATCGGTGCGAAGTGGGTAGTCCCCAGGCCGCCGATGCTGGAGATGGTGAAGCAACCGCCCTGCATTTCGCCAGCGGTCAGCTTACCGTCACGCGCTTTCTTGGAAATCACGGTCAGTTCGCGAGACAACTCGGTAATGCTCTTCTTGTTCACGTCTTTAAAGACCGGAACAACCAGGCCGTTCGGAGTATCTACCGCGACACCGATGTTGATGTATTTCTTCAGCGTCAAACGCTGTGCATCTTCAGACAGAGAGCTGTTGAAGCGAGGCATTTGCTCAAGCGCTGCAGCAACGGCTTTCATGATGAAGACAACCGGGGTGAATTTCACATCCAGTTTGCGCTTCTCAGCTTCGGCGTTCTGCTGTTTACGGAACGCTTCCAGATCGGTGATATCGGTTTTGTCGAAGTGCGTAACGTGCGGGATCATCACCCAGTTACGGCTCAGGTTGGCACCAGAGATTTTCTGGATACGGCCCAGTTCAACTTCTTCGATTTCACCAAACTTGCTGAAGTCCACTTTCGGCCACGGCAGCAGACCCGGCAGAGAACCACCGGTTGCGCCAGCAGCAGGTGCAGATTCAGCACGTTTCACCGCATCTTTCACGTAAGCCTGAACGTCTTCGCGCAGGATACGGCCTTTACGACCGGTGCCTTTCACTTTCGCCAGGTTGACGCCGAATTCGCGCGCCAGGCGGCGGATCAGCGGTGTAGCGTGGACGTAAGCGTCGTTTTCCGCGAAATCAGATTTACCGTCTGCTTTCGCAGCAGGAGCCGCAGCAGGTTTAGCAGCCTGAGCCGGGGCAGCAGATGCCGGAGCAGCAGCCGGGGCTGCGGCAGGCGCAGCGCCTTCCACTTCGAACACCATGATCAGGGAGCCGGTGGAGACTTTGTCGCCCACATTCACTTTCAGCTCTTTCACGGTACCGGCGAACGGTGCCGGGACTTCCATGGAGGCTTTATCGCCTTCTACGGTGATCAGTGACTGTTCAGCGGAGACTTTGTCGCCCACTTTCACCAGCACTTCGGTGACTTCAACTTCGTCGCCGCCGATATCCGGTACGTTAACTTCTTTCGGGCCAGCCGCGGCTGCCGGTGCGCTCGCCGCAGCCGGAGCCGGGGCCGCAGCAGGTGCAGCACCCGCCACTTCAAAGACCATGATCAGCGAGCCAGTAGAGACTTTGTCGCCGGTGTTGATTTTGATCTCTTTTACGGTGCCTGCGAACGGCGCCGGAACTTCCATAGAGGCTTTGTCGCCCTCTACGGTGATCAGAGATTGTTCTGCCGCAACGGTGTCGCCCACTTTCACCAGGACTTCGGTGACTTCAACTTCGTCACCGCCGATGTCAGGCACGTTCACTTCTTTTGCTGCCGCGGTTGCTGGTGCAGCAGCGGCCGGAGCGGCGTCCTTCTTCTCTTCTGCCGGAGCAGGTGCAGCGGCTGCTGCACCCTCGGCGGAATCGAAAATCATGATCAGTTTGCCCGTCTCGGTTTTGTCGCCGACAGAGACTTTGATCTCTTTAACAACGCCAGCCTGCGGAGACGGGACTTCCATAGAGGCTTTGTCGCCCTCTACAGTGATCAGCGACTGTTCAGCTTCAACTTTGTCGCCTACTTTGACCAGAATCTCGGTGATTTCAACTTCATCAGACCCGATGTCCGGTACTTTGATTTCGATAGCCATTATCTCTTTACCTCTTACGCCAGACGCGGGTTAACTTTTTCTGCATCGATGTTGAATTTGGTGATTGCTTCCGCCACCACTTTCTTGTCGATTTCGCCACGTTTAGCCAGTTCGCCCAGTGCTGCTACCACCACGTAAGAAGCATCAACTTCGAAGTGGTGACGCAGGTTTTCACGGCTGTCGGAGCGACCGAAGCCATCGGTACCCAGTACGCGGTAATCATCAGCCGGTACGTAAGTACGAACCTGCTCGGCGAACAGTTTCATATAGTCAGTTGATGCCACAGCCGGTGCGTCGTTCATCACCTGAGCGATGTACGGAACGCGCGGAGTTTCCAGCGGGTGCAGCATGTTCCAGCGCTCACAATCCTGGCCATCACGCGCCAGTTCAGTGAAGGAGGTGACGCTGTACACGTCAGAGCCCACGCCGTAGTCGTTCGCCAGGATCTGCGCTGCTTCACGCACGTGACGCAGGATAGAACCGGAGCCCAGCAGCTGAACTTTACCTTTGCTACCAGCAACGGTTTCGAGTTTGTAGATACCTTTACGGATACCTTCCTCGGCACCTTCCGGCATGGCAGGCATGTGGTAGTTTTCGTTCAGCGTGGTGATGTAGTAGTAAACGTTCTCTTGTTTCTCACCGTACATACGGGTCAGACCGTCATGCATGATGACTGCCACTTCGTACGCGTAAGACGGGTCATAAGAGATACAGTTCGGGATAGTCAGCGACTGAATGTGGCTGTGACCATCTTCGTGCTGCAGACCTTCGCCGTTAAGCGTCGTACGACCGGAAGTCCCGCCTACCAGGAAGCCGCGAGCCTGTTGGTCGCCAGCCTGCCAGCACAGGTCGCCGATACGCTGGAACCCGAACATGGAGTAGTAGATGTAGAACGGGATCATCGGCAGGTTGTTGGTGCTGTAAGAGGTCGCAGCCGCCAGCCAGGATGCGCCAGCACCCAGTTCGTTGATACCTTCCTGCAGGATCTGACCTTTCTCGTCTTCTTTGTAGTAAGCAACCTGCTCACGGTCCTGCGGGGTGTACTGCTGGCCGTTCGGGCTGTAAATACCAATCTGACGGAACAGACCTTCCATACCGAAAGTACGCGCTTCGTCGGCGATAATCGGAACCAGACGATCTTTGATCGACTTGTTCTTCAGCATCACGTTCAGGGCACGAACGAAAGCGATAGTGGTGGAGATCTCTTTGTTCTGCTCTTCCAGCAACTGGGAGAAGTCTTCCAGCGAAGGCAGATCCAGTTTCTCGGTGAAGTTCGGCTGACGAGACGGCAGGTAGCCTTTCAGTGCCTGGCGACGTTCGTGCAGGTATTTATGCTCTTCAGAACCTTCCGGGAAGGTGATGTAAGAGAGATTTTCAACCTGCTCATCGGTAACCGGAACATTGAAACGATCGCGGATATAACGCACGCCGTCCATGTTCATTTTCTTAACCTGGTGCGCGATGTTTTTACCTTCTGCGGTATCGCCCATGCCGTAACCTTTGATGGTGTGGGCCAGGATAACAGTCGCTTTACCTTTGGTTTCACGCGCTTTTTTCAGTGCCGCGTAAACTTTCTTCGGATCGTGGCCGCCACGGTTCAGTGCCCAGATCTGCTCATCAGTCCAGTCTGCAACCAGCGCTGCGGTTTCCGGGTATTTACCGAAGAAGTGCTCACGAACGTACGCGCCATCTTTGGATTTGAAGGTCTGGTAGTCGCCGTCAACGGTTTCGTTCATCAGTTGGATCAGTTTACCGCTGGTGTCTTTACGCAGCAGTTCATCCCAACGACCGCCCCACATCACCTTGATAACGTTCCAGCCAGCACCGCTGAAGATGCCTTCCAGTTCGTTGATGATTTTACCGTTACCGGTTACCGGGCCATCCAGACGCTGCAAGTTACAGTTGATGATGAAGCAGAGGTTGTCCAGTTTTTCACGGGTGGCGATGGTAATAGCGCCTTTGGATTCCGGCTCATCCATCTCACCGTCGCCAAGGAAGGCGTAAACGGTTTGTTCAGAGGTATCTTTCAGACCACGGTGTTCCAGATATTTCAGGAACTTCGCCTGATAGATCGCACCAATCGGGCCCAGGCCCATGGAGACGGTCGGGAACTGCCAGAATTCCGGCATCAATTTCGGGTGCGGGTAAGAGGAGAGGCCTTTACCGTGAACTTCCTGACGGAAGTTGTTCATCTGCTCTTCAGTCAGACGACCTTCAACAAACGCACGTGCGTAGATGCCCGGAGAGATGTGGCCCTGGAAGTACACCAGATCGCCACCATCTTTCTCGTTACGCGCGCGGAAGAAATGGTTGAAGCAAACTTCATAAACGGTCGCGGAAGACTGGAAGGACGCCATGTGGCCGCCCAGCTCAAGGTCTTTTTTGGACGCACGCAGAACCGTCATGATTGCGTTCCAGCGGATAGCTGAACGAATGCGGCGTTCCAGTTCCAGATTGCCCGGGTATTCCGGTTCATCTTCAACGGCAATAGTGTTTACATAGTTGCTCGCCCCTGTGCCAGCTGCCACTTTCACACCGCCTTTGCGGGCTTCAGAAAGGAGCTGGTCAATCAGATACTGAGCACGCTCAACACCTTCTTCACGGATGACCGATTCGATCGCCTGTTGCCAGTCGCGAGTTTCGATCGGATCCACGTCATTTTGGAAACGTTCTGACATGGGGGGTATTCCTTATCTATCTAATACGTTGATTTGTCTGGAACCTGTCCCATTGCATTCTCATGCCTTTCATTGGCAGCCATAAAAGTGCAATAAGACAGGTTCTGCGTTTAGTTGCCGCGCTCTAAAGTTTGGCGCTGGTGTTACAACTCTTCTGGTACAACCTGCACCAGAAAATCTTAATTCTTTCTCTGCTCTAACCGGCGAAGCGAGCGCTCACGGCGGCTCTGCTCACGGCTCCGGTCCAGCAAAATCTCTTCAATAAACGCCAGGTGGCGGTGCGACGCTTCACGCGCCTCTTCCGGCTTCCCGGCCATGATCGCCGCGAAAATACTCGAACGATGGGTGCTGACAAGCGGCAGCATTTCGCGGCGCGCGTACAGCAATTCGAAGTTCTGACGAACGTTTTGCGCCAACATTGGCTCCATGCAGCGTAGCAGATGAAGCAGCACAACATTATGTGCCGCCTCGGTTACGGCTATTTGATACTGCACAACGGCACTGGATTCCGCATCCAAATCCCCTGACTGCTGCGCCCGCTCAATGGCCTGGTGCAGCTCGCCAATCCGCGCTTTGTCTTCATCGGTGCTGCGCAGCGCCGCATAATATGCAGCAATGCCTTCCAGCGCGTGGCGGGTTTCAAGCAGGTCAAATTGGGATTCGGGATGATCGGCCAGAAGCTCAACCAGCGGATCGCTGAAGCTTTGCCACAGGCTGCTTTGGACAAAAGTACCGCCACCCTGGCGACGAAGGAGCAAACCTTTCGCTTCGAGGCGCTGAATGGCCTCGCGCAGTGAAGGACGAGAAACATCGAACTGTTTGGCCAGTTCGCGCTCTGGAGGCAGTTTCTCACCGGGACGCAAGGTACCTTCGAGAATCAAAAACTCCAGTTGCTGCTCAATCACATCGGAAAGTTTTGGTTGGCGGATTTTGTTGTAGGCCATTGTTCCCTGTCTCTGCCACTCGCCCGGAGTCAATTGGTCTTACCAATTTCATGTTCTTGACGCTAAAGTAACAAAGTATTCACCTTCTGTCCATACAGGTTTTGATTGAAATCAGGAAACCACGCACATTTTAACAATGTTACAGAAATAGCGTTTCAAAGATGTAACCTTGCACAAATGCCTCGTTTACCACGAAAGAGGCAGTTTTAACTTTTATGAAACGCCAATTAAGGCATATGAACCGATTCAGTTGATGAATAAGTGAATAGCCATTCTTTAAATATGCATAAAAAGTGAAAATGAACTCAATAAGGGGGTAGATGGGTTACTCAGAAACGGTTTCTTTTTTACTCGCTCGTCATCTGAGTTTCATAAAGCAGATGCATTCCCGCGCACTTATCACTATTCTGAGCCCTATGAAAGGGATTGACGAAAATTCCCGTCGACATTTCGTAAACTAAAAAATACAAAAACGGAATTTATTTATTACACGCAAACCACAGCGTACAGATAACAACCACACACGAGGTTTCATAATGGAAGGTCAACAGCACGGCGATCAGCTAAAGCGCGGCCTTAAGAACCGCCACATTCAGCTTATCGCGCTGGGTGGCGCTATTGGGACTGGCCTGTTTCTGGGCAGCGCATCCGTCATTCAATCTGCCGGCCCGGGGATCATTCTGGGCTATGCCATTGCCGGTTTTATCGCGTTTTTGATCATGCGCCAGCTTGGCGAAATGGTCGTTGAAGAGCCGGTGGCTGGCTCATTCAGCCACTTCGCTTACAAATATTGGGGCAGCTTCGCAGGCTTTGCTTCCGGCTGGAACTACTGGGTGCTGTACGTGCTGGTGGCGATGGCGGAACTCACCGCCGTAGGGAAATATGTTCAGTTCTGGTGGCCAGAAATCCCCACCTGGGTCTCCGCCGCCGTATTCTTTGTCATTATCAACGCCATCAACCTGACCAACGTTAAAGTGTTTGGTGAGATGGAGTTCTGGTTTGCCATTATTAAGGTTTTCGCCGTTGTGGCGATGATCGTCTTTGGCGGCTGGTTGCTGTTTAGCGGTAGCGCGGGCCCGCAGGCCACCGTGCGTAACTTGTGGGAACAGGGCGGTTTCCTGCCGCACGGCATCGGTGGGCTGGTGATGATGATGGCGATCATCATGTTCTCGTTCGGTGGTCTGGAACTGGTGGGGATCACCGCCGCAGAAGCCGATAACCCGGAACAAAGCATTCCAAAAGCCACCAATCAGGTTATCTATCGCATCCTGATTTTCTATGTCGGTTCGCTGGCCGTGCTGCTCTCTTTAATGCCGTGGACACGCGTTACCTCGGATACCAGCCCGTTTGTGCTGATTTTCCATGAACTGGGCGACTCGTTTGTGGCCAATGCGTTGAACATTGTGGTGCTGACTGCCGCGCTGTCGGTTTATAACAGCTGCGTGTATTGCAACAGCCGCATGCTGTTCGGCCTGGCAAAACAGGGCAATGCGCCGAAAATGCTGCAACAAGTGGATAAGCGCGGCGTGCCGGTGAACACTATCCTCACTTCTGCGCTGTTTACCGCGCTGTGCGTAGTGATCAACTACTTCGCGCCGGAATCCGCGTTTGGCCTGCTGATGGCGCTGGTGGTTTCCGCGCTGGTGATCAACTGGGCAATGATTAGCCTGGCGCACATGCGTTTTCGTCGCGCCAAGCAGCAGCAAGGCGTCACACCACGCTTCCCGGCGCTGTTCTACCCGGTGGGTAACTGGATCTGCCTGATCTTTATGGCGGCGGTGCTGGTAATCATGCTGATGACAGACGGCATGGCGATCTCGGTCTACCTGATCCCGGTGTGGATTGCCGTCCTTGGCGTCGGCTACCTGCTGAAGCAGAAAAATGCCAATGCCGTGAAAGCGCATTAATCCTTATCCGTTCTGCCCTCTCCCGCCCGGGAGAGGGTTGTTATCACAGCGTTACCTTCCTCACACTTTCCTTTACATAGCTGTTTTGTCCATCTCTGCGGCCTGATCCTGCTACGCAAACAAAAATTCACAGACAAATACTTCATGCCATATCTCAAAGGGAGAACCGGCAATGGACACCAAACTGTCTGTTAAAGAAAAGATTGGCTATGGCATGGGCGACGCCGGATGCAACATCATCTTTGGCGCTATCATGCTGTTTGTTAACTATTTCTATACTGATATCTTCGGCCTCGCACCCGCGCTGGTCGGGGTATTACTGCTGTCGATACGCGTGATTGATGCGGTGACTGACCCGCTAATGGGCGCGCTCGCTGACCGTACACAAAGCAAATATGGTCGTTTTCGCCCGTGGCTGTTGTGGATAGCCGTGCCTTACGCCGTTTTCAGCGTGCTGATGTTTACCACGCCGGAGTGGACCTACAACAGCAAAGTTATCTATGCCTTTATTACCTATTTCCTGCTGTCGCTGACCTATACCGCGATCAATATCCCCTACTGCTCGCTGGGTGGTGTTATCACCAACGACCCGAAAGAGCGTGTCGCCTGCCAGTCGTATCGCTTTGTGATGGTTGGCATTGCAACATTGCTGCTGTCGCTCACGCTGCTGCCAATGGCCGAGTGGTTTGGCGGTGCGGATAAAGCCAAAGGCTACCAGATGGCGATGACGGTGCTGGCGTTTATCGGCATGTGCATGTTCCTGTTCTGCTTTGCCACCGTGCGTGAACGTATCCGCCCGGCGGTGCCAACCAACGACGATTTGAAGAAAGATTTCAAAGACGTATGGAAAAACGACCAATGGGTACGCATCCTGCTGCTGACACTCTGCAACGTTTGCCCTGGTTTTATCCGCATGGCGGCCACCATGTATTACGTCACCTGGGTAATGGGGGAAAGCACCCATTTCGCTACGCTGTTTATTAGCCTCGGCGTTGTCGGCATGATGCTTGGCAGCATGCTGGCAAAAGTGCTGACCGACCGCTGGTGTAAGCTGAAAGTCTTCTTCTGGACCAACATCGTGCTGGCGTTCTTCTCCGGCGCCTTTTACTTCTTTGACCCGCACGCCACGGTACTGATTGTGGTGCTCTACTTCCTGCTAAACATCCTGCATCAGATCCCTTCCCCGCTGCACTGGTCGCTGATGGCTGACGTTGATGACTACGGTGAGTGGAAAACCGGCAAACGCATTACCGGTATCAGTTTCTCCGGTAACTTGTTCTTCCTGAAAGTAGGTCTGGCAGTTGCCGGGGCGATGGTCGGTTTCCTGCTCTCGTGGTACGGCTATGACGCCGGAGCCAAGCAACAAAGCGCCAGCGCCATTAACGGTATTATGCTGTTGTTTACCATTATTCCAGGCGTGGGCTACCTGATCACCGCAGGCGTGGTGCGCCTGCTGAAAGTTGACCGTGAACTGATGAAACAGATCCAGGCGGATCTGGAAAAACGCCGCATCAACTACCATGAGCTGACCGAAAATCAGCAGGTACCGGCGGGCGATAACGTAAGGAATGCATAATGAATAACTGGCCGAACCCGTTTATTGAACAGCGCGCCGACCCGTTTATCCTGCACCATCAAGGCGAGTATTACTTCGTGGCCTCGGTGCCGGAATATGACCGGCTGGAGATCCGCCGCGCCGCCACGCTGGAAGGCCTGCGTCACGCTCAGGCAAGCGTAGTCTGGCGCAAACCGCAAAGCGGCCCGATGAGCGAGCTTATCTGGGCGCCGGAGCTGCATCATATTGATGGCAAATGGTATCTCTACTTTGCCGCGACATACACCAAAGCGCTGGACGCGCTGAATATGTTCCAGCACCGCATGTTTGTACTGGAGTGTGCGGATGCCGACCCGCTCAGCGGGCGCTGGGTCGAAAAAGGCCAGGTGAAAACACCTTTCGATACGTTTGCGCTGGATGCCACGACCTTTGAGCATCAGGGGAAGCGTTGGTACTTGTGGGCGCAAAAAGCGCCGGATATTGCCGGTAATTCCAATATCTATCTGGCGGAAATGGAAAATCCGTGGACGCTGAAAGGCGAACCGGTGATGCTAAGCAAACCGGAGTTTGACTGGGAGTGTCGTGGTTTTCTGGTCAATGAAGGCCCGGCGGTTTTGTTCCACGGCGATAAACTCTTTGTGAGTTATTCCGCCAGCGCCACCGACGAAAACTACTGTATGGGCTTGTTGTGGATCGCTATCACCGCCAACCCGCAGGATCCGGAAAACTGGCATAAATCGCCGCAGCCGGTGTTTAAAACCAGTGATGAAAACCGCCAGTACGGCCCGGGGCACAACAGTTTTACGCAAACACCGGACGGGGAAGATATTCTGGTTTATCACGCGCGGAATTACACCGAAATTGAAGGCGATCCGCTCTACGATCCCAATCGCCATACCCGCCTGAAAACAATCCGCTGGCAAGAAAACGGGATGCCCGATTTCGGCATCCCGGCGGCGGATAATCAGTGATACTGCGGCACGCGGTTAAATCAGCGTGCCGTAAATCGTCAACAACGCCACCACGACCACCAGTACCAGCGACGTTTTCTTCGCCATCGAGACAGCGGCTTTCGGCGTTTCGACTTTATCTGTATGCGGCTCGCGCGCCAGCGAGAACTGTGCGAGACGCGTCAGTACCTGGTACTGCGAGGTATGGCGATCGCCCAACGAAGCAAACCAGGCCGGCAGCGCTTTTTCGCCGTGCCCGACCAGCGCATACACCACACCCGCCAGGCGCACCGGCACCCAATCCAGCAGATGTAAAATCGCATCAATGCCCGACTGTTGACGCTCGGCTGGCGTTTTATAGCGCGCCAGCCAGTATTGCCAGGCACGCAGTGACGCGTAACCCACCAGCAACACCGGCCCCCACGAAGCACCGACGATAAACCAGAACAGCGGTGCAAGGTAAAAACGGAAGTTGATCCACACCAGCGCGTTTTGCAACTCACGTAGAAACTCGCGCTCATCACAGCCAGGCGGCACACCGTGAATCAACGTCAGCTCGTTCGCCATCGCCGTGTGGGCATGAGCATCGTTGCGCGCTGCTGCTTTCAGATAAGCGTGATAATGCAGCCGCACTTTACCCGCACCGATACACAACGCACCGAGTAAAATCCACACCACCAGCAACGGCACATTGAAAAACAGCCCATACAATGCACGCAAAATCAGGAAGGTGACTAGCATCGCCAGCGCGGTCATCAGCAACGTTCTGATCATAGAGTAGTGTTTTACCCGCCGGAACAGCACCTCCAGCCGATGATCCAGTTGCCAGTGTTCCCCCAGTTTAAACAGCCGTTCTGCTGCTAACACCAGCAACAGGGTGAATAACGTCATGGCATCTCCTTTTCTGACATACCGGCAACCAACGCACGAAATCTCGCCCAATCAAAAGCCGGCCCGGGATCGGTCTTGCGATCGGGGGCAATATCGCTATGCCCGGTCATATTGTCGGCAATCGACGGGTAAAGCTCAATCACCGTTCGTGTTACTGCCGCCAGTTGGCCGTATTGTGCATCGGTATAAGGCAGATGATCGGTGCCTTCAAGCTCGATACCAATGGAAAAGTCGTTACAGCGTTCCCGCCCATGATACGAAGAGACGCCCGCATGCCAGGCGCGTTTATCGAAAGGCACATACTGCACAATCTCGCCGTCGCGGCGAATCAGACAGTGCGCGGAAACACGCAGATGAACAATCTCTTCAAAGAAGGGATCGGCGCTGGCATCCAGCGTGCCGGTGAACAGCGCGTCTATCCATGGGCCGCCAAATTTGCCGGGGGGCAAGCTAATATTATGTACCACCAGCAATGAAGGCTGTTCATCGTCCGGGCGGCAATCAAAGTGGGGAGACGGCACATGCCGCGCCTCGACCAGCCAGCCCTTGCATAACTGCATAAGGAACTCCTTATAGAGGATGGTGCTGAAACACGCTTCAGAGTAGCATGTTTGCACTGTGTCCCGTAATGGCGTTGCCAGCAGGACATCACCTAACTTTGTGATTCGTTACCCTTTTTGGAGTTTATCATGCCGCCTCGCCGCTATAACCCCGATCACCGACGTGACGCGCTGCTCGAACGCATCGAGCTGGATATCCCCGCCGCAGTGGCTCAGGCACTGCGTGAAGACCTGGGTGGAGAAGTCGATGCAAATAACGACATTACCGCGCAATTGTTACCGCCAGAGAACCGCTCTCATGCGGTGATTATTACCCGTGAAGATGGCGTATTCTGCGGCAAACGCTGGGTTGAAGAGGTCTTTATTCAACTGGCGGGCGATGATGTCGCTGTCACCTGGCATGTCGCGGATGGCGACGCGATTTACGCCGACCAACCGCTATTTGAGCTTGAAGGCCCCTCGCGCGCGTTGTTGACCGGCGAACGTACCGCGCTCAATTTTGTCCAGACACTTTCCGGTGTCGCCAGCGAAGTTCGCCGTTATGTGGAACTGCTCAACGGTACCAAAACACAACTGCTGGATACCCGCAAAACGCTGCCAGGGCTGCGCACCGCCCTAAAATATGCGGTGCTGTGCGGCGGCGGCGCGAACCATCGACTTGGCCTTTCGGATGCATTTTTGATCAAAGAGAACCATATTATCGCTGCGGGTTCTGTACGTAAGGCGGTGGAGCAAGCCTTCTGGATGCATCCTGATGTGCCGGTCGAAATCGAGGTGGAATCGCTTTCTGAGCTGGATGACGCCCTGAAAGCCGGGGCGGACATCATCATGCTGGATAACTTCACCACCGAACAAATGCGTGAAGCCGTGAAGCGCACCAACGGCCAGGCGCGGCTGGAAGTTTCCGGCAACGTGACACAGGAAACCCTGCGGGAATTCGCTGAAACCGGTGTTGATTACATCTCTGTGGGGGCGCTAACCAAACATGTTCGCGCTCTCGACCTGTCAATGCGCTTTCGTTAGTCCTCGCTTTTGAACGGGCCGCTGGCCCGTTTTTTTGCGTGTTAGCTCGCACCTTTTTTGTTCTGAACTGCAATTTCATCAACAACGCTGGAAGCCTCTTTCCCATCCTTTTTTTTACTCCTCGCCAGCCATTCCAGGGGCTGACAAAGTAGCGGCTCAAAACAAGGAGCCGTTTATGAACAGACAGCAAGGATTCACCTTAATTGAGCTGATGGTGGTTATCGGCATCATTGCGATTTTGAGCGCTATCGGTATTCCCGCCTATCAAAACTACCTGCGCAAAGCCGCGCTAACCGACATGCTGCAAGCCTATGTTCCCTATCGCACCGCAATAGAGCTATGCGCGCTTGAGCGTGGCGGTTTAGAAACCTGCGACGCCAGCAGTAATGGCATCCCCGCGCCCACAACCACGCGATATGTTTCGGCGATGAGCGTGGCAAAAGGCATCGTCACGCTGACCGGACAAGAAAGTCTGAATGGGCTTAGCGTGGTCATGACACCGCAGTGGAACAGTGCAGAGGGAATGCAGGGCTGGACGCGCGCCTGTAATACACAAGCGGATAGCGCCTTGCAGCTGGCCTGCGAAGATGTGTTCCGTACTGGACGCTAAGGAGCGGCAATGAAAGAAGACAAACTTATCGCGCTCTGCCAGCGCCACAATGCGGTTGTGCTCAATAACGAAATCGATGTGCTCACGATTGCCGTCGTGGATAGCCCCAGCACGGAGTTGATGGAATCGCTGCAATTCGCTGTGCAAAAACGCATCGACATCCGCTGCTGGACACCTGAACAGATGGATAAGCACCAACAGGTAACCGCGCAGGCCGCAGTACCGGTAATACAAGAACCCAAAGAAGACAGTGGCTCGGCGGTAGAAATTTTAAACCATACGCTGCAACAAGCCCTTATGCTGCGCGCCTCCGACATCCATTTTGAACCCGGCGAAACCCAGTATGTCATTCGACTACGTGTCGATGGGGTGCTGCATGGCTTGTCTCCTCTACCCAGTAAGCTTGCCAGCACCCTGACGGCAAGGCTAAAAGTACTCGGCAATCTCGATATCGCCGAACGACGCCTCCCGCAAGATGGGCAGTTCAATGTCGAGTTGTCCGGGCAGTCCGTTTCGTTTCGTATCGCCACCCTGCCCTGCCGCCACGGCGAAAAAGTCGTTTTGCGGCTTTTGCACCAGGTTAACCAGGCACTGGAGATATCCACCCTTGGTATGACAGAAGCGCAAATGACGCTCTTTAATAACGCTCTGGCACAACCACAAGGGCTGTTACTGGTCACCGGGCCTACCGGCAGTGGTAAAACGGTGACGCTATATAGCGCCCTTCAGGCGCGTAACAAGCCGGAAGTAAACATCTGCAGCGTTGAAGATCCCGTGGAGATCCCGCTGAACGGTTTGAATCAGACGCAGATAAACCCGCGTGCCGGCTTGACCTTTCAAAGCGTGCTGCGTGCCTTACTGCGTCAGGATCCCGATATCATCATGGTCGGCGAAATACGTGATGGCGAAACGGCGGAAATCGCCATCAAAGCAGCACAAACCGGCCACCTGGTGTTGTCGACACTGCACACCAACTCAACCAGCGAAACGCTGGTGCGCATCCAGCAAATGGGGGTTGCCCGCTGGATGATCTCCTCCGCGCTATCGTTGGTTGTAGCGCAGCGGCTGGTGAGAAAGCTGTGCCCGCATTGCCGCAAGCTGGGGGTAGAAAACAATCACTTGCCGGGTAACTTGTGGCCGCGCCCGCTGCCTCGCTGGCGCGCCGAAGGTTGTGAACAGTGTTACCACGGTTTCTATGGACGCGTCGCGTTATTCGAAGTGCTCGCCATAACCCCGGATGTTCGGCAAGCCATCGCCAGCGGTCTCAGCGCAGATGAAATAGAACAGCGGGCACGCGCAGGTGGGATGACCACGCTTTTTCAGCATGGCTGCCTTGCCGTAGAACAAGGACTGACCACGTTCGAGGAGCTGATACGTATATTGGGTTTCCCTGATGGCAAGTAAACAACTCTGGCAATGGTCCGGGCTTGAGAAAAGCGGTGAACTGCAAAGCGGTGTATTCTGGAGCGAAAACCGCACCAGCACACTATTACTGTTGTACCAGCAGCAAATCCATCCGCTTGCAATAAAACGCTGCGTCATACGGCGTGCACTCTGGAAGCCGGAACACAGCAGCCAGCTACTTCACCAACTGGCAACCTTACTGCGGGCAGGGCTTACGTTACCGGAAGGGTTACAACTTCTGGCAGAACAGCACCCAGCAAAGCAATGGCGTGCATTGTTACACCATCTGGCGAAGGTGCTGGAGCAGGGTGAAACCTTCTCCGCTGCGCTGCGACAATGGCCAGAGGTGTTTCCCCCGCTTTGGCTGGCGATGATTCGCACCGGGGAATTAACCGGCAAGCTGGACGAGTGCTGCTTTAAACTTGCCAGCCAGCAAAAAGCGCAGCGAGAGCTGACACTGAAGGTGAAAAAAGCGCTGCGCTATCCGTTAATCATTCTTACGCTGACGGCTGCCGTGGTACTGGCGATGGTCTATCTGGTATTGCCGGAATTTACCGCCATTTACCGGACATTCAATACGCCGCTACCGATGCTAACGCGCGGTGTCATTGTGGGTGCTGCAATAATGCAGCAAGCGGCTCTGCCCTTAATGGTTTGCGCGTTATTAACAAGCAGTGTTTTACGAATGCTGCGCAACCATACAGGCTGGCAACGCCATCGGCAGCGGTTACTCCTGGCAAGCCCGATCATTGGCCCGCTGGTCCGTGGCCAGCGCCTGAGCCAGATATTTACCGTCCTGGCGCTGACGCAACGGGCGGGTATCGCGTTTTTGCAAGGGCTGGAGAGCGTACGGGAAACACTTTCCTGTCCTTACTGGCAGGCGGTGCTGCAACGAGCACATCAGGAAATTACTCAGGGCACGGCTATTTCGGCGGCGTTACAAGAGAGTGGTGAATTCCCGCCATTGTGCATTCAACTGGTTCGCACAGGAGAAGTGTCTGGCGCGCTGGATAGCATGCTGGAGAATCTGGCACAGCATCATAGCGAGCAAACCCAGAGGCAGGCTGATGGTCTTGCTGCCGTGCTGGAACCGTTATTACTGGTGGTTACAGGGCTTATTATCGGGGTATTAGTAGTAGCAATGTACTTGCCCATCTTTCATCTGGGAGATGCGATGGGTGGCGGCGGATAACGCAGGCGCAACGCTGTGCGCCTGCAACGCCGTCAGAGGCTATTGAAAACGCGGTTTTCTTGCTCCTGAACACGGATAAAGGTAGTGCGTTTGGTCAGCTCTTTCAGGCGGGAGGCACCAACATAGGTACAGGCAGAACGTAAACCGCCGAGGATATCGCGGGCAGTATTTTCTACCGGGCCGCGCAGCGTTAGCTTCACGGTTTTGCCTTCCGCCGCGCGGTAGCCCGCAACACCGCCAACGTGGCGATTCATGGCGGATTCAGAACTCATGCCATAGAAAAGCATAAATTTTTCACCGTTTTCTTCAACGACAGTGCCGCCGCTCTCTTCATGGCCCGCCAGCATACCGCCGAGCATGACGAAATCCGCACCGCCGCCGAAAGCTTTCGCCACATCGCCAGGCACGGTACAACCGCCATCACTGACAATCTGACCACCGAGGCCGTGAGCCGCATCGGCACACTCGATCACCGCAGACAATTGAGGGTAACCAACGCCGGTTTTTACGCGCGTGGTACACACGGAACCCGGACCGATACCTACTTTCACGATGTCGGCACCGGAAAGAATGAGCTCCTCACACATTTCACCCGTTACGACGTTACCGGCACAGATAGTTTTATTCGGCCAGGTTTCACGCGCTTTCGCAACGAATTGCACGAAATGTTCTGAGTAACCGTTCGCCACATCGATGCAGACAAAATTCAGCGCCGGATGCAACGCGAGGATCTGTTTAGTTTTTTCGAAATCCGTATCAGATGTGCCAGTTGAAACCATCACATGGTGCAAAACATCGTCGGATTCACGCTGTACGAAGGCTTTCCAGTCTTCAACAGAGTAGTGTTTGTGTACAGCAGTCAGAATATCGAATGACGCCAGCGCTTTCGCCATCGCAAACGTGCCAACAGTATCCATATTGGCGGCGATAACCGGCACGCCGGACCAGTTGATCCCGGAATGTTTAAATGTGAATTTGCGCTCCAGTTCGACATCGGAACGGCTTTTGAGGGTAGAACGTTTAGGGCGGATAAGAACGTCTTTGAAACCTAATTTCAGATCTTCTTCAATACGCATGAGTGCAGATTCCTGGGGTTAATGGCGAAATGACAAACTCACAACTCCAGTGACGCTATCATACGCGCTAATAAGGACCGCGCAAGACTGCGAAATTCTCTTTTTTTACGCTACAATCCTATAAATTTACCTGATGAACAGGTAAGTTTGGGTTAATTGATTTCATTGTCGCTTGCTTTAATCACAACTCCCTGAATAATTTAATAATTATATTATCAGTTTTTCGTTTTTCTCTTATCAGAGACGGCAAAATACCGTTACGAAAGCAGGAAAAGAAGGCGCATAGTGATGAATGTCAGGCTATCTTAGGACAACGTGTTATGGGGTTTACAGTCGCGTTAACTGGCGGCATCGGCAGCGGTAAAAGCACCGTAGCAAATGCCTTTGCTGCATTGGGTGTTAATGTTGTCGACGCAGATATGATTGCACGTCAGGTTGTGGAACCCGGAACCGAAGCATTACACGCAATTGTCGAGCATTTCGGCGCTGACATACTTCTCAAAAACGGCTCACTGAATCGTCGTTTGTTGCGCGAACATATTTTTGCTTCTCCAGCCGATAAAGCATGGCTAAATGGTTTGCTCCATCCGCTTATTCAAAAACTGACCCAACGCCAGATTGCGCAAGCGACGTCACCTTATGTACTGTGGGTTGTTCCGTTGCTGGTGGAAAACCAGCTTAATGATAAAGCCGATCGCGTTTTAGTCATCGACGTCTCGGTTGAGACTCAGATTTCACGCACCATGCAGCGTGATGGCGTCAGCCGCGAACATGCAGAAAAAATTCTCGCAGCCCAAGCCTCGCGTGAAGCGCGACTTGCCATCGCGGATGATGTTATTGACAATAATGGCGCACCAGATGCGATAGTATCGGATGTTGCCCGCCTGCATGCAGCCTATCTGTATTATGCTTCGCAGGCCGTATCACAGGAAAAACCGTAATGCACACCCACATCCTTTTTGAACATCCGCTTAACGAAAAGATGCGTACCTGGCTGCGCGTTGAGTTTTTACTGCAACAACTTTCGGTCCATTTACCGTTAAGCGATCACGCTGACGCACTGCACTTTTTCCGCAACGTAGGTGAATTGCTGGATGTATTTGAGCGGGGCGATACCCGCACTGAATTGCTGAAAGAACTGGAACGCCAGCAACGTAAACTGCGAGCCTGGAGTGAAGTGCCTGGCGTTGATCTCAACCGTATTGACGCTATCCGCCAGCAGTTGAAAGAGAGCGGAGCTGTGTTGATGACCGCGCCACGTATTGGTCAGTTATTACGTGAAGATCGCCTGATTGCACTGGTGCGCCAGCGTCTGAGCATCCCCGGCGGATGTTGTAGTTTCGATTTACCCACGTTGCATATGTGGCTGCACTTACCGCAAGAACAACGCAACGCACAAATCGAATTATGGATGGCAAGTCTTGAGCCGCTGCGCGCAACGCTATCGCTAATCCTTGATCTTATTCGCAATGCCGCGCCATTTCGTCGCCAGACCAGCCTGAATGGTTTTTACCAGGATAATGGCGAAGATGCCGACCTGTTGCGCCTGCAATTGCCTTTGAAAGAACGTTTATATCCACAAATTTCCGGCCATAAGAGCCGCTTTGCTATTCGTTTTATGCCCTTCGACAGCGAAAACGGCCTGGTACCAGAGCGGCTGGATTTTGAACTGGCCTGCTGTTAAGGAGTTCCGTAATGACTGAAGCTACAATAGTTAACTGCCCAACCTGCGGCAAATCTGTGGTCTGGGGTGAAGAAAGCCCATTTCGTCCCTTCTGCTCCAAACGCTGCCAACTTATTGACTTAGGCGAATGGGCAGCAGAAGAGAAGCGTATTGCGAGTTCAGGCGATCTCTCCGACAGCGATGAATGGAGTGAAGAGCAGCAGTAATCGCTGACGAACCTGCTGGCGCATTGCTTAGCGCTGCGCCAGCCTGGTAATAACGGGTTCATTGGCTGGCGGGAAATCTTCCGCATTCAACTGATCCTGCGCTACCCACTCCCCCGGCTGCCCTTCTTTACCCCACGGCTGCCCTTCCCAGCGCTCTACCAGCCAGAACCACAAGGTGATATGGCGATCCGGGAACTGATATTCCAGCTTATCAAACAGTACCGCCTCAACTGGTGTTATACCCACTTCTTCCTGTAATTCGCGGATCATCGCTTGCTCCGGCGTTTCACCGGCTTCAATCTTTCCGCCAGGGAACTCCAGCTTGTTTGCCATATGCGCATCGGCGGCTCGTCGGGTAATAAATATTTCACCTTGTGGATTACGGATGATCCCTACGGCGATGTTGAGTATTTTCATTATGCAGGTTCCATAAAAAAGGCGCAGATATCTGCGCCTTATTAATTAGTATCAATAAGTTACGCCAGACGACCGTGGCACTGTTTGTATTTTTTACCGGAACCACAAGGGCATGGATCGTTGCGCCCTACTTTGCGTTCGCCCGTTTGCGCTGCAAGTTCTGCCGCAGCGGCGGATTCGTCATCCTGGTGGCTCAGTTGCTGCATCTGCGCCAGACGTTCAGCTTCCTGGCGGCGCTGCTGCTCCATCTCTTCCACTTCTTCCGGCATACGAACCTGTACTTTACTCAAAGTACTGATGACTTCGTATTTCAGCGACTCCAGCATCGCAGCGAACATGGCGAAAGATTCACGCTTATATTCCTGCTTCGGATCTTTTTGCGCATAACCACGCAGGTGAATGCCCTGACGCAGATAATCCATCGCTGCCAGGTGTTCTTTCCACAGGGAATCAAGCGTTTGCAGCATTACGCCTTTTTCGAAGTGACGCATCATCTCTGCGCCAACAACTTCCTCTTTGCGCTGATAGGTTTCCACCGCGCTTTGCAGGATTCGTTCACGCAGCGTTTCCTCATGCAGATCCGGCTCTTTATCCAGCCATTCAGCGATCGGCAGGTCGAGGTCAAAGTCGTTTTTCAGACGTTCCTGCAGACCCGGAATATCCCACATTTCTTCCAGCGACTGCGGCGGAATATGGCCATCAATAGTCGCTTTAAAGACATCTTCACGGATGCTGTTAATCGTTTCGCTGACATCAGACACATCCAGCAATTCGTTACGCTGGGTGTAAATCGCGCGGCGCTGATCGTTGGCCACATCATCGTATTCCAGCAGTTGCTTACGAATATCAAAGTTGCGGCTTTCTACTTTACGCTGGGCGTTGGCAATGGCTTTGGTGACCCATGGGTGTTCAATCGCTTCACCCGGTTTCATACCCAACTTACGCATCATGCCGGAAACACGGTCGGAGGCGAAAATACGCATCAGCGCATCTTCCATGGAGAGGTAGAAACGGGAAGAACCCGCATCACCCTGACGACCGGAACGACCACGCAACTGGTTATCGATACGGCGTGATTCATGACGCTCAGTACCGATAATGTGCAGGCCGCCTGCCGCCAGCACCGCGTCGTGACGCACCTGCCAATCGGCTTTCACTTTAGCGATTTGCTCAGCAGTTGGCTCTTCGAGCTCTGCCAGTTCAGCCTGCCAGCTACCGCCCAGCACGATATCCGTACCACGACCCGCCATGTTGGTCGCAATGGTCACCGCGCCGGTGTAACCCGCTTGTGCCACGATATCGGCTTCTTTGGCGTGGAATTTGGCGTTCAGAACGTTATGCTTGATGCCCGCTTTTGTCAGTTCGTTGGACACAACTTCCGATTTTTCGATGGAAATAGTCCCCACCAACACCGGCTGGCCTTTTGCCGTACGCTCTTTGATATCTTCGATAATCGCCTGGATTTTTTCCGCTTCGGTCATATAGACCAAATCCGCCATATCTTTACGGATCATCGGGCGGTTAGTCGGAACAACAACAGTATCGAGTTTGTAAATTGAACTGAATTCGAACGCTTCGGTATCTGCGGTACCGGTCATCCCGGCGAGTTTTTCATACAGACGGAAATAGTTCTGGAAGGTAATGGAGGCCAGCGTCTGGTTTTCATTCTGGATTTCCACGCCTTCTTTCGCTTCAACAGCCTGGTGCAGACCATCGGACCAACGACGCCCCTGCATGGTACGCCCGGTGTGTTCGTCAACGATGATGACTTCGCCATCTTTCACGATGTAGTCGACATCGCGGGTAAACAGCACATGCGCACGCAGAGCAGCTGTGACATGGTGCATTAGCATGATGTTCGCCGGAGAGTAGAGCGACTCGCCCTCTTCCATGATGCCTTCTTTCACCAGAAGTTCTTCAATCAGCACCAAACCGCGCTCGGTCAGCGTTACCTGACGCGCTTTCTCGTCTACGGAGAAGTGGCCTTCGCCCTGGAAAGTGTCGGAATCTTCTTTCTCCTGACGAATCAGATGCGGAATGATTTTATTCACTTTTTTGTACAGATCAGAGCTGTCTTCCGCCGGACCAGAGATGATCAGCGGGGTACGCGCTTCATCGATCAGAATAGAGTCGACCTCATCCACCAGCGCGTAGTGCAGTTTACGTTGCACGCGTTCTTCAGGGCTGAATGCCATGTTATCGCGCAGGTAATCGAAGCCGTATTCGTTGTTTGTACCGTAAGTAATGTCAGCGGCATAGGCTTCGCGCTTAGCGACAGAAGGCATGCCTGGCAGGTTGATGCCAACACTCAGACCGAGGAATTCAAACAGGGGACGGTTGTTTTCGGCGTCACGTTGCGCCAGATAGTCGTTCACCGTTACGACGTGCACCCCTTTACCGCTCAGGGCGTTCAGATACGCCGGCAATGTTGCGGTTAACGTTTTACCTTCACCGGTACGCATCTCTGCGATACAGCGATCGTTCAGAACCATACCGCCCAGCAGTTGCACGTCGAAATGGCGCATGCCGAACACGCGTTTACTCGCTTCGCGCACGACGGCGAATGCTTCTGGCAGCAGGCTATCTACGCTTTCGCCTTTTTCCAGACGCGCGCGAAACTCAGCAGTTTTACCTTTCAGTTCGTCATCACTGAGTTGCTCCATGGCCGGTTCCATGGCGTTAATCTGGGTAACAGTTTTACGCATGCGACGCAGCGTACGATCGTTACGACTACCGAATACTTTAGTTAACAAATTGGTAAGCATAATAAAAATCTCAAGCGCCCCGTTTTTACGGAGCTAAAAAATGGATAAAAAGGATCGTTTTTTTAGCTGAGACGCTGAGGTCCGGCGCGGATACCTTGTACCTGGCTTATCCAGGTGGAAACGCGAAACGCGGTATAGGGTACGAAGGAGGTTTGGACAGCAAGACGAACAATCGCTGGCGGCTTGCTTTCCAGCGTCAGTAGTGCGCTGAGCGTGTCCAGCAAAGCAAGATGATGTGCCTGAATCGGCAGCTTCTCTTCCGTTGCCACCGGCAGCGCTTGCGGTGCCATAGCGAACGAAAGGTGACGAATAACAGTGCGAATGGCATGTTGGTGCCAATAGTCGACGGTGAAGTTCGGACGGCGTTTGGCTTCCAGCAAGGCAAAACTGCTGAAATCGACCGCGCTGGCGTTATCATGATTGCGGGTCGTTTCGCGTACAGGCTGAGCTGTTTCTGTATTGCTGACAAGCGCAGGTAAACCAAAACTCGCCGCGACCATCCCTAATAAGAGATGCGGCCAGAAATAGCGTCTGCCAAATTGTCGCCAGCGCGTCAGTATTCCGCTCACTTGCTCCACCCTAAAATAACGCCTGTCTCAAAATGCGTCAGTATATGTCGTTTTGCGCCCCAAATCTTACCACTAAACCTACCACGCCACAGCAGTATTAGGGCGTTGCCAGGCAGAAAACTGGGCAGGAAAGCAGCAGTCGCGCTAAAAAAGCAAGATGATGGGTTTTGGATTAAATCCGTGCACCGGCGTTTTGGATGAAATGCACAAATAAAAACGACTGGTTTCCCTGACCGGAGAGAGTGCCAGGTTAACCAGTCGATTTTGAAGTTATGGCGTTACGCCAGAACTATTGACGGGGCTTTGAATGCCAGTGGCAGTTCTGCTTCGTCTTCGAAAGTCACATATTCCCAGGCTTCCTGTTTCGCCAGAACAGCCTGCAACAGTTTATTATTCAATGCATGACCGGATTTATAAGCGGTAAATGCACCAATAATATTGTGACCACACATGAACAGATCGCCAATTGCATCCAGCATTTTGTGACGAACAAATTCATCTTCGAAACGCAGGCCGTCTTCGTTCAGTACGCGATAATCATCAACTACGATGGCACAATCGAAGCTACCGCCCAGGCACAGTCCGCGAGACTGGAGGTATTCGATATCACGCATGAAACCGAAGGTACGCGCACGACTAATCTGGCGCATAAATGCATCGGCAGAGAAGTTCATCGCGTAACGTTGCGTGCTAGCATCAATGGCTGGGTGGTTAAAGTCGATGGTGAAGTCGAGTGTAAAACCGTTATGCGGTTTGAACTCAGCCCACTTGTCACCGTCTTCAACGCGCACCGTTTCTTTGATGCGAACAAATTTTTTGGCGCTGTTCAGCTCTTCGAGCCCTGCATCAAGCAGCAGGTAGACAAATGGTGCAGCACTGCCATCCATAATCGGAATTTCCGGCGCATCGACTTCAACAATAATGTTGTCGATGCCTAAACCCGCGAGAGCAGCATTTAAGTGCTCTACGGTTGAAATCCGCACGTCATGCTCGTTGACCAGACAAGTACAGAGCATTGTATCACGCACAGATTTAGCATCAGCCGGGAAGTCTACCGGTGGATTTAAGTCAGTGCGACGATAGATGACCCCGGTATTTGCCGGCGCAGGGCGCAACGTCAGCGTGACTTTCTTGCCGGTATGTAAACCGACACCAGTCGCCTGAACGATACGTTTAAGTGTCCTTTGTTTGATCATCGTATAATCTCGCCTAATTACCAATCCATCCAAATTGTATAACACAATTGGACGGCCAGTTTAGCACAAAGAGCGACGAAGCCCAACTTCCAGCAAATTCTTAATCTGCTTGCTTACGCAAAAACGCTGGAATATCCAGATAATCAGGCTCTTTCGTGGTCTGCGGCGTATTGTCGTTAACCACTTTCGCTGGTTTCTGCTCCTGCTGCATCGGCTGCATGCCGTGCTGCTGATAGCGATCCATTACCGGCTGCTGCGCTTGTTTATTGGTGACCAGGGTAATTTCCGGACGCTTGTCCATACCGATACCGGTCGCAACAACAGTAACACGCAGTTCGTCGTTCATATCCGGATCAAGGGAAGTACCGATAACCACGGTTGCATTATCCGATGCAAACGCACGGATGGTGTTACCTACAGTCTCGAACTCATCCAGACGCAGATCAAAGCCCGCCGTGATGTTAACCAACACACCACGCGCGCCAGAGAGATCGATATCTTCCAGCAGCGGACTGGAAATCGCCATTTCGGCCGCTTCTTCCGCGCGATCTTCGCCGCTGGCAACGCCAGAACCCATCATCGCGTAGCCCATTTCGGACATCACGGTGCGCACGTCAGCAAAGTCGACGTTCATCAGGCCCGGACGAGTAATCAGCTCGGCAATACCCTGCACTGCGCCTTTCAGCACATCGTTCGCTGCGCCAAATGCATCCAGCAGCGAAATGCCACGGCCCAGCACTTTCAGCAATTTGTCGTTAGGGATGGTGATCAGCGAGTCCACATGCTTGGACAGCTCAGTGATCCCCTGCTCCGCAAATGCCATACGCTTCTTGCCTTCAAAATTGAAAGGCTTCGTCACGACAGCAACGGTCAGGATACCTAAATCTTTTGCCACTTCAGCCACTACAGGTGCCGCACCGGTACCGGTACCGCCGCCCATTCCCGCTGCGATAAAGACCATGTCAGCACCTTCCAGCGCAGCGCGCAGTGCTTCACGATCCTCTTCCGCCGCGTTACGGCCAACTTCAGGGTTTGCTCCAGCGCCCAGACCTTTGGTGATACCACCGCCGATCTGAATGGTTTGCCCCACCGCTGTTTTACGCAACGCCTGCGCGTCGGTATTCACCGCGAAGAACTCAACCCCTTCAATGCGCTCGCGCACCATATGCTCTACGGCGTTACCGCCGCCGCCACCGACGCCGATGACTTTAATCACCGCGTCGTTGGTTAATTCCATCGGTTCAAACATAATCTCTCTCCGTTGTGCCTGTCGCCTGAAACCGTTAATTCTCTACGGTCTCTGAAAAAAATTAAAACTCTTTTCGCAGCCAGCTGTTGATTCGTTTGAACCACGAACCCACTGACACGCGTTTTTCAACTTCTGCTTCACCACTTAAATGGGTCTCTTTCCCGTAGTGCAGCAGCCCCACAGCCGTTGAATAGTACGGCTCCTGGGCGTAATCCGTTAAACCAGTAATATTGAGCGGCGCACCAATACGCACTTGCGTATGGAACACGCGTTGCGCGCAGGCCGCCAGGCCTTCCATTTGCGCCGCGCCACCGGTCAACACAATCCCCGCCGCCAGATGATGTTTCACACCCTGTTGGCGAAGCTGTTCTTGTAACTGCAAAATTTCGTCGTTCACCAGGTTGAGCAGCTCGGTGTAGCGCGGCTCTATTACATCAGCTAGCGTCTGGCGCTGCAGACTACGTGGCGGACGGCCGCCGACACTCGGCACCTCAACGCTTTCGTCTTTGCCAACCAGCGAACCCAGCGCACAACCATGGCGAACTTTAATCGCCTCAGCATCGCTCGGCGGTGTACCAAAGGCATACGCAATGTCGCTTGTTACCACGTTCCCCGCATAAGGGATAACTTTGGTATGACGCAGCGCTCCGCCGGTATACACCGCCATATCCATTGTACCACCGCCGATGTCGACAACGCAGACACCCAGCTCACGTTCATCTTCTGTCAGCACGGAGTAACTGGATGCCAATCCGGCAAAAATAAGTTGGTCAACTTTCAAACCACATCGTTCAACAGCTTTAACGATGTTTTTCGCCATGTCGTTATGGCAAGTAATCAAATGCACTTTCGCCTGCATGCGTACGCCGGACAGACCTACCGGGTTTTTGATCCCCTCCTGGTAGTCGATAGCGTACTCCTGCGGAATTACATGTAAAACGCGGTGTTCATCGCGCACACGTACTGATTTAGCCGTATGCACCACGTTTTCCACATCTTCCTGCGTAACCTCTTCTTCCGAAATCGGCACCATACCAATTTCGTTCTGGCAGCTAATATGTTTCCCCGAGAGCGCAAGGTAGACTGATGAAATCTGACAATCGGCCATTAATTCAGCCTGATCGATAGCGCGCTGTACGCATTTCACCACCGACTCCAGATCGTTCACTCCGCCTTTATCCATCCCACGAGACGGACAACTGCCTACGCCAATGATATTCACAATACCGTCGGGCAGAACTTCCCCTACTAAAGCGGCGACCTTCGCGGTGCCAATCTCCAGTCCTACTACCAGTTTTCTGTCCGTCGCCTTGATCATTGTTGCTCTGCCTGTGCCTGATTCTGTTGTGCCTGATTTTGCTGCTGATTCGGTTCCTGAACAGGGGCCGCTTTCCAGCCTACGGCCGCACCTGAGTCATAGCGTAAATCCACGTAGCTAATCTCTTTGCCATCCGTTTGCGCCTGTTGCTGGAGAACCGGGTAGAGTTCTACAAAGCGCGCCAGACGTTTCATCGTATCGCCACGGCCCAGATTAAGCTTGATGTCATTGCTGAGCGTTACTTGCCACGAACGCCGCGCGGTCATCGCCGCCTCTTTTAACGTGAACTTATCCTTTGCCAGCACTTGCCCCATGTCGCGGTAGCCCTGTAACACCTCGCTTTCGCTCCCTTCAGGGCCGTACAGCATAGGTAAAACCTGTTTACTCGTTCGTTCGGCCGGCACGCTAAATGCGTTGCCGTCCACATCCACCATATGTTGATCATTCCACCGCGCAATGGGCACATATTCAACCAGATGAATCTTCAATTCGTCTGGCCACTGTTTTCTGACGCTTGCCTGCTTGATCCAGGGCAGACGTTCTATCTGGCTCTGAATGATGTTAACGTCCTGCGTCATAAACGTGCCGGGCGCGCCCAACGCCAAAATAGACTGGCGAATATCATCGTTACGGGTGTAATGACGATCGCCTGTCAACACCAGCTTTGATAACGGCAAACGCTGCGCATCGTCCATCCAGCCCAGTACCACCCAGCCACTCACCAACACAGTGCACAGCACCGTCAGCAGGAATACGATGCCTGCAAGACGCGTTCCATTGTTGCGGCGGGAGATTTTTACAGCCTCCGCTTCGCGGTTTCGCGTGTTCAGCGCAGCCTGTGACATATCACTCCGCCAATTCCAGAATGCGAACAACTAACTGGGAGAAGCTCAACCCTGCCTGACGCGCTGCCATCGGCACCAGGCTATGGCTGGTCATTCCTGGCGACGTGTTCGCTTCCAGCAAATAAAAGTGTCCATTGCTGTCCAGCATGACATCGATACGGCCCCAACCACGGCAGCCTAAAACTTGCCAGGCTTCACGCACCAGGGCATGTAATGCTGCTTCATCGTCCGCTTCCAGACCTGACGGGCAAAAATACATCGTCTCATCAGAGAGATACTTCGCCTCATAATCATAGAAGATTCCCGCAGGTTGAATACGAATCGACGGTAAAATTTCATTTCCAAGCAATGCGACAGTAAATTCTGGCCCACTGAGCCATTTTTCAATCAAAACTTCATCATCATGTTGAAATGCAAGCGCTAACGCTACGTGCAGGTCTTCTTTTTTATCGACTTTTGACATCCCTACACTTGAGCCTTCGCGGCTGGGCTTGACAATAACAGGTAAACCCAGCACCTCAATGCGTTGAATATCAATAGTTTTCAGGCCTGATTCAAATTCGCTGCGCGTCAGTGCCACCCACGGCGCAACGGGCAACCCTGCTCCCTGCCACAGCAGCTTGCTGCGCCCTTTATCCATCGAAATCGCCGAGGCCATCACACCGCTTCCGGTATAAGGAATATCGGTTAATTCCAGCAGCCCCTGCAGGGTGCCATCTTCACCGCCGCGACCATGCAAGGCGATAAACGCTTTACTGAAACCCATCTCTTTCAGGCGGGTAACATCCACATCGCGCGGATCCACACCATGCGCATCAACGCCGCCTTCACGCAAACCTGCCAGCACCGCTGCACCGGAATTAAGCGAAACGTCACGCTCGGCGGAGGTTCCGCCCAGCAGAACCGCTACTTTCTCAGCCACGGCGCTCCTCCTCCACGGTCTGCGGTTTCAGTTTGCTCTCGGCCAGGCTGCGCGCAATCTTACCGACGTTACCGGCTCCCTGGATCAGGATCAGATCGTTGCCGGTCAGCACCGGTGCCAGCATCGCGGCAACCTGCGCCGGATCGGGCACCAGAATCGGATCGATCTTGCCGCGACCGCGAATAGTGCGGCACAGAGAACGACTATCTGCGCCTGGGATTGCCGCTTCGCCCGCCGGATAAACCTCCAGCATCAGCAGTGAATCCACCTGGGTCAGCACATTGGCAAAATCGTCATACAGGTCACGCGTACGCGTGTAACGGTGCGGCTGAAACAACATCACCAGGTTTTTATCCGGCCAGCCCGCTCGCGCCGCTTTGATAGTGGCGTCCACTTCTGTTGGATGATGACCATAATCGTCAACCAGCATCGCGGTACCGGCTTTACCGTTTACATCTTGCAGCGGATACTCGCCGAGGAAGTCGAAACGGCGGCCCGTGCCCTGGAAGCTTTCCAGCGCGCGCAGGATCGCGTCATCTTCGATCCCTTCTTCCGTTGCCACCGCAACGGCCGCCGCTGCGTTTAACGCGTTATGGCGCCCTGGCGCATTCAGCGTCACGCGCAGTTCCGGTTTATCCTGGCGCACCAGCGTAAAGTGCCCCTGCGGCCCAACCTGACGGTAGTTTTCCACGCGGATATCCGCATCATCACTAAAACCGTAGGTCGTAATCTGGCGACCTACACGCGGCAACAACTCCCTAATAACCGGATCGTCGACGCACATTACCGCACGGCCATAGAACGGCAGGTTGTGCAGGAAGTTGATAAAGGTCGTTTTTAAATTTTCGAAGTCGCCCTGGTACGTATCCATATGGTCAGCTTCGATATTGGTGACAATCGCCACCATCGGCTGCAGATGCAGGAAAGAGGCATCGCTCTCATCCGCTTCAGCAATCAGGTAACGGCTATGCCCCAGGCGCGCATGCACACCAGCGGCTTTAACCAGGCCACCATTAACAAAAGTCGGGTCCAGCCCGGCTTCTGCATAAATACTTGCCACCATCGCGGTGGTGGTCGTTTTGCCGTGCGTACCGGCAATGGCAATGCCGTGGCGAAAACGCATTAATTCCGCCAGCATCTCTGCGCGGCGGATCACCGGAATGCGCGCTTCATGCGCCGCTACGATTTCCGGGTTATCGGCAGAGATCGCGCTGGAAACCACCACAACGCTCGCATCGCTCACGTTTTCCGGGCGGTGGTTGAAATAAATCGTGGCGCCAAGCGACGTCAATTGCTGCGTAACCGGATTCGGCGCCAAATCGGAGCCGCTAATCTGGTAGCCTTCGTTGGCCAGCACTTCGGCAATACCGCCCATGCCAGCACCGCCAATGCCGACAAAGTGAATGTGCCGGACGCGACGCATCTCGGGCACGATTGAACGCAGTTTCGCCAGTTCTTGTGTATTCATTCTCTAAACGCCATCGACTACTTAAATTTGCGCGACGCAAAAGGCGTCGCCAGTATTTATGCCTGAGCTGCCAGGCTCACTTCGTTTGCCACCCGTTCGGTAGCATCGGGGATCGCTGCCGCGCGCGCGCGTTCGGCCATCTCCAGTAATGCTTCGCGATTCCAGCCCGCGAGCGTTGCAGCCACCGCATCAACGGTAAATTGCGGCTGCTCCAGAATCTTTGCCGCGCCCGCTTTTTCCAGCGGCAAGGCATTCCAGTACTGCTGCCGGTCTTTGTGCTGGAACGGTACAAACAGCGCCGGTAAACCTGCTGCGGCGATCTCGCTGACCGTTAATGCACCAGAGCGGCAAACCACCACATCTGCCCACGCATAGGCTTGAGCCATATCGTCAATAAACTCAGTAACTTTATGCTGAGGTTCGCCAGCGCTCGCATAAGCTCGCTCAACTTCCTGCTGCGCACCCTTCCCGCTTTGATGCCAGATAGTGACCGCCGCCCCTAACTTTGCCGCAACCTGCGGCATCGTCTGGTTAAGCACACGCGCACCTTGCGATCCACCGACAACCAGCACTCGCACCGGGCCTTCACGGCCGGGCAAGCGTTGCTGCGGCAACGGCAGCGCTAGCACATCGACACGTACCGGGTTACCGACGACTTCCGCTGTTGGGAAAGCGCCCGGAAACGCCTGCATCACTTTGGTCGCGATTTTCGCCAGCCATTTGTTGGTCAAACCGGCAATGCCGTTTTGCTCATGCAGCACTACCGGAATACCGAGCGACCAGGCTGCGAGCCCGCCGGGACCGGAAACATAGCCGCCCATCCCCAGCACCACATCAGGCTTAAAGCGCTGCATAATGGCGCGCGCCTGACGCCAGGCATTGAAGATACGCACCGGCGCCAGCAACTGCGCCTTAATACCTTTGCCGCGCAGACCAGAGATGCGGATGAAATCAATCTCAATGCCGTGTTTCGGCACCAGGTCAGCCTCCATGCGATCGGCGGTTCCGAGCCAGCGCACTTGCCAGCCCTGATCCATCAAATGGTGCGCAACGGCAAGACCGGGGAAAACATGCCCGCCGGTACCGCCCGCCATCACCATTAACCGCTTTGGTTGACCACTCATCACACACCTCGTGTAAACGCCTGGGCTTTTTCCAGGCGCGTTTCATAATCTATGCGTAGCAGCAGCGTAATCGCCACTGACATAATTAATAAGCTGGAACCACCGTAACTGATAAGCGGCAACGTCAACCCTTTGGTCGGCAGCATACCCGCCGCCGCACCAACGTTAACCAGTGCCTGGAAGCTAAACCAGATACCTATTGAGCAGGCCAGAAAACCCGAAAAACGATGATCGATTTCCAGCGCTTTACGCCCGATAGACATGGCGCGAAAAGCGACGAAGAATACCATTAAAAGTGCCACTACCACACCGATATAACCGAGTTCCTCCCCGATAATGGAGAAGATAAAGTCAGTGTGCGCTTCCGGCAGATATTCCAGTTTCTGAATCGAATTACCTAAGCCCTGGCCCCACAACTCACCGCGGCCAAACGCCATCAGCGACTGGGTAAGCTGATAACCGCTGCCGAAAGGATCTTCCCACGGGTTCCAGAACGACGTTACGCGTCGAATACGATAAGGTTCGGCAAGGATCAGCAGTACTACCGCTGAAATCCCCATACCGATAATGGCGATGAACTGCCACAGCTTCGCCCCCGCCAGGAACAGCATTGCCAGCGTGGTGATAAACAGCACAACCACCGTACCGAGGTCCGGCTGCGCCAGCAGCAATACTGCCAGCACAAGGATTACGCCCATCGGTTTTAAGAAGCCGCGCAGGTTGTTTCGCACTTCGTCCACCTTGCGCACCAGGTAGTTCGCCAGGTAGCAGAACAGCGACAGCTTGGTGAACTCCGCAGGCTGAAAACGCATCAGCCCAAGGTCAATCCAGCGCGATGCCCCGTTGATCGAACTCCCCACAACCAGCACCACCAGCAGCATGATGATCGCGGCGATCAACATTGCTGAGCTATATTTTTGCCAGAAATCCATCGGCAGCCGCAGCGTCACCATCGACATACAAAACGCCAGGAACAGATACAACGCGTGACGCTTGGCGAAGAAGAACGGATCGTCCGTCAGACGTTGCCCAACGGGCATCGATGCCGACGTCACCATGATGAAGCCGATCGCCGCAAGACCCAGCGTCAGCCACAGCAACGTGCGGTCATACATGACCAGGCTGTCGGTATCCTTCTGTCGCGAGCCCATAACCCAGCCTTTTAACGCCGCGAACAGCCACGCCAGGATGCTAAATCCTGGCAGGCGCGGCATTCTTGGGCGGGGGAGCGTTAAACGCATCAGCCTAACTCCTGCGCCAGACGGGTAAAGACATCGCCCCGTTGTTCGAAATTCTTAAACTGATCGAGGCTGGCACAAGCCGGAGACAACAACACCATATCGCCCGGCTGTACGCGCGTCGCGATTAACCGCATTGCCTGATCCATTGTCTCGGTTTGATCCGCGATTTCCGGGCGCAGCGCCGCCAGCTCCGCACCATCACGACCAAAGCAGTAAAGCCGGATGCGATCGCCGCCCAGATAACGCTTCAGCGGAGAAAAATCTGCCGACTTCCCGTCACCGCCGAGCAGCAAGTGCAGCGTGCCATCGATGTGTAAACCATTTAATGCCGCTTCAGTGCTGCCAACATTCGTCGCTTTCGAGTCGTTAACCCAGCGCACGCCGTTATGCTCCAGCGCCAGCTGGAAGCGATGCGCCAGCCCGGTAAACGTTGTCAGCGCTTTCAGGCTGCTGGCGCGCGGTAAACCTACGGCATCAGCCAGTGCCAGCGCTGCCAGCGCATTGGTGTAGTTGTGCTGTCCGCTCAGTTTCATTTCCGCCACGTTCAGCACTTTCTCCCCTTTTACGCGCAGCCAGGTTTCACCCTGCTGGCGGTTCAAGTGGTAATCGCCTACATCAACGCCAAAACTGACACAGCGTTCATCCGCGCCGCGTACCGGCATTGTTAATGCATCATCGGCATTCACTACGCACACTTTCGCGTTTTCATAGACGCGCAGCTTGGCAGCACGATATTGCTGCAACCCAAACGGATAGCGATCCATATGATCTTCCGTGACGTTCAGAATGGTGGCTGCCGCCGCGTGCAGGCTTGAAGTGGTTTCAAGTTGGAAACTTGAAAGCTCAAGCACATACAATTCACATGCGTCATCTAAGAGCATCAGCGCAGGTAGACCAATGTTGCCTCCGACGCCGACGTTCACTCCGGCAGCCGTTGCCATCTCTCCGACCAGCTTTGTCACGGTGCTTTTACCGTTGGAACCGGTAATCGCGATAACCGGTGCCTGCGCTTCACGGCAGAACAGTTCGATATCACCGACAATCTCAACGCCAGCGTCAGCCGCTGCGCTCAGGGAAGGATGCGCCAACGCGATGCCCGGGCTTGCAACAACCAGATCGGCGGCCAGCAGCCAGTCATCGTTAAGACTACCAAGATGGCGTTCCACCGCCTCTGGCAGCTTATCTAGCCCCGGCGGAGAAACGCGCGTATCCATCACTCGCGGCGTGACGCCGCGTGCGAGGAAAAAGTCCACGCAGGAAAGGCCTGTGAGACCCAAACCGATGATGACGACTTTTTTACCCTGGTAATCAGCCATGATTAACGTACCTTCAGCGTTGCCAGGCCAATCAGCACCAGCATCAGCGAAATAATCCAGAAGCGCACGATCACGCGCGGTTCCGGCCAGCCTTTCAGTTCATAGTGGTGATGAATCGGCGCCATACGGAAAATACGCTGGCCACGCAGTTTGAACGAACCAACCTGCAAAATGACCGACAGTGTTTCCACCACAAACACCCCGCCCATAATCACCAGCAGGAACTCCTGACGCAGCAGCACGGCGATAATGCCCAGTGCGCCGCCCAGCGCCAGTGAACCGACATCGCCCATAAAAACCTGGGCCGGATAGGTGTTAAACCACAAGAAACCCAGCCCTGCGCCGACAATCGCCGTACAGACAATCACCAGTTCCCCTGCGTGACGCAGATAGGGAATGTGCAGGTAGTTAGCAAAATTCATGTTACCGGTCGCCCACGCCACCAGCGCAAAACCGCCGGCAACGAAGACCGTCGGCATAATCGCCAGGCCATCCAGGCCATCCGTCAGGTTGACCGCGTTACCGGTGCCAACAATCACGAAATAAGCCAGCAGAATGTAAAACATGCCCAGTTGTGGCATGACATCTTTAAAGAACGGCACCACCAACTCTGTCGCGGGTGTGTCTTTACCTGCCAGATAGAGCGCAAATGCTACGCCCAGCGCGATGACTGACATCCAGAAATACTTCCAGCGTGCAATCAGCCCTTTAGTGTCTTTGCGCACCACTTTGCGGTAATCATCGACAAAGCCAATCGCACCATAACCCACCAGCACCACCAGCACGCACCAGACGTACGGGTTGGATGGGTAGGCCCACAGCACAACAGAAACCACAATCGCGGTCAGGATCATGATCCCGCCCATCGTCGGCGTGCCGCGTTTACTAAAGTGCGATTCCGGGCCATCGGTACGCACCACCTGGCCAAAAGAGAGTTTTTGCAAGCGGGCAATCATGCGCGGCCCCATCCACAATGAGATGAAGAGCGCGGTCAGCAGGCTGACAATGGCGCGAAACGTCAAATAGGAAAAGACGTTAAAGCCGGAATAATATTTGACCAAATGTTCGGCCAGCCACACTAACATGTCCCGTTCTCCTGTAATTCGCGTACCACCTCTTCCATGGCGGAGCTACGTGAACCTTTCACCAAAATAGTAATAATTTTCTGCTCAGCGATAAGCGCTTTTAAGCGCGCTGTCACTGCCGCTTTATCGTTAAAATGCTCGCCTACGCCGCTGGCTGCGCTCAACGCTTTGCTCAACGTGCCGACGCTCAGAACTTTATCGATGCCAACGGCTTTCGCCGCTTCACCCACCTGGATGTGACACGCTTCGCTCTCATCACCCAGCTCAGCCATATCGCCAACCACCATCACCCGATAACCCGGCATTTCAGATAACACATGCGCAGCGGCGGTCATAGAACCGACGTTGGCGTTATAGGTGTCATCCAGCAGCAGTTGGTTTTCACCCAACTGAACCGGGAATAAGCGCCCTGGCACCGCTTTCAGGTTTGCCAGCCCGCGTTTTACCGCCTCCAGGCTTGCGCCAACCGCCATCGCCAGCGCTGTTGCTGCCAGCGAATTGGCGATATTGTGGCGACCCGGCAGAGGCAGAGTGACGTCCACGTTACCGGTTGGGGTTTGCAGCGTGAACTCGGTGCCGTGCGACGTCACATGCACGTTCGTCGCGGTAAAATCGCTATTTGTTGCGTTGGGTGAGAAGCGCCAGACTTTGCGATCGCCAATAATGCTCTGCCAGTTCAGCCAGTCATTGTTGTCGGCATTCATAATGGCAATACCGTTAGCCGGCAGGCCGGTGTAGATTTCCCCTTTCGCTTTCGCCACACCGGCAAGCGAGCCAAAACCTTCCAGATGCGCTGCCGCGAGGTTATTGACCAGTGCAGCTTCCGGGCGCGTCAGCCCAACAGTCCAGGCGATTTCGCCCTGGTGGTTCGCCCCCAGTTCAATCACCGCAAACTGATGTTCTTTGGTCAGGCGCAACAAGGTCATTGGCACGCCGATATCATTGTTGAGGTTGCCTGCGGTGTAGAGCGTATTGCCGCATTCGCTGAGAATGGCGGCGGTCATCTCTTTCACTGACGTCTTGCCGGAAGAACCCGTCAGCGCCACCACGCGCGTCGGCACTTGTTGACGAACCCAGGCAGCCAACTCGCCAAAAGCCTGGCGGGTATCTTTCACCACTAACTGCGGCAGGTCGATATCCAGTTTGCGGCTCACCAGCAGCGCGCCTGCGCCACCCTCTTTCGCTTTATCCGCGAAGTCGTGAGCATCAAAACGCTCCCCTTTCAATGCGACAAACAGGCAGCCCGGCGTCAATTTACGCGTGTCGCTGGTTACCGCTTCAATCACAACGTCCTGACCATGCAGTTCCGCATGTAACGTGCTGGTGAGTTGACTCAGCATTACACTAATCATGCTACTACCCCCAGCAAACGTGCCGCCGTTACGCGGTCGGAATAATCCAGACGGCGTGTACCAACAATCTGATAATCTTCATGGCCTTTACCGGCCAGCAGCACGACATCGTTCTCTTTGGCTTGCATGATGGCATTGGTCACCGCTTCCGCGCGGCCTTCCACCACGCGCGCCTGGCCCGCATCCAGCATGCCCGCGAGGATGTCGTTAATAATGGCGCGCGGCTCTTCGGTGCGCGGGTTGTCATCGGTCACGACCGGGACATCAGAGAATTGCTCAGCAATCGCACCCATTAATGGACGTTTGCCTTTATCACGATCGCCGCCGCAACCAAACACGCACCACAGCTTGCCAGTACAGTGCAGGCGCGCCGCCTGTAGCGCTTTTTCCAGCGCATCCGGCGTATGGGCGTAATCCACGACTACGGTCGGTTTACCCGGTGCACTGAACACTTCCATACGACCGCAAACCGGTTGTAGACGGGATGCTGTTTTCAGCAGTTCACTCAGCGGGTAGCCCAGCGCGAGCAGCGTCGCCAGCGCCAACAACAGGTTGCTGACGTTAAACGCGCCCATCAGGCGGCTTTCAATTTCGCCTTCCCCCCAGGAGGAGGCAAAGCGGATCGTCGCGCCGCTATCGTGATAATCAACGCTTACGGTTTTTAGCCAGCGTCCATGGCAGTCCGGGTTGATATTGTCTTCCATCGATACCGCAACGGCGTCCGGTAATTTGGCCAGCCAGCGACGGCCGACTTCGTCGTCGGCATTAATGATCGCCTGACCATAATGATGAGAAGAGAACAGCAGCCATTTCGCGGCTTCGTAGTTCGTCATATCACCGTGATAATCCAGGTGATCGCGACTTAAATTAGTAAACACGCTGGCGGCGAATTTCAGTGCCGCCACGCGATGCTGAACCAGACCGTGGGAAGAGACTTCCATCGCGGCAAACGTGGCTTTTTGCGCCACCAACCCGGCAATGACATGCTGAACGTCGACAGCTGATCCGGTGGTATTTTCCGTCGGCACGACGTTATCCAACAGACCGTTGCCCACAGTGCCCATCACCGCGCTGGTTTCGCCAAGTAACTGGCTCCACTGCGCCAGTAACTGCGTGGTCGTAGTTTTACCGTTAGTCCCGGTTACGCCGATAAGACGCAATTGCTCGGAAGGCTCACCGTAAAAACGGCCGGCCAGCGCGGAAAGGCGCTCATTCAACTGGCTGAGGTAAATGACCGGAACACCGTGCATTTCACGAATTTCACCGTCATTTGCTTCATCTTTCGCTTCAGCAATAATGGCAGCAACACCTTGCGCAATCGCCTGCGGGATATATCGACGCCCGTCCGCCTGATGACCGACCACTGCCACAAAAAGATCGCCCGATGCAGCCACACGGCTGTCGAGTGTCATCTCTCGTAGCGCTCGCGCAGGTAGCATTGGCACCCACGGAGCGAGAAGGTCGCGCAAATTACGATCTGCCACCTGATCCCTCGCCTTGATTAATTACAAATTCACTTTTTTCGCCCGTGGTCAGCGCATCCGGCTCAATGTTCATGGTGCGCAGAACGCCGCCCATGATGGCACCAAAGACCGGCGCGGACACGGCGCCACCGTAGTATTTACCCGCTTGCGGATCGTTGATGACCACCACCAGCGCAAAACGCGGGCGGCTGGCAGGCGCGACGCCAGCGGTATATGCAATGTATTTATTGATATAGCGGCCATCCGGGCCAACTTTTTTCGCCGTACCGGTTTTAATCGCGATGCGATAACCCTTGATAGCAGCTTTGACCCCGCCGCCGCCAGGCAACGCCACGCTCTCCATCATATGCACCACAGTACGGACAATGGATTCGTTGAAGATGCGCTCGCCCGGAACGGGCGGATCAACTTTGGTAATCGACAGCGGGCGGTAGATACCGTAGCTGCCAATGGTTGCGTAGACTCGCGCTAACTGTAACGGCGTTACCATTAGCCCGTAGCCGAAAGAGAAGGTGGCCCTCTCTATGTCAGACCACCGTTGTTTTTGAGGAAATAAGCCACTGCGTTCCCCGACCATCCCCAAATTGGTCGTTTTTCCCAGTCCAAAACGTGAGTAAGTATCGACTAACGCTGAGGAGGGCATCGCTAACGCCAGCTTAGAAACGCCGACGTTACTCGACTTCTGTAAGACCCCGGTAAGGGTTAATTCGCTGTATCGCGCCACGTCTTTGATTTCGTGACCATTAATACGATAAGGCACTGTATTCAGCACCGTATTCGGCGTCACCACGCCGCGCTGTAGTGCGGTCATTACTACCATCGGTTTCACGGTGGAACCCGGTTCAAATACGTCGGTAATGGCGCGGTTACGCATCGCGTCTTTCGACGTGCCGGAGAAGTTGTTTGGGTTGTAGGAAGGGCTGTTAGCCATTGCCAGCACTTCGCCAGTGTTAACATCCACCAGCACGGCGCTGCCCGACTCTGCTTTGTTAAACGCCACCGCATTATTCAGCTCGCGATAGACCAGCGCCTGCAAACGCTCATCAATGCTTAAGGCAAGATTGTGCGCTGCCTGGCTATCGGTAGACGAAATGTCTTCAATTACGCGCCCATAGCGGTCTTTACGCACAATGCGTTCGCCAGGCTGACCGGTGAGCCATTTATCAAAGCTCTTCTCAACGCCTTCAATGCCCTGGCTGTCGACGTTGGTAAAACCGATGAGGTGAGCAGTCACTTCCCCGGATGGATAGTAACGGCGTGACTCTTCGCGCAGATGAATACCCGGTAACTTCAGTTTTTTGATGTAATCACCGAGATCCGGGTTGACCTGACGCGCAAGATAAATAAAGCGCATCTTCGGGTTGGCATTGATGCGTGAAGCAAGCTGGTCGAGCGGCATATTCAGCGCATCAGAGAGCGCCTTCCAGCGATTATCCAGCGTCACGCCGCCCGCATCGTGCAGTTCTTTCGGGTCCGCCCAGATGGCTTTCACCGGCACACTCACCGCCAGCGGGCGGCCAGAACGGTCGGTTATCATCCCGCGCGACGTTGCAACTTCCTGTACACGCAGGGAACGCATATCCCCTTCGCGCACCAGCATGTCCGGATTAACAACTTGCAGATAGGCAACGCGTCCGAGCAGGAACGTCAGCGCCAGCAGAATACAACCGCAAAGCAACGCAAAACGCCAACTTACAAAGTTGGCCTGTTCTTCCTGGCGTTTCGGTTTAAGCGTTTTCGCCGCTGCTTTCATGCGTTGCGTGATTCCTTATTCATCTCTATTTCTGCACCACAATATTTTCCTGTGAGGGATCGACATGCTGCATTTGCAGCTTTTCTGTGGCGATCCGTTCAACCCGGCTATGGTCGCCGAGCGCGTTCTCTTCAAGGATCAGGTTGCGCCATTCGATATCCAGCGCGTCGCGCTCAATAACCAGTTGTTCACGCTGTGCGGTTAATAAACGCGTGTGATGTGAGGTAGTGACCACCGTCACTGCCGTCATGATGATGCAAATGAACAAGCAGAGTGGCAGTTTCCCAAATCGCAAAAGATCGTCGCCGATCACGCCAGGCAAAGCATGGCGCTCGTTGCTTCCTAACGATCCCTTCACTTTGCTCAGGGTCTCTGTCACTCTGCCGATCATGCGTTCGTCCTCTCTGCAATGCGCAGAACTGAACTACGGGCACGTGGGTTTTCAGCCACTTCTTCTTCACCCGGCATCAACTTTCCTAAGGCTCGCAGATGACGACCACCCAGTTTCCTGAGTTGCTCTTCGGTCATCGGCAGCCCAGCAGGAACCTGCGGGCCACGGCTTTGCTCACGCATAAAGCGTTTAACAATGCGGTCTTCCAGTGAATGGAAGCTGATAATCGAAAGCCGCCCTCCCGGGGCAAGTACGCCTAGCGAGTTTTTTAGCGCCAGCTCTATCTCCTCCAGTTCACTGTTTACCCAAATGCGCACCGCCTGGAAGGTACGGGTCGCGGGATGTTTGAATTTGTCCTTCACCGGTGTCGCCGCCGCCACAACTTCCGCCAATTCTTTGGTGCGGGTGATGGGATCGAGGCGGTTACGCTCAACAATGGCGCGGGCAATACGTTTGGCAAAGCGCTCCTCGCCAAAGGTTTTCAAAACCCAGGCGATATCGGCTTCCTCAGCGGTTTGCAACCATTCAGCGGCAGACTGACCGCGAGTGGGATCCATACGCATATCTAACGGACCATCGCGCATAAAGGAGAAGCCGCGTTCCGCATCGTCAAGCTGTGGTGAAGAGACGCCAAGATCGAGGAGAATGCCGTCGATCTTGCCAACAAGGTCACGCTCGCTGACGTAATCAGCAAGCGCGGAAAAGGGACCATGAATGATGGAGAAGCGGGGATCATCAATGGTTTGTGCAACAGCAATCGCCTGCGGATCGCGATCGATCGCCAGCAAACGCCCTTCCGCTCCCAATTGGGAGAGGATCAAGCGCGAGTGGCCACCGCGACCGAAAGTGCCATCGATGTAAATGCCATCCGGACGAATGTTCAGGCCGTTAACGGCCTCATCCAGCAGCACCGTCGTGTGTTTAAAATTTTCCATCATCATTACAGAGACAAATCCTGCAACCGGTCCGAAAGCGCTTCGGAACCTGATTGCTCAGCGTCGATATCTTCCTTGACCTGTTGATACCAGGTCGTTTCATCCCACAGCTCAAATTTATTGAACTGCCCGACCAGCATCACTTCTTTCGTTAACCCGGCGTGTTGCCGTAAAACAGGCGCAATCAAAATACGCCCGGCGCTATCCATCTGGCACTCGCTGGCATGCCCCAGCAATAAACGTTGCACGCGCCGTTCGAGCGGATTCATGCTCGACAGACGCGACAGTTTTTGCTCGATAATTTCCCATTCGGGCAAAGGGTAAAGCAGCAGGCATGAGTGACGGATGTCAATGGTACAAACCATTTGACCGGAGGCATTCTCCTGCAGCAAATCCCGATATCGGGTGGGAACGGATAACCGCCCTTTGCTGTCGAGATTGACTAACGTCGCGCCACGGAACATATCCGATTCACCCCCAGTGACCCTTTTACACCACTTTATCCCACAAATCCCCACTGAGGGAGTTTACGGAGCGGAGGAAAAGCTTGTCAAGCTAGCGCAATGGCTAACCAGAACAAAAGATCCCTTATTTGCAGTGAATATCTGCGTCGGTGAAATAGTGCTCAGCTTACGAGGCAAATTAACGTCATGAATATTTGCAAGAAAAAAAACAGAATATGCGCACGCGCGTTTAAAACCATTCAATTTCTGCGCGCGAAATATAAAGTGTCAGTTTGCGACGCGGGCGGCATTTTAAGACATATTGAAGAGAGTTAACAGCACCAGTTACATCAACGTGCCCATAGCTCGGCGGCATTTCAGCAGGGATAAAATCCCTACGCGATAAATGAACGTTAATTCAATGCACGTGGCATTTTTTAGATGTAACAATTCAATACAAAAATCGGGATAAGTTACTTCTCAATAACCCTTTAAAAATGTTTTTTAAGAATGGGCAAAATAAATTAACAGCAGCCATTGGGAAATTAAGGATTTATCTTAGGAGAGTCTCAACAATAATTTGATTAAAGGTAAAGTGTAAATACTTAAAAGGCAGCTCTCGCTGCCTTTCATCCGAAACTATACTCGACTAAGAATGCCGCGACGGTAGAGATTACGGCGGATACGGCTAAGCCCGGCTTTCGGTTTACGTGGCTCATCAAGGCTTGCCAGCACGATTTCCAACACACGTTCGGCCACATCGCGATGGCGCTGCGCCACTGCGAGCACCGGGCATTGCAAGAAATCCAGCAATTCATGATCGCCGAACGTGGCAATTGCCAAATCAGAAGGCAGCTTGCCGTCGCGACGCAGCGTCACATCCAGGACACCCTGCAATAAGGCAAACGAGGTGATAAACATCGCTTGCGGCATCGGATTGGTTTCCAGCCATTTTTCAAACAGCTGTGCAGCAGCTTCCCGCTCATAACTGTTGGCGTAGAGATACTGAACCTCGCGCGGATCGTCTTTCCACGCAGTACGAAAGCCCTGCTCACGCAAAAAACTCACCGACAGTTCGGGTAAAGCGCCAAGATAAAGCACGCGATCCGCCGGGAATTTACGCAACTCCTCCGCCAACATTTCCGAGTCGTCCTGATCGGCACCGACAACACTGGTGAAGTGTTCGCGATCCAGTGCGCGATCCAGTGCGACAATCGGAAATGAGTCATTAGCCCAACGCTGATAGAACGGGTGCTCCGGCGGAAGCGAAGTGGACACGATAATCGCGTCCACCTGCCGTTGAAGTAAATGTTCAATACAACGCATTTCGTTGTCAGGCTGATCTTCAGAGCAGGCAATCAGAAGCTGATAGCCGCGCTGACGCGCCTGGCGCTCCAGATAGTTGGCAATGCGCGTGTAGCTCGTGTTTTCAAGATCGGGGATAACCAACCCAATCGAGCGAGTTCGTCCTGCTCGCAGCCCAGCCGCCACCGCGTTCGGGTGGTAGTTATGCTCACGAACAACCGCCATGACTTTCTCGACGGTTTTGTCGCTGACACGATACTGCTTCGCCTTACCATTAATGACGTAGCTGGCCGTGGTTCGTGAGACGCCGGCTAGCCGGGCGATTTCATCCAGTTTCACAATTGCCCCTTAAAATAATGCACTCCATAACCTTTTTAGGGATATAGGTTAATTTCCATAACATCTAAGCGCAGAATACTCACTGCGGCAACCGCTTTTGTATCGGGCTCCGTATGATTTCGCAAAAAAAAGCCCGGCGTAAGAGGCCGGGCTGATAAATGGAGAGAACGATCACGATCAGCGCATGATTTTGTCACCGCGCGACAAACCCACCACGCCAGACCGCGCGACTTCGACGATTTTCGCGACATCGCGGATCGTCGCCAGAAACGCATCCAGTTTGTCGCTGGTTCCGGCAAGCTGAACCGTATAAATAGACGGGGTGACATCGATGATTTGTCCACGGAAAATTTCCGCGTTGCGTTTCACCTCTTCACGCCCGTAGCCGCTGGCCTGGATCTTCACCAGCATGATCTCGCGTTCAACATACGCGCCTTGCCCCAATTCATTGACGCGCAACACATCAACCAGTTTGTGCAGTTGCTTTTCGATCTGCTCAAGCACTTTCTGATCGCCAACGGTCTGGATAGTCATCCTTGATAATGTAGGATCATCGGTTGGCGCAACCGTCAGGCTTTCAATATTGTAACCACGCTGAGAGAACAGACCAATCACGCGCGATAACGCGCCTGATTCATTTTCCAGTAACACAGACAATATCCGGCGCATAATCAGGTTCTCTCCGTTTTGCTTAACCACATCTCATCCATACCGCCACCGCGGATCTGCATCGGATAAACGTGTTCACTACCGTCAACGGTAACGTCAACAAACACCAGCCGATTGTTTTTCACCTGCTCCAGTGCTTCAGCCAGCTTCGCTTCCAGCTCATCCGGGCGCGTAATGCGGATCCCAACGTGACCATAAGCTTCCGCAAGACGGGCGAAATCAGGCAGCGATTCCATATACGACTGCGAATGGCGACCAGAGTAAATCATGTCCTGCCACTGCTTCACCATGCCCAGGTAACGGTTGTTCAGATTGAGCACCAGCACCGGCAATTCATACTGTAATGCAGTAGAAAGCTCCTGAATGTTCATCTGAATACTGCCGTCGCCGGTTACGCAAATTACCGTCTCATCCGGCAACGCCATCTTCACACCGAGCGCCGCAGGTAGGCCAAACCCCATCGTGCCCAACCCGCCGGAGTTAATCCAGCGACGCGGCTTATCAAAGCGGTAATAAAGCGCGGCGAACATTTGATGCTGACCAACATCCGATGTCACGTAAGCCTCGCCCTTTGTCAGACGCCAGGCCGCTTCAATCACCGCCTGCGGTTTAATGCTCTCACTTTGCGTATCGTATTTCAGACACTGGCGGGCGCGCCATTGATCGATGCGCAGCCACCAGTCGCGAATCTCATCTAACGGCTGCGGATACTCTTCTTGCTCCAGCAAATCCAGCATCTGTTCCAGCACCAGTCGCGCATCGCCAACAATCGGGATATCTGCCTGCACGGTTTTGGAAATGGATGTGGGATCGATATCGATATGCAGCACCGTCGCATCCGGGCAATACTTCGCCAGATTGTTGGTGGTGCGATCGTCAAAACGCACGCCAACGGCAAAGATTACGTCCGAATGGTGCATCGTCATATTGGCTTCGTAAGTACCGTGCATACCCAGCATGCCGAGCGCCTGGCGGTGGGAAGCAGGAAATGCTCCCAGCCCCATTAATGAAGAAACCACCGGCAAATTCAATTTTTCAGCAAGCTGTCGTAATGGCGCTTCACTGGCTGAGTTGATTGCGCCACCACCAACATAGACCACTGGCTTTTTCGCCGCCGCCAGCGTTTGTAATGCGCGCTTAATCTGCCCTTTATGTCCCTGAGTTGTCGGGTTATAGGAACGCATACTGACAGATTCCGGCCAGACGTAAGGCAGCTTATTGGCCGGGTTCATAAGGTCTTTCGGCAAATCGACCACTACCGGTCCAGGACGACCGCTGGCGGCAAGCCAGAAAGCTTTCTTTAATACACCGGGGATATCTTCCGTTTGCTTGACTAAAAAACTGTGCTTAACCACCGGGCGGGAGATGCCCACCATGTCGCACTCCTGGAAGGCATCATAACCAATCAGCGACGTTGCAACCTGACCGGAGAGCACCACCAGCGGAATAGAATCCATATAGGCCGTGGCGATGCCGGTGATGGCGTTGGTCGCACCGGGGCCGGAAGTGACCAGCACTACGCCCACTTCGCCCGTCGCACGTGCCAGCCCATCGGCCATATGTACTGCCGCCTGCTCATGGCGAACCAGCACGTGTTCAATACCGCCGACCGTATGCAGGGCATCGTAGATATCAAGAACCGCGCCTCCGGGATAGCCGAATACTTTCTTTACGCCTTGATCGATAAGCGATCGGACGACCATCTCGGCTCCAGACAACATCTCCATGCTTTGCCTCCAGGCTTACGTTTGTCGACTGACGGCGAAAATCATTTCCGCGCGGTCGCTCTCTGTTCAGAACAGGAAATCCCTGCACTCTGATTATGAATGGCAGTTACCATAACCGCTCAAAATCTGGCAGGCAATTAGCAAGCTCTTGCGGCGAACCCTGTGCAAAAGTGAAAAAACGAGGTCAAAAACTCAGAATTGGTGGAAACATCTGTGATAAGCAAAGACGATGACCATTCATCATCCGAATACGAAGTTGTCCAGTAATTGATCCATTTTTGCAACATCGTCTGTCATTGCGACAGACTTAAATCAGGACAAAATACTGCCAGAAAAAAACAGAGCAGAATAACCAAGCATTTTTACCGCTGGATGATTCTGCTCAATGGTTAATGGCTACACACCGACACCAGAAGTTCTTCCATCCATTGATGGCCCTTATCTCTGCCCGCGGCTTCGTGCCAAGAGAGATAACATGTGCGGTTCTTGAGATCTAACGGTAGCGGCAGCATCTCTAAATCCAGCCCTTCAGCAAATGTCTTCACTAACCAGCGCGGAGCAATCGCCACCAGATGTGTTTGTGAAACCACGCTTAATACGCTGGTTAGCGCCATCCCCTGGTAAGCAATGCAACTGCGTTTATCTACGCTGTCATACCATGGCTGGCTAAATGAGGCATACCTGTCCAGCGAAACCACCGCATGCTGTTCTCTGAAGACGGCGTTTTCTGTGGTAAGCGTATTGAGGCGGGGGTGCCGGTGGCTGGCGACCAACACCATTTCATCATTAAATAGCGAGATACACGAAAATTCCGGTCGGCGAAACTCTTCGTAGCCAATCACAAACTCAATTTCCTGATAACGCAGCTGATGCTCGGTACTGTGATTAAGATCGGATTTAAACACCAAATTAATACCGGGGGCGATTTTCTCCACGCTGTTGTAAATCGCTGACGTTAAAAGATTATCCAGTGGGCTACAAACACAAAGATTAAATATGCGTTCACTACTCAGCGGATCGAACCCGGAACCGGGCAGTTCATTTTGCACCAGTTGCAGCGCCTGGCGGATAGAGCCAAAGAGTTGATACGAACGTGCAGTTGGTTGGATTCCACGACCATAGCGAACAAAAAGTTCGTCATTAAACATGACCTTAAGCCGCGCCACAGCATTACTTACTGCGGGTTGCGACATTCCCAGAGCATGTGCCGCGCGGGTGATATTTTGCTCCTGCATAACTGCATCAAAAACAGTCAGTAAATTGAGATCGACAGAACGTAACTGCGGTTTCCCCTCTTCATTAACGTGCTGATTATAAACGTCTTCCCCAGGCATTTTGCAATCCGTCGTCATCATGAGCTCCCTCGACCTGCGTAATAATAATATTCAGGAAGATGATTTATCACGCATATAGCATTATTAGAAGTGTGGTGTGACAAATTAGGAATATATAAAGCTCCTGTTTTATTTTCGTGGCGAATGAAAATTTTATATTTCACCTTAAATGAGTGGTTCTCTTCATATATTTTTACGTTGGCAAACATTCTGTAATCTCAATAAAAATATATCTCTACCTCTTTTTTTCTGAACATATCAATCGAGAATTCGCTTCGCGTTTGTGGAAGACTTTAAATAATGCATTGCGCCCGATACAAACGGCCACTTGTAAGCATGAAAAACGCATTTCCGTCACGCAGACAGAATTATTAACTAAAGCGCAACAAAATAATCGGCGCTCTCCAGCCACGCTTTTCAGACGAGGGGTTGACATTAACTGACGTATCCAGTACCACTAAAAGCATATCGCATTCACCTGGAGCATGATTCATGATTCGCAACGTCGGTTTCGCTGGTCTACTACTACTAAACGCATCTCTCGTGCGCGGTAGACCGGTGGGCGACATTCTGAGTTGAATCGTCCTTCCAGTTAAGACTAAGAACCCGCGCCTTGGCGCGGGTTTTTTTATGCTCGTAGCGAGGCGACCTAAGAGAAAAAGGACCTAAACCATGAGCCAGCAAGTCGTTATTTTCGATACCACATTACGTGATGGTGAACAGGCGTTACAGGCGAGCCTGAGCGTGAAAGAGAAGCTGCAAATCGCCCTCGCGCTGGAGCGTATGGGCGTCGATGTGATGGAAGTGGGTTTTCCGGTCTCGTCCCCGGGCGATTTTGAATCCGTACAAACCATTGCGCGCCAGGTGAAGAACAGCCGCGTTTGCGCCCTCGCCCGCTGCGTCGAAAAAGATATTGATGTTGCAGCAGAGTCGTTAAAAGTTGCCGAAGCGTTCCGTATCCACACGTTCATCGCCACTTCGCCAATGCATATCGCCACTAAGCTGCGCAGCACGCTGGATGAAGTGATTGAACGTGCCATTTACATGGTTAAGCGCGCTCGCAACTATACCGACGACGTAGAATTTTCGTGTGAGGATGCAGGCCGCACCCCGATTGACGATCTGGCGCGCGTCGTTGAAGCCGCCATCAACGCCGGTGCGAAAACCATCAATATCCCGGACACCGTCGGCTACACCATGCCGTTCGAGTTCGCCAATATCATCTCCGGGCTGTACGAACGCGTACCGAATATCGATAAAGCCATTATCTCTGTTCACACCCATGACGACTTAGGCTTAGCCGTGGGCAACGCCATCGCCGCAGTGCATGCCGGCGCGCGCCAGGTAGAAGGCGCAATGAACGGTATCGGCGAACGCGCCGGTAACTGCTCGCTGGAAGAGGTGATCATGGCAATTAAAGTGCGCAAAGACATCATGAACGTGCACACCCAAATCAATCACCATGAAATCTGGCGCACCAGCCAGACCGTCAGTCAGATTTGCAATATGCCGATTCCGGCGAACAAAGCGATTGTTGGCACCGGCGCATTCGCCCACTCGTCTGGTATTCACCAGGATGGCGTGCTGAAAAACCGCGAAAACTACGAAATCATGACCCCGGAATCCATCGGTCTGAACCAGGTTCAGTTGAACCTGACATCCCGTTCCGGCCGCGCGGCAGTGAAACACCGCATGGAAGAGATGGGCTACCAAGAAGCCGACTACAACCTGGATAACCTGTATGACGCATTCCTGAAGCTGGCGGATAAAAAAGGCCAGGTCTTTGATTACGATTTGGAAGCGCTGGCATTCATCAATAAACAGCAGGAAGAGCCAGAACATTTCCGCCTGGATTACTTCAGCGTGCAGTCCGGTTCCAACGATATCGCCACCGCGTCCGTGAAGCTGGCGTGTGGCGACGAGATCAAAGCCGAAGCCGCCAACGGCAACGGCCCGATCGATGCGGTCTACCAGGCCATTAACCGCGTGACGGCCTATGACATCGAACTGGTGAAATATGATTTGAGCGCCAAAGGCCAGGGCAAAGATGCTCTGGGTCAGGTTGATATCGTCGCGAACTACAACGGTCGCCGCTTCCACGGCGTCGGTCTGGCGACCGATATTGTGGAATCCTCCGCCAAAGCCATGGTGCATGTGCTGAACAACATCTGGCGCGCCGCCGAAGTTGAAAAAGAGTTGCAACGCCAGGCTCAGAACAAAGAGAACAACAAGGAAACCGTGTGATGTCGAAGAATTACCATATTGCTGTGCTGCCGGGTGACGGTATTGGCCCGGAAGTGATGGCACAAGCCCTGAAAGTCCTGGAAGCCGTGCGTAACCGTTTTGGTATGCGTATTTCCACCAGCCATTATGATGTTGGCGGCATCGCCATCGATCGTCACGGCAACCCACTGCCGCAGGCCACGGTTGAAGGCTGCGAACAAGCCGACGCAATTCTGTTCGGCTCCGTCGGCGGCCCGAAATGGGAAAATCTGCCCCCGGCGCAACAGCCGGAGCGCGGCGCACTGCTGCCGCTGCGTAAACACTTCAAACTGTTCAGCAATTTGCGCCCGGCAAAACTGTATCAGGGGCTGGAAGCATTCTGTCCGCTGCGCGAAGACATCGCCGCCAACGGCTTCGACATTCTGTGCGTGCGTGAACTGACCGGCGGCATCTACTTCGGTCAACCAAAAGGCCGCGAAGGCAGCGGCCAGCATGAAAAGGCATTTGATACCGAAATCTATCACCGTTTTGAAATCGAGCGTATTGCACGTATCGCGTTTGAATCAGCGCGTAAACGCCGCAAAAAAGTGCACTCGATTGATAAAGCCAACGTGCTGCAAACCTCGCTGTTGTGGCGCGAGATCGTCAACGAAATCGCCGGGGAATACCCGGACGTTGAGCTGACGCACATGTATATCGACAACGCCACCATGCAGCTGATTAAAGATCCATCCCAGTTTGACGTGCTGCTGTGCTCCAACCTGTTCGGCGACATTCTTTCCGATGAGTGCGCCATGATCACCGGTTCGATGGGCATGTTGCCTTCTGCCAGCCTGAACGAACAAGGTTTTGGTCTGTATGAACCGGCAGGCGGCTCCGCGCCGGATATCGCCGGGAAAAATATTGCCAACCCGATTGCGCAGATCCTGTCACTGGCGCTGTTGCTGCGCTACAGCCTGAATGCAGGCGACGCGGCTGACGCCATCGAAGGCGCTATCAATCGTGCATTAGAAGAAGGCGTGCGCACCGGCGACTTGTCCCGTGGCGCAGCCGCTGTCAGTACCGATGAGATGGGCGACATCATCGCTCGTTATGTCGCCGAAGGGGTGTAATCATGGCTAAGAGCTTGTACGAAAAGTTGTTTGACGCCCATGTGGTCTATGAAGCGCCGAACGAAACCCCGCTGTTGTATATCGACCGCCACCTGGTGCACGAAGTGACATCACCGCAGGCGTTCGACGGGTTGCGCGCGCACCATCGCCCGGTGCGCCAGCCGGGTAAAACGTTCGCAACAATGGATCACAACGTCTCGACGCAAACCAAAGATATCAATGCTTCCGGCGAGATGGCGCGTATTCAGATGCAGGAGTTGATCAAAAACTGCAACGAATTCGGCGTTGAACTGTATGACCTGAACCACCCGTATCAGGGCATCGTCCACGTGATGGGGCCAGAACAGGGCATCACCCTGCCGGGCATGACCATCGTTTGTGGCGATTCCCACACCGCAACTCACGGCGCATTTGGCGCGCTGGCTTTCGGTATCGGGACATCGGAAGTGGAACACGTTCTGGCGACGCAAACCCTGAAACAGGGTCGCGCCAAAACCATGAAGATTGAAGTCAAAGGCACGGCAGCACCTGGGATCACCGCAAAAGATATCGTGCTGGCGATCATTGGTAAAACCGGCAGCGCTGGCGGAACCGGGCACGTCGTTGAGTTTTGCGGTGACGCCATTCGTGCGCTGAGCATGGAAGGCCGGATGACGCTGTGCAATATGGCGATTGAGATGGGCGCAAAAGCCGGTCTGGTGGCCCCGGATGAAACCACGTTTAACTATGTGCAGGGCCGTTTGCACGCGCCGAAGGGCAAAGACTTTGATGATGCGGTCGCCTGGTGGAAAACCCTGCACACTGATGAAGGCGCGGTTTTCGACACCGTCGTAACCCTGCAGGCAGAAGAGATCGCCCCGCAGGTGACCTGGGGCACCAACCCAGGCCAGGTCATTTCAGTGACCGACATTATTCCCGATCCAGCCTCGTTCGCCGATCCGGTTGAGCGGGCCTCTGCGGAAAAAGCGCTGGCCTATATGGGGCTGAAAGCCGGTGTGCCGCTGACTGAAGTGGCTATTGATAAAGTCTTTATCGGCTCCTGCACTAACTCGCGCATCGAAGATTTGCGCGCAGCGGCGGAAATCGCCAAAGGGCGCAAAGTCGCACCGGGTGTGCAGGCGCTGGTAGTGCCTGGTTCCGGCCCCGTGAAAGCACAGGCCGAAGCCGAAGGTCTGGACAAGATCTTTATTGAAGCCGGTTTTGAATGGCGCTTGCCGGGTTGCTCCATGTGCCTGGCCATGAATAACGATCGCCTGAATCCGGGCGAACGCTGCGCATCGACCAGTAACCGTAACTTTGAAGGCCGCCAGGGTCGCGGTGGACGCACGCATCTGGTCAGCCCGGCGATGGCTGCTGCTGCTGCCGTAACCGGTCATTTCACTGATATTCGCAGCTTGTAAGGAGAACACCATGGCAGAGAAATTTACCCAACATACCGGCCTGGTCGTTCCGCTGGATGCTGCAAACGTTGATACCGACGCCATTATCCCGAAGCAGTTTTTGCAGAAGGTTACGCGCACCGGTTTTGGTGCGCACCTGTTTAACGACTGGCGTTTTCTGGATGACCAGGGCCAGCAGCCGAACCCGGAGTTCGTACTGAACTTCCCGCAATACAAAGGCGCGTCGATTTTACTGGCGCGGGAAAACTTTGGCTGCGGTTCTTCGCGTGAACACGCGCCGTGGGCGCTGACCGATTACGGTTTCAAAGTGGTGATTGCACCAAGTTTCGCCGACATCTTCTACGGCAACAGCTTTAACAACCAGCTGCTGCCGGTAACGTTGAGCGATAAAGAGGTGGATGAACTCTTTGCGCTGGTGCAGAGCAATCCGGGCATTACCTTTGAGGTGGATCTGGAAGCACAAGAGGTGAAAGCGGGCGGCAAGTCTTACCGCTTCTCGATTGACGCTTTCCGCCGCCACTGCATGCTGAACGGTCTGGACAGCATCGGACTGACGTTACAGCACGACGATGCCATCGCCGCTTACGAAAACAAACAGCCCGCCTTTATGAACTAACACACTCAAGGCCCGGTTTCCGGGCCTTTTTATTGCTCACTCATCACTAATTCTGTAGATAGCATTATTAGCGGATTTGGGCGGGGACTGACTGTCTCTGGAGGTCTTCTTTTAAGCTTTTCAGCATGCCTTAGGGCGAAATCAACCCCGCTTGCTGTGCAGGTTGCATTTTACGCTTAAACGTCTTTGACGCGGCTGGTCAGCCACAGCGTCACCACAGAAATCATCGCAATGCCGATATAAACCGAGCTGTGGCCATAGCTTTGCGCCAGCGCCCCCTGAATCACCCCAGCCAGGATCACGCCAGTCGAAATACTGTTAGTAAACAGCGTTGTCGCCGAACCTGCCCGCCCCGGCATTAAATCCTGAAACCACAGCATGCCAATCCCGGCAATAATGCCGATAAACACCGCATTAAACAGTTGCAGGAACAGTAACGCCACCTGGCTATGGAAAAAGTTCAGGCCAAGGTAGAACAGCACGCCCGCTGCGACAGCGGTGACCATCATGCGCCGTTTGCCAATGCGTTTGACAAAATACCCGGCCAGGATCATCGCCGGGATCTCCAGCCCCGCCGCCGTGCCCATTAAAATCCCGGCCAGTTTGTCCGGCAGTCCCAGTTCAAGGCTAATCCACAAAGGCATATCAATGATGTACATGGTGTTGCAGGTCCACATCAGCGTAGAGGCAATAAACAGCATGCGCACATTTTTATTGCTCCAGCCGCTCACCTGCGTCACCACAACATCGGCGGGTTGCTCAACGCGCGCCACCGAAGGTAACCAGAACGCCACCAGCGCCAGGCTGATAACGAAAATCCCGGCAGCTATGGAAAACATTGCCGTAAAGCCGTAATTAAGCGCCAGCATAAAGGCCAATGGTGGACCAATCACCCACGCCAGTGAGAGCTGCGCACGCATGATAGAACTGAACATCACCACTTCGCGTGCGGAACTGTCCGCATACTCGCGCGCCAGCGCAAAAAGCTGCGGCATGGCGGTATTCGCCAGCGACGCCAGCAGCACACCGCAGGTGATAAGCGTCAGGTAGTGGCGGTTAAAGGCGAATAACAGCGCATTGCCCACTGCCATCAGACAACAAAAGAGGATCAACTTGCGCCTGTCGCCCTGGCTGTCGGATCGCTTTGCCAGCCCAAGGCTGACAACGATCCCGGCAATCGCGTTGACGGTATAAAACAGCCCAACCCAGAACGGCTCGGCGCCCACTTCCCGGCTCAGAAAAAGGCTGAGCGTCGGCGCCTGTAGCGCTCCGGCCACTCCCATCATAAAGGCGACGATCATAAAAGCGATGTAAACACCATTAAGCCGGCGTCCCATCGTCATTAATCCGAGCATGAGCATTTCCTTGTTAAAGCGGGAAAAAGTGAAAGCGAAAAATGCGGCTGCCAGCATAAACGAAAAAAGCCAGCAAAAAACGTTTTGCTGGCGGGTGCATTCGCACTTAACACTCAGTCACACATGATTTCAGCGATTCAGTCTTTCGAGACCGGCGTTGTCACTTCCCACTGCATCAGTTCTTCCAGCATTTTCAGGCGCTGCCGTACGCTCAGGCGGGCGAGCCAGCACGCATCCTGCGTGGCGCGAAAATAGTCCAGATAAAACCGTCGTATGGATGATCTCTGCATATGACCTCCTCGCTTTCATCGCAGAGAAGTATTGGCTTAATATAGGGATAAATAAATTGCTGAGTTTTTGTCAGGAGTTCCTCTTTTATGTCATCTGGCCGCCTGCAACAACAGTTCATCCGTCTGTGGCAATGCTGCGATGGGAAGTCACAAGAAACCACGCTCAACGAGCTGGCGGAGCTGCTTAGCTGTTCGCGCCGCCATATGCGCACCTTGCTTAACACCATGCAGCAGCGTGGCTGGCTGACGTGGGATGCGGAAGCGGGCCGCGGCAAACGTTCACGCCTCACCTTCCTTTATACCGGCCTGGCACTCCAGCAACAGCGCGCCGAAGACCTGCTAGAACAAGATCGCATTGATCAACTGGTGCAACTGGTCGGGGATAAAACAGCCGTGCGCCAGATGCTGGTTTCGCATCTCGGCCGGAGCTTTCGCCAGGGGCGGCATATCCTGCGAGTGCTTTACTACCGTCCGCTGCGCAACCTGCTACCAGGTAGCGCATTGCGCCGTTCCGAAACCCATATGGCGCGGCAAATCTTCAGTGCGCTGACGCGCATAAATGAGGAAAACGGGGAACTGGAAGCGGATATCGCTCACCACTGGAAGCTCATTTCCCCTTTGCACTGGCGTTTTTATTTGCGCCCCGGCATCCACTTTCATCACGGCCGCGAGCTGGAAATGAGCGATGTGATTGCCTCCCTCGAGCGCGCGAACGCCTTGCCGCTCTACTCGCATATCCGCGAAGTGCTTTCGCCAACGCCGTGGACGCTGGATATTCACCTCAGCCAGCCGGATAACTGGTTACCGTGGTTAATGGGTCATGTTCCCTCCATGATTTTGCCGCGCGAGTGGAACTCGATGAGCAACTTTGCCAGCCAGCCGATTGGCACCGGCCCTTATGCCGTAACACGCAATACGAGCAACCAGTTGAAAATCCACGCCTTTGATGACTACTTCGGGTTTCGCGCCTTAATCGATGAAGTTAACGTTTGGGTGCTGCCCGATCTCAACGACGAGCCGACCAATGGCCTGACGCTTGAAGGGCCAACCGACGGCGAAAAAGCGGTGGAAAGCCGCCTTGAAGAAGGCTGTTATTACCTGCTGTTTGATGCACGATCCAGCCGTGGCGCGAACCCGGCGGTCAGAGAGTGGGTCAGCCATGTGCTCTCCCCTACCAATTTGTTGTGGCACGCCAATGAGCAGTATCAGCGCTACTGGTTCCCGGCTTATGGTCTGCTGCCGCGCTGGCACCACGCGCGCCCCGGAGGAGGCGAAAAACCGGCGGGTCTGGAAACGCTGACAATTACGTTCTATCGCGAACACAATGAACACGAGGCGCTTTCACGCACCATGAGCACGCTGCTCGCTGAACACGGCGTGAAGCTCATCGTGCAGGAAGTGGATTACGACGAATGGCACCGGGGCGACGCCGAAAGCGATATCTGGCTCAACAGCGCTAATTTCACACTACCGCTGGATTTCTCGGTGTTCGCGAACCTCTACGAAGTACCGCTGCTACAGCACTGCATTCCGATTGACTGGCAGGCGGATGCAGCAAAATGGCGCAACGGGGAGATGAATCTTGCCGTCTGGTCGCAACAATTGCTCGCCAGCAAAGCCATCGTACCGCTGATCCACCACTGGCTGAGGATTCAGGGACAGCGCACCATGCGTGGACTGCGTATGAACACGCTGGGCTGGTTCGACTTTAAATCCGCCTGGTTTGCGCCACCGGATCCATAAGGCTTTCGCATTTTTTACCAAATCATTACAATAGCGGCGTTCTCAACGGGGTGCTGCGCCATGCGCGTGTGCTGAGAAAATACCCGTCGAACCTGATCCGGATAACGCCGGCGAAGGGATTTGAGGCTACCTCTCAAAATCCTTTGCCACCCATTTTGAGGTGCAAAGTGTTAAAAAAATCACTGCCGTTCCTGCTGCTGATCGCAGCGCCTGTTTTTGCAAAACCCGTACTGACCGTTTACACCTACGACTCTTTTTCTGCCGACTGGGGGCCTGGGCCTGCGGTAAAAAAAGCCTTTGAACGCGACTGCAACTGCGAGCTGAAATTCGTGGCGCTGGAAGATGGCGTTTCGCTGCTTAACCGCCTGCGTATGGAAGGGAAAAACAGCAAAGCCGACGTGGTGCTGGGGCTGGATAACAACCTGCTGGAAGCTGCGACACAAACCAAACTGTTCGCCAAAAGCGGCGTTGCTACCGACGCGGTTAACGTACCTGGGGGCTGGAAGAACGACACCTTTGTGCCTTTCGATTACGGCTGGTTCGCGTTTGTCTATGATAAAAACAAGCTGAAAAACCCGCCGAAAAGCCTGAAGGAACTGGTGGAAAGCGATCAGAAATGGCGCGTTATCTACGAAGATCCGCGCACCAGCACACCGGGCCTCGGCCTGCTGCTGTGGATGCAGAAAGTCTATGGCGACAACGCGCCACAAGCCTGGCAGAAGCTGGCAGCTAAAACGGTCACCGTCACTAAAGGCTGGAGCGAAGCATATGGCCTGTTCCTGAAAGGCGAAAGCGACCTGGTGCTGAGCTACACCACGTCTCCGGCTTATCACCTCATTGAAGAGAAAAAAGATAACTACGCGGCAGCGAATTTCAGCGAAGGTCACTATTTGCAGGTCGAAGTTGCCGCCCGTACCGCAGCCAGCAAACAGCCGGAACTGGCGGAAAAATTCCTGAAATTTATGGTGTCGCCCGCTTTCCAGAACACCATCCCGAGCGGTAACTGGATGTATCCGGTCACCAATGTGACGCTGCCCGCGGGCTTTGACCAACTGGTGAAACCGCAACCCTCGCTGGAATACTCTTCGCAGGAAGTCGCGAACCAGCGCGCAACATGGATCAATGCATGGCAACGCGCCGTCAGCCATTGATTGCTGGCTGGCTGCTGCCCGGCCTCACCGCCGCCACACTGATGGTGGCGGTGGCGCTGGCAGCGTTTCTTGCGCTGTGGCAAAACGCCCCCGTTAGCGGGCTGGCTGATTTTTTACAAGACCGCTACCTGTGGCATGTGGTGCGTTTCTCCTTCTGGCAGGCGTTTCTTTCGGCACTGCTCTCGGTCGTACCGGCGATTTTTCTTGCCCGCGCGCTTTATCGGCGGCGTTTCCCAGGCCGTCTCGCATTACTGCGCCTGTGCGCCATGACCTTGATCCTGCCGGTGTTGGTCGCCGTGTTCGGCATTCTCAGCGTGTATGGCCGCCAGGGCTGGCTGGCAACGCTCTGGCACGCGCTGGGTCTGGAGTGGACGTTCTCGCCGTATGGTTTGCAGGGTATTCTGCTGGCGCATGTCTTTTTTAATTTGCCGATGGCCTCGCGCCTGCTGTTGCAAACGCTGGAGCAGATCCCCGGCGAGCAACGGCAACTGGCCGCGCAACTCGGTATGCGCAGCTGGGCGTTTTTCCGCTTTGTCGAATGGCCGTGGTTACGCCGCCAGATCCCACCAGTTGCCGCGCTGATTTTTATGCTCTGCTTCGCCAGTTTCGCCACCGTGCTGTCGCTGGGCGGCGGGCCGCAGGCCACCACCATTGAACTGGCTATCTACCAGGCGCTCAGCTTCGATTTTGATCCCGCCCGCGCGGCAATGCTGGCGCTGATGCAGATGATCTGCTGTCTCGGTCTGGTGCTGCTGAGCCAGCGCATGAGCAAAGCGATCGCCGTGGGCAGCCATCACATTACAGGCTGGCGTAACCCGGAAGATCGGCGATGGAGCCGGGTGGCGGATATCACGCTGATTGTGCTGGCCTTGTTATTACTGCTGCCGCCGCTGCTGGCGGTGATTATTGATGGCCTTAATCTGAGCCTGGTGAAAGTGCTGGCAGAGCCAGTGTTGTGGCAAGCGGTGTGGACGTCACTGCGCATCGCATTGGGCGCGGGGGTTTTGTGTGTCGTACTGACCATGATGTTGTTGTGGAGCAGCCGGGAATTACGCGCTCGTCAGCAAACCATGGCCGGGCAAGCGTTGGAAATCAGCGGTATGTTGATCCTCGCGATGCCGGGGATCGTGCTGGCGACTGGCTTCTTTCTGCTACTCAATAACAGCATTGGCCTGCCCGCTTCCGCCGATGGTATCGTGATTTTCACTAACGCGCTGATGGCCATTCCTTATGCGCTGAAAGTGCTGGAAAACCCGATGCGTGACCTCACTTCCCGCTACAGCATGCTGTGCCAGTCGCTGGGAATGCAGGGTTTTCAGCGCCTGCGCGTCGTCGAATTACGCGCGCTAAAACGCCCGCTGGCACAGGCGCTGGCGTTTGCCTGTGTGCTGTCGATTGGCGATTTTGGCGTGGTCGCGTTATTTGGTAATGACGACTTTCGCACGCTGCCGTTTTATCTCTATCAGCAAATTGGTTCATACCGCAGCCAGGACGGTGCGGTTACCGCGCTCATTCTGCTGCTGCTGTGCTTTTTCTTATTCACCGTGATTGAAAAACTTCCGGGCCGCCATGCTAACACTGACTGATGTCACCTGGCTTTATCACCATCTGCCAATGCGCTTTTCCCTCTCTGTTACCCAGGGCGAGCAGATTGCCGTTCTCGGCCCAAGCGGCGCGGGAAAAAGCACGCTGCTAAACCTGATTGCCGGGTTTCTCACCCCCGCCAGCGGCACGATAACAATCGACGGCAAAAATCACACGCATACCACGCCCTCGCAGCGCCCGGTATCGATGCTGTTTCAGGAAAATAACCTCTTTACCCATCTCACCGTGCGGCAAAACATCGGGCTGGGGTTAAATCCGGGCCTGAAGCTGAATAGTGACCAGCAGCATAAACTTGAGCAGATCGCCGAAACGATGGGGCTGGAGTCACTGCTGGCGCGCCTGCCGGAGCAGCTTTCCGGCGGTCAGCGTCAACGTGTGGCGCTGGCGCGTTGCCTGGTGCGTGAACAGCCAGTGTTATTGCTTGATGAACCGTTTTCCGCACTCGACCCGGCGCTGCGCCAGGAAATGCTCGCGCTGGTGCAGGCAGTGTGCCGCCGCCAGCAGTTAACGCTTTTGATGGTGTCGCACAGCGTGGAGGATGCAGCGCGGATTGCCGCACGTTCGCTGGTGATTGCCGACGGGCGCATCGCATGGGATGGCAACACGGATGCACTGCTCAGCGGCAAATCGTCCGCATCTGGCTTGCTGGGAATTCATGGTCAGTGACCGCGAACAACGTTGCCTAAGATGTTGAGATAAATTGGCATCAACGGGTGCTGCGCCAGCGCAACCGCCGCAGCGACGGCGATGACCAGCGTGCCCGGTGCCAGCCATAACAAGCGGCGACGTGGCAGGTAGTTTGTCAAACGATCGACGCCAGCTTTTCCCGCACGCCACAACCGCCAGCACAACCAGCAGGCCAGCCACAGCAGCAGCGCGGTCAGCAACAACAGCCATTTGAAGTTGCCGCTTTGCATATCGGCGGGGATGTCAATTGCCGCACCGGCCAGGATACCCGGCAGGAAGTAAAACGGCGGCCATAGCAGGCAGCCAACGATGTTCGGCGGCAAAAACTTGCGGATAGGCAGATCCAGCATACCGGCGACCATCGGGATCAGCGGGCGTGTCGGCCCGACAAAACGGCCAACCAGAATGGTAAATACGCTGTGCTGATGCAGCGCGTGCTCGGTTTTGTCCAGCAGCGCTTTGTTCTTTTTCATAAACGACCAGCGGTGCAGCGGGCCTTTAAAACGCCAGCCCAGCCAGAAGGAGATCCAGTCGCCGAGCAGGCAGCCAACAATCCCCGCCAACCACGCATGCCAGAAGTTCACTTCACCGCTGCCGATCAGCGCGCCGAGCGCCGCCATCATTACCGTGCCGGGTAAAATCAACCCGACTAACGCCAGCGACTCAAAAAACGCCACCAGCATAATCGCCACTAGCGAGTACGTGGCGGATTGGGTAATGAAGTGTTCCAGCAGCGCTTCCATAAGGTGTCCTGTTCAGAATGAACGCTGGATTCTCCGGAGGTCATCCGCAAGCGTCAAGCTTTCAATTATCTGAAAATTTTACCGGTTATGTCACATTGCAGAACCTTTCATTGCCATTCTTTACTTTTTATTCACATCCCGCGCGGAATTCACTGGGGCTGGCACCGGTGCATTTTTTAAAAACCCGCGAGAAATAGAGCTGATCGTCAAAGCCAACATTGCGCCCTACGCTTGCAATCGGCATTCGCGTAGTGCTAAGCAGTAATTTTGCCTGGCTGATGCGCTGATCCTCGCGCCAGCTCAGCACACTTACCCCCAGTTGCTGACGAAAAAGGTGTGATAACCGCGAAGGCGACAAGCAAACGTGCTGCGCGACGCTTGCGATATCAAAATGGTTATCCGCCAGGTGATCGCTAATGTACTGGCAGGCGTCGCGCACGCGGTTATCCAGCGGCGGGTGCAGCGATTCGTTAATCGCTTCCATGCGCCGCAATAGCAATTGCTCCAGCAGATTTATCGCCAGATGCTCCGCATAGCGCCCCACGCTTTGCCCGGCGTCGATAATTTGCGCGAAAAGCTCACGAAAACGCTCCATATGGGCATCATCAGGGCGGTAAAAACCGGTTTGTGCGAACAGCGTTGGCCAGTTCAACCATTCATGCCAGTAAGCGCGTGGGCGGAAGTAAACCCACTGGTGATACCACTCGGTGGCGTCGGGGTGGCGGCCATAGTGGTGAATTTCTCCCGGCGGGAAAAGCAGGATATCGCCAGGGCGGCAAACAAACTGCTTGCCGTGGTTCATCACGACGCCTTCACCGCGCACGGTGATGTTAAGGATGTAGCCCTTCATGCCTAGCGGCCTGTCGATAAAAAAATCGAGATAACCGTCCGCTTCAATGGGGGTCAGCCCCGCCACCAGGTGCGCATTAAACGAGTATCCAGGCAGCAGTGGATCGTTCTGTGATTCAGCCATAAACGCAATACTCCCGTGCTCGGTAAGGAAACCAATTGTCCATATTAAGAATCCCGTCATTCCTCAACGGCCCGTAGACAACGGGCGTAAACACGGCAATTGTCCAATCCCGCAAGACAAAAGCAATTACGCCTTTTTAACGCCTTTGAACAGGGTAAAAAGGGATAACGGAAGTGTCTATAAAGGTGGCAGAAATGTCCACATCGAATTTTTGCACGGCGTCACACTTTGCAATGCCATAGCATTTTAATCCATAAGATTAGCGGATCCTGCCTGACGGTTTTTGCCGCCGCTCACTATCGTTTTTCTAACGGTTATTCTTCATGGAGCAAGATACATGGCAATCACAATTGGCCTCGATTTCGGCAGCGATTCAGTACGTGCGCTGGCGGTAGACTGTACATCCGGGGCGGAGATCGCCACCAGCGTCGAGTGGTATCCACGCTGGCAGGAAGGGCGTTATTGCGATGCGCCACATAACCAATTTCGCCACCACCCGCGCGATTACATCGAGTCGATGGAAGCGGCGCTGAAAAATGTGCTGGCACAACTGAGCGACGCACAACGCGTCGAGATCAAAGGCATTGGCGTCGACAGCACCGGTTCAACACCCGCGCCGATCGATGCTGAAGGCCGCGTACTGGCGTTGCGCCCTGAATTTGCCGACAACCCGAACGCGATGTTTGTGCTGTGGAAAGACCACACTGCCGTCGAAGAGGCGGAAGCCATCACGCGCCTGTGCCACACCGCGGGTAAAACCGACTATTCGCGCTACATTGGCGGCATTTACTCCAGCGAATGGTTCTGGGCAAAAATCCTGCACGTCACCCGCGCCGATAGCGCCGTAGCACAAGCCGCGGCGTCGTGGATCGAACTGTGCGACTGGGTTCCCGCCCTGCTCTCTGGCACTACACGCCCGGAAGCGATCCGTCGTGGCCGTTGCAGCGCCGGGCATAAATCCCTGTGGCATGAAAGCTGGGGTGGCCTGCCGCCCGCCACGTTCTTTGATGAACTTGATCCCATCATCAATAAACACCTCAACTGGCCGCTGTTTACCGACACCTATACCGCCGATTTACCCGTCGGCACATTGACTGCCGAGTGGGCGCAGCGTCTTGGATTATCCGAATCAGTGGTGATCTCCGGCGGCGCGTTCGACTGCCATATGGGCGCAGTCGGCGCGGGAGCACAACCCAATACGCTGGTGAAAGTCATTGGTACCTCGACCTGCGACATTCTGATTGCTGACAAACAGAGCGTAGGCGAACGCGCGGTGAAAGGTATTTGTGGCCAGGTCGATGGCAGCGTGGTGCCGGACTTTATCGGCCTCGAAGCCGGGCAATCCGCCTTTGGTGATATTTATGCCTGGTTTGGCCGCGTCCTTGGCTGGCCGCTGGAACAGCTGGCGCAGCAGCATCCGGAGCTGAAAGCGCAGATCAAAGCCAGCCAGAAACAACTCTTACCTGCACTGACCGATGCGTGGGTAAAAAATCCGTCGCTTGAACACCTGCCAGTGATACTGGACTGGTTTAACGGCCGCCGCACACCAAACGCCAACCAGCGCCTGAAAGGGGTGATTACCGATTTGAATCTCGCCACCGACGCCCCGGCGCTGTTTGGCGGGTTGATTGCAGCAACCGCGTTCGGCGCGCGCGCCATTATGGAGTGCTTCACCGAACAGGGTATTGCCGTCGACAACGTGATGGCGCTCGGCGGTATCGCGCGTAAAAACCTCGGCGTAATGCAGGCCTGCTGCGATGTGCTGAACCGCCCATTACAGGTGGTTGAATCTGAACAGTGCTGCGCGCTGGGTGCGGCGATTTTCGCCGCCGTCGCAGCACAAGTGCATGCCGATATCCCGACTGCGCAATTGAAAATGGCCAGCGCCATCGAAAAAACCCTGCAACCTACCGCGCAGGCACAACAGTTTGAACGCCTCTATCGCCGCTATCAGCAGTGGGCGAAGAGTGCCGAGCAACACTATCTCCCTTCAGCCGCGACAGTCTCGCAGGCCGCGTTAACCCATTAAGGACAAGATCATGACTATTTTCGACAATTATGAAGTGTGGTTCGTCATTGGCAGCCAGCACCTGTATGGGCCGGAAGCCCTGAAACAAGTGACGAAGCACGCCGAACAGGTGGTTAACGCCCTCAATGCGGAAGCGAAACTCCCCTGCAAACTGGTGCTGAAACCGCTGGGCACCTCGCCGGATGAGATTACTCACATTTGCCGCGACGCCAACTACGACGACAAATGCGCCGGGATGGTGGTATGGCTGCATACCTTCTCGCCCGCGAAAATGTGGATTAACGGCCTGACGATTCTTAATAAGCCGCTGCTGCAGTTCCATACTCAGTTCAATGCGTCCCTGCCGTGGGACAGCATCGATATGGACTTTATGAACCTCAACCAGACCGCGCACGGCGGCCGCGAGTTCGGCTTTATCGGTGCGCGTATGCGCCAGCAGCACAGTGTGGTGACCGGTCACTGGCAGGATCACCACGCGCATCAACGTATCGGTGCCTGGATGCGCCAGGCGGTGTCTAAACAGGATACCCGCCAGCTGAAAGTGGTGCGTTTCGGCGACAACATGCGCGAAGTGGCGGTGACTGACGGCGATAAAGTGGCGGCACAGATCAAGTTCGGTTTCTCGGTCAATACCTGGGGCGTAGGCGATCTGGTGCAAGTGGTGAACGCCGTTAGCGATGGCGATGTCAACGCGCTGGTTGATGAGTATGAAAGCAGCTACCGCCTGACGGCTGCCGCGCAGGTTCATGGCGATAAACGCCAGAACGTGCTTGATGCCGCACGTATCGAACTGGGTCTGAAACGCTTCCTCGAAGAGGGCGGTTTCCACGCCTTCACTACCACCTTTGAAGATCTGCACGGCCTGAAACAGCTCCCGGGCCTGGCGGTACAACGCTTGATGCAGCAAGGCTACGGTTTTGCCGGTGAAGGCGACTGGAAGACCGCGGCACTGCTGCGCATCATGAAAGTGATGTCCGGCGGGCTGAACGGCGGCACCTCCTTTATGGAGGATTACACCTATCACTTTGAGCACGGCAACGATCTGGTGCTTGGCTCGCACATGCTGGAAGTGTGTCCTTCTATCGCTATCGACGAAAAACCGACGCTGGATGTGCAGTTCCTCGGCATCGGCGGCAAAGCCGATCCGGCGCGCCTGATCTTCTCCACCAAAACCGGCCCGGCGATTAACGCCAGCTTGATCGACTTAGGCGATCGTTTCCGCCTGTTGGTGAACTGCGTTGACGCAGTGAAAACTCCGCACGATCTGCCGAAACTGCCGGTCGCCAACGCGTTGTGGAAAGCGCAGCCGGACCTGCCGACCGCCTCTGAAGCGTGGATCCTCGCCGGTGGCGCGCACCATACCGTCTTCAGCCATGCGTTGACGCTGGACGATATGCGCCAGTTCAGCGAGCTGCACGATCTTGAGCTGACGGTTATCGACAACGACACCCGCCTGCCCGCGTTTAAAGACGCGCTGCGCTGGAACGAAGTTTATTACGGTTCAAAACGTTAACAGGGAACACCCGGCCTGCTGCGGCAGGCCACTTTCCTGGAGGAACGCATGTTAGAAGCATTGAAACAGCAGGTGCTGGAAGCCAACCTGGCGCTGCCAAAACACAACCTGGTCACGCTGACATGGGGCAACGTCAGTGCCGTTGACCGTGCAAGCGGTCTGATGGTGATTAAACCTTCTGGCGTCGATTACAGCATCATGACCGCTAACGATATGGTGGTCGTCAACATTACTACCGGCGAAGTGGTTGAAGGCACGAAAAAACCCTCTTCCGATACGCCGACTCACCGTCTGCTGTACCAGGCGTTTCCGACCATTGGCGGCATTGTGCACACTCATTCGCGCCACGCCACCATCTGGTCGCAGGCCGGTCAGCCGATCCCGGCTACGGGAACTACACATGCCGACTATTTTTATGGCGAGATCCCCTGTACCCGTAAGATGACCGATGAGGAGATCAACGGCGAATACGAGTGGGAAACCGGCAATGTGATTGTCGAAACCTTTGAGAAAAAAGGTATCGATCCGGCGCAGATGCCCGGCGTACTGGTGCATTCTCACGGTCCGTTTGCCTGGGGTAAAAGCGCCGATGACGCGGTACATAACGCCATCGTGCTGGAAGAGGTGGCTTATATGGGCATTTTCTGTCGCCAGCTCGCCCCACAACTGCCCGCAATGCAACAAACGCTGCTGGATAAACACTACTTACGTAAGCACGGCGCGAAGGCTTACTACGGCCAATAGCTGTATAAAACCACAGCACATAACAACAAACCAGGCTATAATCTCGCCTGGTTTTGTTTTATGAGAGACGGCTGTGGCGCAGGCGCGAGAAGGTTTTATTTTAACCCGACACTGGCGGGATACCCCCACCGGGACTGAGGTGGAGTTCTGGCTGGCGACGGATAACGGCCCGCTGCGCGTCACGCTGCCGCCGCAGGAGTCGGTCGCCTTTATTCCCGCCTCGCAGGTGGAAAAAGCAAAACTGTTGCTGCGTGGCGAAAAACAGTGGCGCTTAACGCCGCTGAACCTGAACGACTTTCACCGCCAGCCGGTGTATGGCCTTTACTGCCGTGCTCATCGCCAACTGATGCGCATTGAAAAAATGCTGCGCGATGACGGCATCACCGTTTACGAAGCCGATATCCGCCCGCCGGAACGCTTTCTGATGGAGCGCTTTATCACCGCGCCGGTGTGGGTCGATGGCACGCCGCAGGGTACTGCGCTGGTTGACGCGCGGCTGAAACCCAGCCCGCACTACCGCCCGCCGCTGAAATGGGTGTCGCTGGATATCGAAACCAGCCGCCACGGCGAGCTTTACTGCATTGGCCTTGAAGGTTGTGGGCAGCGCACGGTTTATATGCTCGGGCCGGAGAGCGATAACGCCCAGGAGCTGGATTTTGAGCTGGAGTATGTTGCCAGCCGCCCGCAACTGCTGGAAAAACTCAACGCCTGGTTTGCCACACACGATCCCGATGTGATTATTGGCTGGAGCGTCGTGCAATTCGATTTGCGCGTGCTGCAAAAAAGCGCCGAACGCTACCGCGTGCCGCTGACGCTCGGGCGCAACGGCAGCGAACTGGAGTGGCGCGAGCACGGCTTTAAGAATGGTGTATTTTTCGCGCAGGCCACCGGCAGGCTGATTATCGATGGGATTGAGGCGCTGAAATCCGCGTTCTGGAACTTTTCCTCATTCTCGCTGGAAACCGTCTCCAGAGAGCTGCTTGGCGAAGGCAAAGCGATTGATAACCCGTGGGATCGCATGGATGAAATAGACCGACGCTTTGCCGAGGACAAACCCGCGCTCGCCACCTATAACCTGAAAGATTGCGAACTGGTGACGCGCATCTTCCACAAGACGGAGATCATGCCGTTTCTGCTGGAGCGCGCCACGGTGAACGGTTTGCCCGTTGACCGGCACGGCGGCTCAGTGGCGGCATTCAGCCACCTCTATTTCCCGCGCATGCACCGCGCAGGCTATGTCGCGCCCAATCTCGGTGGCGTGCCGCCGCAGGCCAGCCCCGGCGGTTATGTGATGGATTCGCGCCCCGGCCTGTATGACTCGGTGCTAGTGCTGGATTACAAAAGCCTCTACCCGTCTATTATTCGCACCTTCCTGATCGACCCCGTCGGTCTTGTTGAAGGCATGGCGCAGCCGGATAACACGCACAGCACCGAGGGGTTTCTCGGCGCGTGGTTTTCGCGTGAAAAACACTGCCTGCCAGGGATTGTCGGGCAGATCTGGCACGGGCGCGATGAGGCCAAACGTCACGGCAACAAGCCGCTGTCGCAAGCGCTGAAGATCATCATGAATGCGTTTTACGGTGTGCTCGGCACCAGCGCCTGCCGCTTTTTCGATCCGCGACTGGCATCGTCGATCACCATGCGTGGCCACGAAATCATGCGCCAAACCAAAGCGTTGATTGAAGCGCAGGGCTACGACGTTATCTATGGCGATACCGACTCCACCTTCGTCTGGTTAAAGCAAGCCCACAGCGAAGAGGATGCCGCGCGTATTGGCCGCGCGCTGGTCGAGCACGTCAATGGTTGGTGGTCGGCGCATCTTAAAAGTCAGCAACTGGAGAGCGCGCTGGAGCTGGAGTTTGAAACCCATTTTTGCCGGTTTCTGATGCCTACAATTCGTGGCACCGAACAGGGCAGCAAAAAGCGTTACGCCGGGATGATTCAGGAAGGCGAGAGCCAGCGCATGGTGTTTAAGGGGCTGGAAACCGTGCGTACAGACTGGACACCACTGGCTCAACAGTTCCAGCAAGCGCTTTATTTGCGGGTGTTTCGCAACGAGCCTTATCAGGACTATGTCCGCGAAACCATTGCCAGCCTGATGGCGGGCGAACTCGATGATCAGCTTATTTATCGCAAGCGCCTGCGCAGGGCGCTCTCGGAGTACGAACGTAACGTGCCACCGCACGTGCGCGCTGCACGCCTGGCGGATGAAGAGAACCGCAAGCGTGGCCGCCCGGCGCAGTACCAGAACCGCGGCACCATCAAGTATGTCTGGACCACCGGCGGGCCGGAACCGGTCGACTACCAGCACTCGCCGCTCGATTACGATCACTACCTGAGTAAACAATTGCAGCCGGTTGCCGAGGGAATTCTGCCTTTCATTGACGACGATTTTGCTACACTACTTACAGGGCAACTGGGACTCTTTTGAGGTTTACATGTCGCGTTTCCCGGCTTGCAACATTACCGCTATACCCTGGCCATTTCGGCTTTCCACCGCGAGCGGCGTGAAAGACAGCAGGTATAGATAGTGACGAAAGGGATTGCTTCCTTTACCATAGCGCCCTTCCTTTTTCTGGCCCCAAATTTTATACGCCCGCCTGCCTTCAGGCGGTGACGAACTATTGCCTGCAATTTGAGATATAGAGTTCATTTATGCCCTTTACACTTGGTCAACGCTGGATTAGCGACACGGAAAGCGAACTCGGACTTGGCACAGTCGTCGCAATGGATGCGCGCACGGTCACCCTCCTTTTTCCGGCTACGGGTGAAAACCGTCTGTACGCTCGCAGCGACTCCCCGGTTACCCGCGTGATGTTCAACCCCGGTGATACGGTGACCAGCCATGATGGCTGGCAGCTCACAATTGAAGACGTAAAAGAGGAAAACGGGCTGCTCGCTTACACCGGCACACGCCTGGACACGCAGGAAAGCAATGTCATCCTGCGCGAAGTGTTGCTCGACAGCAAACTGGTATTCAGCAAGCCGCAAGACCGCTTATTCGCCGGGCAGATCGACCGAATGGATCGCTTCGCGTTGCGTTTTCGCGCGCGTAAATACCAAAGTGAACAGTACCGTATGCCGTGGAGCGGCTTGCGTGGCCAGCGCACCAACCTGATCCCGCACCAGTTGCACATCGCGCATGATGTGGGCCGTCGCCATGCCCCGCGCGTATTGCTGGCAGATGAAGTGGGTCTTGGAAAAACCATCGAAGCCGGGATGATCCTGCACCAACAGTTACTTTCTGGTGCAGCTGATCGCGTGCTGATCGTGGTGCCGGAAACCCTGCAACATCAGTGGCTGGTCGAAATGCTGCGCCGCTTCAACCTGCGTTTCGCCCTGTTTGATGATGAACGTTACGCCGAAGCGCAGCACGATGCCGACAACCCGTTCGAGACCGAGCAACTGGTGATTTGCTCGCTCGATTTCGTGCGCCGCAATAAGCAGCGCCTGGAGCATCTGTGCGATGCCGAATGGGATCTGCTGGTGGTCGACGAAGCGCACCATCTGGTGTGGAGCGAAAACGAAGCCAGCCGTGAATATCAGGCGATTGAGCAACTTGCCGAGCGCGTACCGGGTATTCTGCTGCTGACCGCTACCCCGGAACAACTGGGGATGGAGAGCCACTTTGCACGCTTGCGCTTGCTGGATCCGAACCGTTTCCATGATTTCGCCCAGTTCGTTGAAGAGCAGCAAAATTACCGTCCGGTCGCCGACGCCGTTGCCCTGCTGCTGGCGGGTGAACGCCTGAGTAACGATGATCTCAATATGTTGAGCGATCTGGTGGGCGAGCAGGATATCGAACCGCTGCTGCAAACCGCCAACAGCGATCGCGACGGCGCGACTGCCGCGCGCCAGGAACTGATTTCCATGCTGATGGACCGACACGGCACCAGCCGTGTGCTGTTCCGCAACACCCGTAACGGTGTAAAAGGTTTCCCGAAACGCGAGCTGCACACCGTTAAGCTACCGCTGCCGACGCAGTATCAAACGGCGATTAAAGTCTCCGGCATCATGGGTGCGCGTAAAAGTCAGGAAGAGCGCGCTCGCGATATGCTCTACCCGGAGCAGATTTATCAGGAATTTGAAGGTGATACCGGTACATGGTGGAACTTCGACCCACGTGTTGAGTGGCTAATGGGCTATCTCACCAGCCACCGCTCGCAAAAAGTGCTGGTGATTTGCGCCAAAGCCGCCACCGCGCTGCAACTGGAGCAGGTGCTGCGTGAACGCGAGGGTATCCGTGCGGCGGTGTTCCATGAAGGTATGTCAATCATTGAACGCGACCGCGCAGCGGCGTGGTTCGGTGAAGAGGACAGCGGCGCGCAGGTCCTGTTGTGCTCGGAAATCGGTTCTGAAGGGCGTAACTTCCAGTTCGCCAGCCATCTGGTGATGTTCGATCTGCCGTTTAACCCGGATCTGCTGGAGCAGCGCATCGGCCGTCTGGATCGTATTGGTCAGGCGCACGATATTCAGATCCATGTGCCTTATCTGGAAAAAACCGCGCAGTCTGTGCTGGTGCGCTGGTATCACGAAGGGCTGGACGCCTTTGAGCACACCTGCCCGACCGGGCGCACTATCTACGATAGCGTCCACAATGATCTGATTAATTACCTGGCAGCGCCGGAAGATACCGATGGTTTTGATCAGTTGATCAAAACCTGCCGTGAGCAGCATGACGCGCTGAAAGCACAGCTGGAACAAGGCCGCGACCGCTTGCTGGAGATCCACTCTAACGGCGGTGAAAAAGCGCAGGCGCTAGCCGAAAGCATTGCCGAGCAGGACGACGACACCGCGCTTATTGCCTTCGCCATGAACCTGTTCGATATCATTGGTATTAACCAGGACGATCGCGGTGAAAACATGATCGTCCTGACGCCATCGGATCATATGCTGGTGCCGGATTTCCCGGGCCTGCCGGAAGATGGCTGCACCATTACCTTTGATCGTGACGTCGCGCTTTCACGCGAGGATGCGCAGTTTGTCACCTGGGAACACCCGATCATTCGTAATGGTTTGGATCTGATCCTTTCTGGTGATACCGGCAGCAGTACCATTTCGCTGCTGAAAAACAAAGCGCTGCCAGTCGGTACGCTGCTGCTGGAGCTGATTTACGTAGTGGAAGCGCAGGCACCGAAACAGCTGCAACTTAACCGCTTCTTGCCATCAACGCCGATCCGCCTGCTGATGGACAAAAACGGCACTAACCTCGCCGGCCAGGTGGAGTTCGAAAGCTTTAACCGCCAACTTAGCGCAGTGAATCGCCATACTGGCAGCAAGCTGGTAAACGCGGTTCAGCAGGAGGTTTACACCATTCTGCAAAAAGGTGAAGCGCAGGTGGAAACGGCCGCACGCGAACTGATTGAGGCCGCGCGCAGCGAAGCGGATGAAAAGCTGTCGGCAGAACTGGCGCGTCTGGAAGCATTAAAAGCGGTTAACCCGAACATTCGCGACGACGAACTTGCCGCCATTGAGAGCAACCGTCTGCAAGTGATGGAAAGCCTGGCGCAGGCGGGCTGGCGGCTTGATGCGCTGCGTTTGATTGTCGTGACGCACCAATAACGGAGCCCGCAATGCTGATGGAACCCTACAATCCGCCGCAGGATCCCTGGCTGGTGATTCTGTATCAGGATCAGCACATTATGGTCGTCAACAAGCCCAGTGGTTTGTTGTCGGTGCCAGGACGTCTGGATGAGCATAAAGACAGCGTGATGACGCGTATTCAGCGCGACTTCCCGCAAGCTGAATCCGTACACCGCCTGGATATGGCGACCAGCGGTGTGATTGTAGTGGCGCTGACCAAAGATGCCGAGCGTGAGTTAAAACGCCAGTTCCGCGAACGTGAGCCGAAAAAGCAGTATCTGGCACGCGTTTGGGGTCATCCGGAAAAAGCCGAAGGGCTGGTAGATTTACCGCTGATTTGCGACTGGCCGAACAGACCAAAGCAGAAAGTGTGTTTTGAAACCGGCAAAGCGGCGCAGACCGAGTATGAAGTGCTGGCGTATGAGGAAGATGGCACCGCTCGCGTGCGTCTGAAGCCGATTACCGGGCGCTCGCATCAGTTACGCGTGCATATGTTAGCGTTAGGACATCCGATCCTCGGTGACCGTTTTTACGCCACGCCAGAAGCGCTGGCTATGGCACCGCGTTTGCTGCTGCATGCAGAGACGCTGACCATCACCCATCCGGCATTTGGCAATAGCATGACATTTAAAGCACCGGTGGATTTTTAAAAGGTTCCCCGGCTTTGCGCCCGGGGAACCTTTATAACGTTAACGAAAACCCTTCTGCTCGCGAATCAGCTCGTAAGCTTTCTGAATTTCCTGCGCTTTTTGTTTCGCCATCTCCATCATCTCCGGCGGCAGCCCTTTCGCTACCAGTTTGTCCGGATGATGCTCGCCCATCAGCTTACGGTAGGCACGCTTGATGGTGGTCGCATCGTCCGACGGCTTCACACCCAGCACATTACAGGCATCTTCCAGCGTCGGTCCACGTTGCGCCTGCTGCCAGCCACCACCACCCGCTTGCTGCTGATGCTGATAACCACCGCCAAACTGCGCTCCGCCCTGCATCATGCGCAAAAACTGATCGAATTGCAGACGCGAAATACCCAGCTCCTCGGCGATAACGTACAACACTTCACGTTCGCTGGGGTGCAAAGAACCATCGGCGAAGGCCGCCTGGATTTGAATTTCCAGAAACATCCTAATCAAGTCGAAACGTCCGAAACAGACGCTGCGAAACTGACGCATCTTGTCGCGTAACGGGTAATTATCCGTCTTGCCGACGCGAAACGCCTGCTGCGCTGCGCTGCGCGACTCACCGTGCAGGTTTAAGCGATCCATAAACAAGCTGGCCACCTGGATATCCGCCTCGGTCACCCGGCCTTTCGATTTGGTTAGATGCCCCATCACCTCAAAGGTGGTGGCGAAAAAGAGCGTCTGACGTTCGCGCTGGTTGGCAAACCACGCCATTTTTCGGCTGCGCGCCTTGTCAAAAAAGTGCCCGACTAACAACCCAAGAACCGCGCCCCAAAAGCCGCCGCCCATGAAAAGAGCGATGACAACACCAACCACTTTTCCCCAATACTGCATATACTCCCCAAATCGTCATGCCGTCGGCTAAAATTTGCTTTATCATACCCGTCATTCTATGCCATGCACAGGCGCAGTCTTCTCCCCCTGGCTCGAACGCGGGCAGGATTAAAACTAGCGTTGCAAAGGCGAGTAAGTTAGTCTCAGACCGTTTGCCAGCGTAAAGCCACAGATGACGGAACAACAAATACAACGTATGAAAAAACGTATCCCCACCCTCCTGGCCACCATGATTGGCTCTGCCCTTTACAGCCAGCAGGGGATGGCAGCCGATCTTGCCTCGCAGTGTATGCTTGGCGTTCCCAGCTACAACCGCCCCCTGGTACAGGGCGACACCAATAATTTGCCGGTGACGATCAATGCCGATCACGCAAAAGGTAACTACCCTGACGATGCCGTTTTTACCGGCAATGTCGATATTAATCAGGGAAATAGCCGTTTGCAGGCCGATGAGGTGCAGCTTCATCAGCAGCAGCCAGAAGGTCAGACGGACCCGGTTCGCACAGTGGATGCACTCGGTAATGTGCACTATGACGATAACCAGGTCATCCTGAAAGGTCCTAAAGGTTGGTCAAACCTGAACACCAAAGATACCAATGTCTGGCAAGGTGATTACCAGATGGTGGGTCGTCAGGGGCGCGGCACCGCCGATCTGATGAAACAGCGTGGACAAAACCGCTACACCATTCTGGACAATGGGATGTTTACTTCTTGCCTGCCTGGTTCAAACACCTGGAGCGTTGTCGGCAGTGAAGTTATTCAGGATCGCCAGGAGCAGGTTGCAGAAATCTGGAATGCGCGCTTTAAGCTCGGCCCGGTGCCGGTGTTCTACAGCCCGTATTTGCAATTACCTATCGGTGACAAGCGCCGCTCAGGTTTTCTGATCCCCAATGCCAAGTACAGCACGACGAACTATTTCGAGTTCTATCTGCCCTACTACTGGAACATTGCGCCAAATATGGATGCGACGATCACGCCGCACTACATCCATAAACGTGGCAACGTGCAGTGGGAAAACGAATTCCGTTATCTGACGCAGGCAGGTGCTGGCCTTATTGAGTTCGATTACCTGCCTTCAGACAAAGTGTTCCAGGATGAATACCCGACCGAAGGGGAACGTCACCGCTGGCTATTTTACTGGCAACATGCCGGGGTGATGGATCAAGTTTGGCGCTTTAACGCCAATTACACGAAGGTCAGCGATCCACACTACTTTAACGATTTTTCGTCGAAATATGGTTCCAGTACAGACGGCTATGCCACGCAGATTTTCAGTGCGGGTTATGGAGTAGAGAACTTCAATGCCACAGTAACAACCAAACAGTTCCAGGTATTTAATCGCCAGAACAGTAACTCGTACGCTGCGCTACCGCAGGTGGATGTTAACTGGTATCACAACGATCTGGGTCCGTTTGATTTCCGTATGTACGGCCAGGCGGTGAAATTTACCAATACAAATTCGAGTTTACCTGAAGCGACGCGTGTGCATCTGGAACCTACGCTCAGTCTGCCCGTTTCCAACGCCTGGAGCAGCCTGAACACCGAAGTGAAAATGCTGGCGACCCACTACCAGCAAAGTAACCTCGACGCTTACAACACCAGTAACAGCACCAACTATAAAGAGTCCGTTAGCCGCGTTATGCCGCAATTTAAAACGGACGGGAAACTGGTGTTTGAGCGCGATATGAACTGGGCGGAGGGCTATACCCAGACGCTGGAGCCGCGCGCTCAGTATCTGTATGTGCCGTATCGCGATCAGAGCCATATCAACAACTACGACTCCTCGCTGCTGCAATCCGACTACAGCGGGCTGTTCCGTGATCGCACTTATGGCGGTCTGGATCGTATCGCGTCAGCAAACCAGGTTACCACCGGCGTCACAACCCGCATTTATGATGAAGCGGCGGTTGAACGTTTTAACGTTTCTGTTGGTCAAATCTACTATTTCACCGAGTCCCGTACCGGTGATGACAACATTAACTGGGAGAAAGACAACAAAACAGGTTCGCTGGTGTGGGCAGGCGATACGTACTGGCGTATCTCCGATCGTTGGGGTCTGCGCGGCGGGGTGCAGTATGACACCCGTCTGAATAATATCGCTAACAGCAGCTCGTCGCTGGAGTATCGCCGCGATGAAGACCGGATGCTGCAATTGAGCTACCGTTACGCCAGCCCGGAATACATTCAGGCTACGCTGCCCAACTATGCAACCGCAGCGCAGTATAAAGATGGTATTTCGCAGGTAGGTGCCGCAGGAAGCTGGCCAATTGCGGACCGCTGGTCCATCGTTGGTGCGTATTATTTCGATACCAATACCAGTAAACCTGCCGATCAGATGGTGGGGCTGCAATATAACTCCTGCTGTTATGCGATTCGCGTTGGCTATGAGCGCAAAATCAACGGCTGGGAAAATGAACAAAGCAAATATGACAAAGTCATCGGTTTCAACATTGAGCTGCGTGGCTTGAGCTCCAACTACGGTCTGGGGACGCAACAAATGCTGCGTTCGAACATTCTGCCGTACCGTAGCTCAATGTGATCTCTTTGATTTGCAACGTAATCCGCATTGCGGTTAATTGAAATGGAAAAGGTATGAAGAACTGGAAAACGCTGCTTCTCGGTATCGCTATGGTTGCGAATACCAGTTTTGCCGCGCCTCAGGTTGTTGATAAAGTCGCCGCCGTGGTCAATAACGGCGTGGTGCTGGAAAGTGACGTTGATGGTTTGATGCAATCCGTGAAGGCCAACGCAGGCCAGGCGGGGCAACAGTTACCGGACGACGCAACGCTGCGCCACCAGATCCTTGAACGTCTGATCATGGATCAAATCATTTTGCAGATGGGCACGAAAATGGGCGTCAAAGTAACTGACGAACAGCTTGATGCCGCCATTGCTGACATTGCCAAACAAAACAATATGACGATGGATCAGATGCGTAGCCGTCTGGCCTATGACGGGGTGAATTTCAACACCTACCGCAATCAGATCCGCAAAGAGATGATCATCTCAGAAGTCCGTAATGGTGAAGTTCGCCGTCGCGTTACCGTTCTGCCGCAGGAAGTTGAAGCCCTGGCGCAGCAGGTTGGCAACCAGAATGATGCCAGCACTGAGCTGAACCTGAGCCACATTTTGATCCCATTACCGGAAAATCCAACCTCCGATCAAGTGAACGAAGCAGAAAGCCAGGCGCGTTCAATTGTGGAACAAGCTCGTAATGGCGGTGACTTTGGCAAATTGGCCATCACCTACTCTGCCGATCAGCAAGCACTGAAAGGCGGCCAGATGGGTTGGGGCAGAATCCAGGAACTGCCGAGCATTTTTGCACAGGCACTGAGCACGGCGAAAAAAGGCGATATAGTTGGCCCAATCCGTTCAGGTGTTGGCTTCCATATCCTGAAAGTGAACGATCTTCGCGGTCAGACACAGAGTATCTCTGTGACGGAAGTTCATGCCCGCCATATCCTGCTGAAGCCGTCACCAATCATGAGCGACGATCAAGCACGCGTGAAACTCGAACAGATCGCAGCCGATATTAAGAGTGGCAAAACCACTTTTGCTAACGCGGCGAAAGAGTTCTCTCAGGATCCGGGCTCTGCAAACCAGGGCGGCGATCTCGGCTGGGCGTCAGCGGATATTTACGATCCGGCCTTCCGCGATGCGCTGATGAAACTGAAACGCGGTCAGATGAGCGGCCCGGTTCACTCCTCCTTTGGCTGGCACCTGATCGAAATGCTGGATAGCCGTAACGTCGACAAAACCGATGCGGCGCAAAAAGACAAAGCCTATCGCATGCTGATGAACCGTAAGTTCTCTGAAGAAGCGGCAACCTGGATGCAGGAACAGCGCGCCAGCGCCTATGTCAAAATTCTGAGCAACTAATGAAAACACAGCGTGTCGTTATTACTCCCGGCGAACCCGCCGGGATTGGCCCGGATCTGGTAGTGCAACTCGCCCAGCGCGACTGGCCGGTTGAACTGGTTATCTGTGCAGACGCAACGCTGCTTACCGACCGAGCCTCACGGCTCGGTCTACCGCTTCAACTGCGCGGTTATGACCCAATGGCCGCCGCAGTACCACAACAGGCAGGCACATTAACGCTGTTGCCAGTTCCTCTGCATACGCCCGTCACCGCTGGCGTACTCAATACGCTTAACGGTTCTTATGTTGTTGAAACTCTTGCCCGCGCCTGCGATGGCTGCCTGAGTGGTGAATTTGCCGCGCTGATTACCGGCCCGGTGCATAAAGGGGTGATCAACGATTCAGGAACACCGTTTACCGGTCACACGGAGTTTTTCGAAGAGCGCTCTCACGCTGCAAAAGTGGTGATGATGCTGGCAACCGAAGAGCTACGCGTGGCGCTAGCGACCACACACTTGCCCATTAAAGCCGTGGCCGACGCCATTACGCCTGATTTGCTGCGAGAAGTGATCGGCATTCTGCACACGGATCTGCAACAGAAGTTCGGTATCTCCCAACCGCATATTCTTGTTTGCGGCCTGAACCCTCATGCCGGTGAAGGCGGCCACATGGGGACGGAAGAGATTGATACCATTATTCCGGTGCTCAATGAAATGCGCGCGCAGGGCATGAATTTAAGCGGTCCGCTGCCTGCCGACACGCTCTTTCAGCCCAAATACCTTGATAATGCCGACGCCGTACTGGCGATGTACCACGATCAGGGTCTGCCCGTGCTAAAATACCAGGGCTTTGGCCGCGGCGTGAACATTACCCTCGGTTTACCCTTTATTCGTACATCCGTCGACCACGGCACCGCGCTTGAACTCGCGGGCAAAGGAACAGCGGATGTCGGCAGTTTTATTACGGCGCTTAATCTCGCCATCAAAATGATTGTTAATACTCAATGAATACTCGCGTCCATCAGGGCCACTTAGCTCGCAAACGCTTCGGGCAAAACTTTCTCCACGACCAGTTCGTGATCGACAGCATCGTCTCAGCCATCAACCCGCAAAAGGGTCAGGCTATGGTCGAAATCGGCCCAGGCCTTGGCGCGCTCACCGAACCGGTGGGCGAACGTCTGGATAAATTAACGGTCATCGAGCTTGACCGCGATCTGGCGGCACGCCTGCAAACTCACCCGTTCCTTGCACCTAAACTGACCATTTATCAGCAAGATGCAATGACCATGAACTTTGCGGAGCTGTCACAAACTATTGGTCAGCCGCTGCGTGTTTTCGGCAACCTGCCGTATAACATCTCTACGCCGTTGATGTTCCATCTGTTTAGCTATACTGATGCCATTGCCGACATGCATTTTATGCTGCAAAAAGAGGTGGTGAATCGCCTGGTTGCGGGTCCAAACAGTAAGGCGTATGGTCGATTAAGCGTCATGGCGCAGTACTACTGCCAGATTATTCCGGTGTTAGAAGTACCGCCTACCGCATTTGCGCCGCCGCCGAAGGTGGATTCTGCTGTGGTTCGTCTGGTGCCGCACGCTCAATTGCCACATCCGGTGAAAGAGCTCCGCACGCTGAGCCGCATTACCACCGAAGCGTTTAACCAGCGTCGTAAAACCATTCGCAACAGCCTCGGCAACGTCTTTACCGTTGAAGTGCTGGCGTCGTTAGGTATCGATCCGGCGATGCGCGCGGAAAATATTTCTGTTGCGCAATATTGCCAGTTAGCGAACTACCTGACTGAGAATGCGCCGCCGAAGGAGAGTTAACGTATGATCAATTCGCCCCGAGTTTGTATTCAGGTTCAAAGCATCTACATCGAGTCTCAGTCTGCTCCCGACGACGAACGCTATGTTTTCGCTTACACCATTACTATCCGTAACCTGGGGCGAACCCCTGTCCAGTTGCTCAAGCGCTACTGGCTTATCACCAATGGAAATGGCCGCACAACGGAAGTTCAGGGCGAAGGTGTTGTTGGCGTACAGCCGCACATTGAGCCGGGTGGCGAATACCAATATACCAGCGGCGCGGTGATTGAAACGCCGCTGGGCACTATGCAAGGCCATTACGAAATGATCGATGCACAGGGAGAAGCCTTCCGCATCGCTATCCCGGTTTTCCGACTCGCCGTTCCAACGCTGATCCATTAAAACAATGTCTACATATCTTATTGGTGACGTTCATGGTTGCTACGATGAACTCGTCGCGCTGTTAAAACAGGTTGAATTTTCGCCTGAGCAGGACACGTTATGGCTGACGGGCGATCTGGTCGCGCGCGGCCCTGGCTCGCTTGAAGTATTGCGCCTGGTCAAATCACTTGGTGACAGCGTACGCATCGTACTCGGTAATCACGATTTACATCTGCTCGCCGTTTTTGCCGGCATCAGTCGTAACAAGCCCAAAGACCGGCTGAACCCACTGCTGGAAGCGCACGACGCCGATGAGCTGATTAACTGGCTGCGCCGCCAGCCGCTGCTGCAAATCGATGAAGAGAAAAAACTGGTGATGGCGCACGCCGGAATCACCCCGCAGTGGGACATGGAAACCACAAAGCGCTGCGCACGCGATATTGAAGCCGTGCTGTCGAGCGACTCTTATCCGCTCTTTCTCGACGCCATGTACGGCGATCTGCCGAACCACTGGAGTCCTGAGCTCAGCGGCCTTGCCCGCCTGCGCTTTATCACCAATGCGTTTACGCGCATGCGCTACTGCTTCCCGAACGGGCAGCTCGATATGTATTGCAAAGATATTCCCGAGCACGCACCCGCGCCGCTAAAACCATGGTTTTCGATTCCGGGGCCGGTCGCGCAAGAGTACAGCATCGCCTTTGGTCACTGGGCATCGTTGGAAGGTACGGGAACGCCAGAAGGCATCTACGCGCTGGATACGGGCTGCTGCTGGGGTGGCGTGCTAACCTGCCTGCGCTGGGAAGATAAACAGTACTTCACGCAAGCGTCAAATCGCCAGATGGATTTGGGTGATGGCGAGGCAATCGCCTCCTGAAATAATTTCCCCGGTCTGGGCCGGGGAAATATTGCCGTGAAATCACTGCCGCTGCACAGTGAATTAACGGCGCTCGAGGATCTCGAAACAGTAACTGTGTGAGTTCTGCGCATCCGCGTCGTGAAACTCGCTAAATACAGACTCCCAATCGTCCGGATCATAATCCGGGAAATGGGTATCACCTTCCACTTCCGCATCAATGTGCGTCAGGTACAAACGTTGCGCTTTCGGCAGAAACTGCTCGTAGACACGACCGCCGCCAATCACCATGATCTCTTCAGCATCGCCACATTGCGCGATAGCTTCATCAACGGATGTCACCCACTGCACACGATCATCAGTACCCGGCTGGCTACTGATCACGATATTCTTACGCCCGGGCAGCGGACGACCGATGGATTCCCACGTCAGGCGCCCCATCACGACAGGTTTGTTTAACGTATTGCGTTTAAACCAGGCGAGATCGGCAGCTAAGTTCCACGGCATCGCATTCTCCATACCGATGACGCGATCCACTGCCAACGCCGCAATCAAACTGATCATTTATTCATTCCTGGAAGCCAAAAAATTGTCGCCACTATACGGAAAGCGCAATCTTTCGTCGACGGGGCGCGAGGTAAAGAATAAGAAAATTTTCTATTCTGCTGGCGGCACCGCACCCCGAATCTGCACCGCCAACTTTCCAGCCGTGTTGAATCAGCAAGTTATCCGTAAGCCCCCATTTACGCCTAAGGCTTAACCGCCGGTTCGTCTGCGGGATCGCCGGTATGACGCCCCTCTTCCGTACCCTGCCAGCCGTGACGCTGGGTTAATGACAGATGAGCCCTGTCTTCCGAGATGATTTCCGTTAGCATCGCGCTGGTTCGTTTAAACACGGCCGCGCGCGCCTGGGCATCGTTTTCCACCTGCGCCATCTCTTCCACCATCGACGTATTGAAACGGCGAAAATGATCGGCACGTTCACGCGCTTCATACGAGCCAAGCCCCAAACCTTCCAGCGCCAGCCTTCCCGTTTTCAATGCCGCTTCGAAGGTTTCACGCTCCGGTTTCTCGACACCGGCCTGACGCAAGCGAATGTAGTGATCGACATCGCGGGCGCGGGCAATAATGCGCAGATCCGGAAAGTGCTCTTTTGCCAGCTCCGTTAATTGTAGGCTGGCCTGCGGATCGTCGATGGCATTAATTAACACTTCTGCACGCCCGGCACCGGCAGACTCCAGCAAATCAACGCGTGTCGCATCGCCATAAAACACCTTCATGCCGAATTTACGCAGCGTTTCAATATGATCGGGATCGTGATCCAGAACCACCATCTTCACGCCGCTGGAGAGCAACAAACGCCCGGCGATCTGCCCGAAACGTCCGAACCCGGCAATAATAACCCGAGCTTCTTCTTCGTCGATTTCATCCGCTTCGCGCTCTTGCTGGCTACCGGATGCTTCAAGACGGGCCAACAGCACCAGTAACAGCGGCGTTGCTGCCATCGATAGCGCGACCGTCAGCGTTAGCGCTTTCGCCCATTCGCTATCCAGCACCTGTGCCGTTTGCGCGGTGCCAAATACCACAAAGGCGAACTCACTCCCTTGCCCCAGCAGAGCGGCAAACCACAACCGCTGCTTGCCGGGAACGCGTAACGGACGAGCAATCAGCCACAGCACCACGCTTTTTATCACTAAAAAACCGACCAGCAGCAATAAGATGCGCAGTGGGTGCGTCACCAGCGTGCCGAAGTCAATCGACATCCCCACGCCGATAAAAAACAGCCCGAGCAGCAAACCTTTAAAGGGCTCAATATCGCTTTCCAGCGCATGGCGATATTCGGAGCTGGCGAGTAGCACACCGGCAAGAAACGCCCCCATCGCCATCGACAAACCCGCTTCTTCCAGTAATAAGCCGAAACCGAAGACCAGGAACAGCGCCACGGCGCAGAACACTTCCCGTAATCCAGATCGCGCAACGAAGCGCAGCGCAGGGCGAGCAACATAGCGCCCGATCAGCACCACCAGCGTCAGCGCAGCAACAACTTTGAGCGCCGAAAGTGCAAAGGCACTGAGCGTCATCGCCCCGCCGCTGGCAGCCAGCAAAGGGATCATCGCCACCAACGGGATCGCAGCGATATCCTGGAACAGCAGCACGGAAAAAGCGCTGCGCCCCATTTGCGACACCGTGAGGTTGCGCTCATTCATCGCCTGCATAGCAATTGCCGTCGATGACAGCGCCAGCGTCAGACCAATTAATACTGCGACCGGCCACGGTAACCCGAGCAGCGCGCAAAAACCGCCGAGCAACAACCCGCAGCTGGCCATTTGCAGCGCACCGCCGCCAAACACCGACGCACGCAGTTTCCATAAACGCTGCGGATCCAACTCAAGGCCAATCACAAACAGCATCAGTACGACGCCGATTTCCGCAAAGTGGAGAATAGATTCCGCGTCAGTCACCAGCCGCAATCCCCACGGGCCAATAATGCCCCCGGCAATCAGATAGCCAAGCACCGACCCCAGCCCCAGGCGCATGGCAATCGGCACAACCAGTGCCGCCGATCCCAGATAGATCAGCGCCTGAATTAACGAATGGCTATCCATGTTGCACCTCCTGCCACTCCAGTAAACGTTGTTTGTAATGGCGTGCCTGCGCCTGCAACGTTTCATCGTCGCAGATAAATGTACAGTGCACGGCAAAAGGCGGCAGCCAGTTCATTCCGCAGTAGAGTGCCGTCGCCTGTAGCGGCTGGGAAAGAACATCAAAACCGGGGTGCAAGCCGATATCAAAATGGTTGTCGCCACCCCCCGTCGTTACCGCCCACAGCACGCTTTTACCGCGTAGCGCCGTTCCACCGTGACCATAAGCCCAGCCGTGCGATAACACTTTATCCAGCCAGAGTTTGAGTAATGGCGGCACGCTGTACCACTGCATCGGATGTTGCCAGATAACCAAATCGGCACGGGAAATCGCCTCCTGTTCGGCGGCGATATCAATGTTGAAGTCAGGATAGAGTTCGTACAGAGAACGTATTTCAACGTTTTCCAGCGTCCCTGCCTGCTCAATCATGCGCTTATTCGCATGCGAATGGTGCGGATAAGGGTGGGCATAAATTATGAGGATCATTGATTAACCTGTTTTCACTACACGCTTTTTCTTGAAAGTGTAGTCAGTTAATCGTCTGGCTAAAAGCGGCAATCTGTGCGGGAATTCGGGAAAGGCATGCGGCAGCCGGAACTACCGCAGATGAGGAAGGGATTAATTATCCAGTTCGCTCATGTTTTTCACCTGATCGCGGTTAATCTGCTCGGTTTTGCCAGTTTCGGCATTTTTATAAGAAACCAACCCGGTGTCTTTATCCACCTGCGGTTTGCCGTCGGTCACAATGGTGCGGCCATCGGTCGTGCGCACCGCCTGGTTGGATGAACATCCGGCAACGGTAAACAGTGCTGCAGCCGTAAAAATTGAGCTCATCAGAAGTTTAGTTCGCATGGTTATCTCCCTGCTTTCCAGTGAATGATATTCGTCTGTTTAGCTATTTTAGGTTAACTACCTGAACGGCGGGGAAAATGCAGAACACTCTGAAGGGGGTAGAAAAGAACCCTCTCTCCGCAAGGGAGAGAGGGGGGCGGATTATTTATTAATCTGCGCGTGCATTTCCTGCACGGAAATCACTTTTTCAGTGGCATCGGCATTCAGCGCCATCGCGGTAGCAAAGCCGCCGTTCAGCGTGGTGTCGTAATGCACTTTATACTGCAGCGCGCTGCGGCGAATCAGCTTGGAATCCTCAATCGCCTGGCGCCCCGCCGTGGTGTTGATGATGTAGGTGTATTCGCCATTCTTAATACGATCCTGAATGTGCGGACGACCTTCATGCACCTTGTTCACCAGACGCGGGTTAATGCCGGCCTCACCCAGCACAATCGCTGTACCGTGGGTTGCATCCAGCTCAAAGCCCTGTTTCAGCAGTTTGGCGGCGAGATCCACCACGCGCTCTTTATCCCCTTCGCGTACCGACAGCAGCGCGCGCCCCTGTTTCTTCATGGTCGAGTTACTGCCAAGTTGCGCTTTAGCAAAGGCTTCGGCAAAAGTACGCCCCACGCCCATCACCTCACCGGTAGAGCGCATTTCTGGCCCTAACAGCGGGTCAACACCCGGGAATTTATTAAACGGCAGCACCACTTCTTTCACCGAGTAGTACGGCGGGATAATCTCTTTGGTGTGGCCTTGCTGTGCCAGCGTTTTGCCGGTCATCACGCGCGCAGCCACTTTTGCCAGCGGCAAGCCGGTGGCTTTTGAGACGAAAGGAACAGTACGCGCGGCACGTGGGTTCACCTCAATCAGATAAACTTCGTTATCTTTCACCGCAAACTGCACGTTCATCAGGCCGCGAACCTGCAACTCAAACGCCAGCTTCTGTACTTGCTGGCGCATCACATCCTGAATTTCTTGACTCAGGGTGTAAGCAGGCAGCGAGCACGCGGAGTCGCCGGAGTGCACACCCGCCTGTTCGATATGCTCCATGATGCCGCCAATCAGCACACTTTCGCCGTCGCAAATCGCATCGACATCCACTTCCACCGCGTCGTCGAGGAACTTGTCCAGCAGTACTGGTGCATCGTTGGAAACGCTGACTGCGGTCATAAAGTAGCGGCGCAGGTCGATTTCGTCGTAGACGATTTCCATGGCGCGACCGCCGAGGACGTAAGAAGGGCGCACCACCAGCGGGTAAGTGATCTCTTTCGCTTTTTCAATCGCCTGCTCCAGCGCCGTCACCGTGGCGTTAGCAGGCTGTTTCAGTTTCAGGCGTTCAACCGCATGCTGGAAGCGCTCACGGTCTTCCGCACGGTCGATAGCGTCCGGGCTGGTACCAATCACCGGGACACCGGCAGCTTCCAGTGCACGCGCCAGTTTCAGTGGTGTCTGACCACCGTACTGCACGATAACGCCTTTCGGTTTTTCGATACGCACAATTTCCAGCACGTCTTCGAAAGTAACCGGCTCGAAGTAGAGACGGTCAGAGGTGTCGTAATCGGTCGACACGGTTTCCGGGTTGCAGTTGACCATAATGGTTTCGTAACCATCTTCACGCAGCGCCAGCGACGCATGCACGCAGCAGTAGTCGAACTCAATCCCCTGGCCGATACGGTTTGGCCCGCCGCCGAGCACCATGATTTTTTCACGATCCGGGTTCGGATTGGCTTCGCACTCTTCTTCATAGGTGGAGTACATGTAAGCAGTATCAGTCGCGAACTCCGCCGCACAGGTATCCACACGCTTGTAAACCGGGTGCAGGTTGTACTGGTCGCGCAGTTTACGGATTTCTGCTTCGCGCACACCAACCAGCATTGCCAGACGCGCATCGGCAAAACCTTTACGCTTCAGGGTGCGCAGGAAGTCAGCATCCAGCCCGTTGATGCCAACGCTTGCAACCTGCTCTTCCAGGCGCACCAGCTCTTCGATTTGCACCAGGAACCAGCGGTCGATGTTGGTCAGGTTGAACACACCGTCAACAGACAACCCCGCGCGGAACGCATCGGCGATGTACCAGATACGCTCGGCTCCCGCGTCTTTCAGCTCGCGGCGGATTTTCGTCAGGGCTTCCGGGTCCTCAAGACTCACTTTCGGGTCGAAACCGGTCACCCCTACTTCCAGCCCACGCAGCGCTTTCTGCATTGATTCCTGCTGAGTACGACCAATCGCCATCACTTCACCGACAGATTTCATCTGCGTGGTCAGACGGTCATTCGCGCCCACAAATTTCTCGAAGTTAAAGCGAGGAATTTTGGTCACAACATAGTCGATAGACGGTTCAAACGACGCCGGAGTACGCCCGCCGGTGATGTCGTTCATCAGCTCATCCAGCGTGTAGCCCACCGCCAGTTTCGCCGCGACTTTAGCAATCGGGAAACCAGTCGCCTTCGATGCCAGCGCCGAAGAACGCGATACACGCGGGTTCATTTCGATAACAATCAGACGACCGTTTTTCGGATTCACCGCGAACTGTACGTTAGAACCGCCGGTTTCAACGCCGATTTCACGCAGTACCGCCATCGAGGCATTACGCATGATTTGGTACTCTTTATCGGTCAGTGTCTGCGCGGGTGCAACAGTGATGGAGTCGCCAGTATGAATGCCCATGGCGTCGAAGTTTTCAATCGAACAGACAATGATGCAGTTGTCGTTCTTATCGCGCACCACTTCCATCTCGTACTCTTTCCAGCCAATCAGCGACTCATCAATCAGCAGCTCATTGGTAGGCGAGAGATCCAGCCCACGGGCGCAAATCTCTTCAAACTCTTCGCGGTTATACGCGATACCGCCGCCGGTGCCGCCCATCGTAAAGGAAGGGCGAATAATGCACGGATAGCCGACATCAGCCGCCACCGCCAGCGCTTCATCCATGGTATGCGCGATACCGGAACGCGCCGTGTCGAGGCCGATTTTTTTCATCGCAATGTCGAAACGACGGCGGTCTTCCGCTTTATCAATCGCATCGGCAGTCGCGCCAATCATGGTGACACCAAACTCTTCCAGCACGCCCTGGCGTTCCAGCTCCAGCGCGCAGTTCAGTGCGGTCTGACCGCCCATGGTCGGCAGAACCGCATCCGGGCGCTCTTTTTCGATAATTTTGCGCACTACTTCCCAGTGGATCGGCTCAATATAGGTCGCGTCCGCCATCTCCGGGTCGGTCATAATGGTCGCCGGGTTAGAGTTCACCAGAATGACGCGGTAACCCTCTTCGCGCAGCGCTTTACACGCCTGCGCGCCAGAGTAGTCAAATTCACATGCCTGGCCGATAACAATCGGGCCAGCACCAAGGATCAGGATACTTTTTAGGTCTGTACGTTTTGGCATTGCTCTTTTCTCCTGATTATTTGGCGGTATTACGATACTGCTCAATTAACTCAATAAAGTGGTCAAACAGCGGCGCGGCGTCGTGCGGGCCAGGGCTTGCTTCCGGGTGTCCCTGGAAACTAAACGCCGGTTTATCGGTGCGATGAATGCCTTGCAACGTGCCATCGAACAGGGATTTGTGCGTTACGCGCAGATTTGCAGGCATTGACGCTTCATCAACCGCGAAACCGTGGTTCTGTGCGGTAATCATCACCGTATTGTTGTCGATATCTTTTACCGGATGGTTACCGCCGTGGTGGCCAAACTTCATTTTTACCGTCTTCGCACCGCTCGCCAGCGCCAGTAACTGATGGCCCAGGCAGATACCGAACACCGGAATATCCGTTTCAAGGAACGTTTTAATCGCTTCGATGGCGTAATCGCATGGTGCCGGGTCGCCAGGACCGTTAGACAGGAAGATACCGTCCGGATTGAGCTTCAGGACATCCGCCGCCGGGGTTTTAGCCGGAACGATTGTCAGACGGCAGCCTCTGTCCACTAACATGCGCAGGATGTTGCGTTTTGCGCCGTAGTCGTATGCCACGACGTGGTACGGCAGCTCACTCTCGCTTTTCGCTGGTGGCAGATCATCCGCCAGTGTCCAGCTGCCTTGTGTCCAGTTGTAGGTTTCCGCTGTTGTGACTTCTTTTGCCAGATCCATGCCGTTCAGACCCGGGAACGCTTTCGCTTTTTCCAGCGCCAGTGCGGCGTCAACATTATCGCCGGCGATAATGCAGCCGTTCTGCGCGCCCTTCTCACGCAGCAGACGGGTCAACTTACGGGTATCGATATCAGCAATCGCCACAATATTATGGCGCTTCAGGTAAGAAGAGAGGTCTTCGGTATTGCGGTAGTTGCTGGCAATCAGCGGCAGGTCGCGGATGACCAGGCCTTGCGCATGTACCTGAGAGGATTCTTCGTCAGCAGAGTTGGTGCCGACATTGCCGATATGAGGATAAGTAAGAGTAACGATTTGGCGGGAATAGGAAGGATCAGTGAGGATTTCTTGATAACCGGTCATTGAAGTATTGAAAACGACTTCCCCAACCGCCGTGCCCGTTGCCCCTATGGCCCGACCGTGAAACTGGGTTCCGTCTTCCAGAACCAATAGCGCTGACTTAATCAAAACACCCTCCAGAGAATATTCACTCACTTTATTTGCATATTAATTCATATTGAGAGCTTGAATCAATGCAAATTTGCTTGCCGTGGATTTTTGGCAAACGGCGGCATTCTGGAGAGATGTCGGTTAAAAGTCAACTTTTCTCCGGTATTTTTCTTATTGTTTTACGCCACTGCCCCTTTTTACTGGATTTAATCGATAAAAATAGCAAACAAACTCACAGGGAAAACGCTTGCGCGCTGAGAAAATTGCAATTTCTAACGGTGGATATCAAAAAAGTAGACCAGATGGTCAAAATTTACAATTAAGAAACATAAAACAGAGAGATAAACAGAAATTATGGCTGGATTGGGTAAAATGAAGGGTGAAAAAGGAAAAATAAAAGGGCAATAAAATATTGCCCTTTGCAATCAATTAATTATGACTGCAACAACCACATCACGATGGGTAATAAACCTTATAAGTTATTGAGATCAAGCACGTCTCGCATATCAAAAAGGCCATTATTCTTTCCTTTCAACCATAAAGCGGAGCGAACCGCACCATTGGCAAAAGTCATGCGACTGGAGGCTTTATGTGTGATTTCAACACGTTCGCCAATATCGGCGAACATCGCGGTATGTTCGCCGACGATGTCGCCTGCACGTACCGTAGCAAAGCCAATCGTGCCGGGCACACGCTCGCCGGTGTGCCCTTCGCGTGCATAAACCGCACACGTTTTTAAATCTTTATTCAGTGCACCGGCAATCGCCTCGCCCATCGCCAGCGCCGTTCCCGACGGAGCATCGACTTTGTAGCGATGGTGCGCTTCGATAATTTCGATATCGGTGTAATCTCCCATTACTTTTGCCGCTTTCTCCAGCAGCTTCAGCATGACATTGACACCAACGCTAAAGTTGGCAGCAAAAACAATGGCGATAGCCTGCGCCGCCTCGGTAATGGCCTGCTTGCCAGCATCATCAAAACCGGTGGTACCAATTACCATTGCTTTATGGTGCTGGCGACAGAAAGCCAGATGCGCCAGCGTGCCTTCCGGGCGGGTGAAATCGATAAAAACATCGAAATCATCTTTCACCGCCTCGAGGCTGCTCTGCACGGTCACACCGGTTTTCGCCGCGCCAGCCAATTCCCCCGCGTCGCTTCCCAGCAGGGAAGAACCTTCGCGCTCCAGCGCAGCGCCTAGTTCGACGCCGTCCATTGCCAGTGCCGCCTGAATCAGCTGACGGCCCATACGCCCGCCAGCGCCCGCGATGGCTACGCGGATTGGTGCATCATGCATAGTTGTGCTCTTTTGTTAAAAAAATGCGTAAGAATCGTTTCCAGATTAACCAGCCCGTGTCGGAGCCACCAGCCGAAAACGCCGATAATAAGAAATTAATGATATACAGCCGGAAATATCAGTAAAAGGCATGATATTAAGGTGCCAGCACCAACACCTCGGCGACCCAATGACGAAAACCCTCTACGTCGATTTCCAACGCCACCTGCGCATTGGGTTGCCGTCCCAGTTTGCCTTCAATGTCCACCACCGTCGTCCCGGCGGTGTATTGCCCCTGAGTCTCCACGGCGACAAAACAGGATTTCAGCGTAAACAGTTCCGGACGCGCCAGCCAGGCAATAGCGCAGAGGTCGTGCATCCGCAGCCCGGTCGCCATGTTGCCGCTGCGATAGTGGCTAAATAACGCATGCAACATTTTTCCGGTGTTATTGAGCGCAGGCAGCGCCGCAAGATATTCCGGTGTCAACGTCGCACGGTTGGTCACATCCAGACCGCACATCACGATCTCCAGCCCGCTGTTGAACACGCGCGCGGCGGCCTCGGGATCGATAGCGATATTAAATTCAGCATTGGGCGTAAAATTGCCGCGTCCGGCGGAGCCGCCCATCATCACCAGACGGCGAATGTTGAACTGGCACTCCGGGTAATGCGTTAGCAGCAGCGCAATGTTGGTTAACGGGCCGATGGTGACCAGCGTTACCGGTTCCGGCGAGGCCAGCAGCGCATCGCGGATGGCCTGAAAAGCCGGGATAGCCAACGGCTGGCGCTGATGCGCAATAAAATCGTAGCCATCCATGCCGGATTCGCCATGTACCTCGGCGGCGCTGTACAACGGGCGCAACAGAGGGGTTGCGGCGCCCTGCGCCAGCGGAATATCCGCCTGCCAGAAATTCAGCAGTTGCAGGGCATTACGGGTGGTTTTTTCCAGCGAAACATTACCGGCAACAGTGGTGACAAGTTTGAGATCGCACTGCGGCGCGAACAGCGCAGCGGCAAGGGCAACGGCATCATCGATACCGGGATCGGTGTCGAGAATCATGGGTAAACGCATAACGCCTCCACAAAAATTATCCATAAAAAATGCCAGACTCAGTCTGGCATCTTCGCATAAAGCTTCGCGTAAAACGTTATTCGACTTCGCGAACATCCACCCGCAGCTCTTTTGGCACTTCGAAGACAATATTCTCTTCGCGCCCTTCCAGCGGAATCGCTTCGCCGCCGCCCAATTCCTGCAAGCGGACAATAACATTTTGCACCAGGATATCCGGCGCGGAAGCCCCGGCGGTGACGCCCACGCAGTTAATGCCTTTCACCCACGCCTCCTGAATATCAGAAGCATCATCGATGAGATACGCCGCCTTGCCCATCCGCTGCGCCAGTTCAGCCAGGCGGTTAGAGTTAGAGGAGTTTTTCGAACCAACCACCAGCACCACTTCCGCCCGCTCCGCCAGCGCACGTACGGCTTCCTGCCGGTTGGTGGTGGCGTAGCAAATATCGTCTTTGCGCGGGCCGACAATCTGTGGGAAACGCGCACGCAGCGCGTCAATCACATCTGACGTATCGTCCACGGAGAGCGTGGTTTGCGTCATAAACGACAGTTTACCCGCGTCTTTGATATCCAGTGTGCCAACATCTTCCGGCGATTCGACCAGGTACATACCCCCTTTCGGGTTGCTGTACTGGCCCATAGTGCCTTCCACTTCCGGGTGTCCGGCGTGGCCAATCAGAATAGCTTCTTCACCGCGGCGACTGGCGCGCGCCACTTCCATATGCACTTTGGTCACCAGCGGGCACGTGGCGTCAAAGACGGTCAAATCGCGGCTTTTCGCTTCGTTACGCACCGCCTGAGAGACGCCATGAGCGGAGAAAATCAGGATCGCGCCATCCGGCACTTCGCTGATTTGCTCAATAAAGATTGCGCCACGTTCACGCAGGCTATCGACAACATAGCGGTTGTGCACTACTTCATGGCGCACATAAATCGGTGCGCCGTAGAGAGCCAGCGCGTTTTCAACAATGCTGATAGCGCGGTCAACGCCGGCGCAAAAACCGCGCGGGTTAGCCAACAGGATCTGCATTTGTTTCCCCCAGTGCCGGATCAACTTCCAGCACGTCGATATCAAAATGAACGGTTCTGCCCGCCAGCGGATGGTTAAAATCGACGGTAATCGAATCACCGTTGACTTCACGGATCACGCCCGGCATTTCGCTGCCGTCCATTGCGGTAAAGAGCATAATCGCACCGACTTCCGGCTCCCCGGCATCCATAAATTCGCGACGCGAGAAGTACTGAATCAGATCCGGGCTCGGCGTGCCAAATGCGGCGTCTGGCTCCAGAGAAAAGACTTTTTTTTCCCCGGCTTTCAAGCCAAGCAGATGTTGTTCCAGTCCTTCGGAGAGTGAACCGTCGCCAAGACGAAACAGCGCCGGTTTGCCATTATTGCGGGTTGACTCGGCAAGAGAGCCATCTTCGAGCTTAAGCGTGAAGTGCACCAGCACCGCGCTATCGCTCTGTACGGATTTAGACATGCAGGTTGCTCTTTATGTTTTCGTGTTGTATTGCCCGGCAGTCATTAGCTTACCGGGCCTACAAAGCGGTTTGCTTATGCTTGCTTCTTCGCGGCCGTTGAGGGCAGGAAACCTTCCAGCACGATCAGCGCCGCGCCAATACAAATTGCAGTATCGGCAAGGTTAAAGGTAGCAAAATGCCAGTCGCCCATATAAAAATCGATCATATCGACGACAAAGCCATGCCACAGGCGATCAAAAAGATTACCCAGCGCGCCGCCGATGATCAGCGCATAGGCGATATTGTTCAGTTTTTGCGAGGCCTTAGCGCGATACATCAGCACCGCCAGCACCACGCAGATACCAATAGCGATACCTGCGAAGAACCAGCGCTGCCAGCCGCCGCTGTCCGCCAGAAAACTGAATGCCGCGCCATAGTTGCGCGCGTAGTGCAAATTAAGCGACGGGAACAGCGACACCGTATCCCCCAGAGCAAAATTCTGGAGGATCAGGTATTTGCTGCCCAGATCGATAATCAGCACGACGACTACCAGCCACAGCCAGCGCAGCCCTGTTGAAGAAATCGATTTACTCATCAGGCAAACTTACGTTTTTCGCCGTCACCGGCGACGTTGCTTACACAGCGTCCGCAAATATCTGCGTGTTCCGCCACCTGACCGACATCGGTGGTGTAATGCCAGCAGCGCGGGCATTTCTCACCTTCGGCTTTGCTCAATGCGACTTTCAGACCTTTGAGCAGCTCGCTCTGCTGTGCATCCGCAGAAGCGCTGGCATAATCCGCAACTTCCGCGCCGGAGGTCAACAGGACAAATCGCAATTCCGTGCCCAGCGCTGTCAGCTTCGCTGCCAGTTCCGGCTCGGCAAACAGCGTCACCGCAGCTTCCAGCGAACCACCGACTTTCTTGTCGGCGCGCGCCTGCTCGATAACCTTGTTCACTTCACCACGCACTTTCAGCAGCTCGTCCCAGAAGGCATCGTTCATCGCTTCGCTGTCTGCCAGGCCAAACAGACCTTCATACCACTCACCGGTGAACACATATTTCTCGCGGGGACCTGGCAGATAACCCCAGATTTCATCAGCGGTGAAAGACATGATCGGTGCCATCCAGCGCACCAGTGCTTCACAGATGTGATACAGCGCGGTCTGACAGCTACGGCGCGCCACGCTGTCCGCTTTCGCGGTGTACTGGCGGTCTTTGATGATGTCGAGATAGAACGAGCCCATTTCGATGGAGCAGAAACGCATCAGGCGCTGCACCACTTCGTGGAAGTCATAGGATTCATAGGCTTTCAGGATATCGTCCTGTGCCGCTTTCGCGCAGCCGACAGCCCAGCGATCCAGCACCACCATCTCTTCCGGTTTCACCATATCTTTTACCGGATCGAAACCGTTCAGGTTCGCCAGCAGGAAGCGCGCGGTGTTACGGATACGGCGATAGCTGTCGGCAGCGCGTTTGAGGATCTCGTCGGAAACCGCCATCTCACCGGTGTAGTCAGTCGATGCTACCCAAAGACGCAGAATATCCGCGCCGAGTTTGTTCATCACTTCCTGCGGTGAAACGGTATTGCCGATGGATTTGGACATTTTGCGTCCTTGGCCATCAACGGTGAAGCCGTGAGTTAACACCTGGCGGTACGGCGCCTTGCCTTTCATCGCCGTGGAGATCATCAGCGAGGACATAAACCAGCCGCGATGCTGATCCGAACCTTCCAGATACATATCTGCCGCATGACCAGCAAATTCCGGGCGCACGTCGACAACAGAGGCATGGGTTGAACCTGAGTCAAACCAGACGTCCAGCGTATCCGGCACTTTGACATAGTTGTCGGCATCGTCGCCCATGATGTCGCGCGGGTCGAGATCCCACCATGCCTGAATGCCATCGACTTCAACGCGTTTGGCAACGGCTTCAATCAGCTCCAGTGTGCGCGGGTGCAGCTCTTCGGTGTCTTTATGCACGAACAGCGACATCGGCACACCCCAGGTACGCTGACGGGAAATACACCAGTCCGGGCGGTTAGCAACCATCGATTCGATACGCGCCTGGCCCCAGTCCGGGATCCACTGCACGCCTTTGATCTCACTCAGCGACTGCGCGCGCAAACCTTTCTGATCCATGCTAACGAACCACTGCGGCGTCGCACGGAAGATGATCGGCGACTTATGACGCCAGCAGCACGGGTAGCTGTGCTGCATTTTTTCAACGTGCAGCAACGCACCTTTGTCTGTCAGCAACGTTACGATGAGGTCGTTCGCTTTAAAGACGTTAACGCCATCCAGCGTCGGATAAGTCCCCGGCAGATAGGTGCCATCCGGGCCAACCGGGTTGGCGATTTCCAAACCGTATTTCAGGCTAATGGTGTAGTCATCCGGCCCGTGACCACCTGCGGTATGCACCGCGCCAGTACCGGCTTCCAGTGTGACGTGATCGCCGAGGATCGCCGGAACGTCGAAGTCGAGGAACGGATGCTTAAAGCGCGTCAGTTCCAGCTCGGAACCTTTTACCGTGCCCAGCACCGTGTAATCAGTAACGCCGATGCGTTTCATCACGCTATCGACCAGATCTTTCGCCAGGATCAGCGCCTGACCGTCAATCTGCACCAGCGCATAGTCAAACTCCGGAGAGAGAGAAATTGCGCGGTTCGCAGGCAGCGTCCAAGGTGTGGTGGTCCAGATAACCAGCGAGATTGGGCCATTAACGGTAGAGGTACCAAATTTCGCTTTCACTGCATCTTCATCGACAGCGTGGAACGCAACATCAATAGACGGAGAGGTTTTGTCGTAGTACTCCACCTCTGCTTCTGCCAGCGCGGAACGGCAGTCAACGCACCAGTGCACCGGTTTGGCGCCTTTCAGCAGGTGACCATTGCCGATGATTTTACCGAGCGCACGAATGATATTGGCTTCGGTTTTGAAATCCATGGTCAGGTAAGGGTGCGACCAGTCGCCCAATACGCCGAGGCGGATAAAGTCTTTACGCTGACCATCAACCTGCGTGGCGGCGTATTCGCGGCATTTGGCGCGGAATTCGGCGGCGGTAAACTTCTCCCCCGGTTTGCCGTATTCCTGCTCCACTTTCAGTTCAATCGGCAGACCGTGGCAATCCCAACCCGGAACATAAGGCGAGTCAAAACCTGCGAGCCCTTTGGACTTCACAATAATGTCTTTGAGAATTTTGTTAACCGAGTGACCAATATGAATGCTGCCATTCGCATATGGAGGGCCATCATGCAGAATGAAGGTTTTTTTGCCTTTTTTCGCCGCACGGATGATGCCGTACAGATCATCATCAGTCCAACGCGCCAGCATCCCCGGTTCGCGCTTAGCGAGATCGCCGCGCATCGGGAACCCTGTTTCCGGCAAATTCAGGGTAGATTTATAGTCACTCATCAGATTCTCGGTTCCGTATTTCGGTTTGATTAATACCACCAGGCCTTAAGAAGCCGGTTTAGATAGCCCAAAAAAGTCGCGGGCCGCTACCTCATCTCGGGCGATTTGCGCTTTCAGCTCGTCAAGCGAGGCAAATCGCTGCTCGTTGCGTAATTTTTTACGCAGTACAACATCTATATGGCGCCCGTAGAGGTCCATTACAACGTCCAGCAAATGCACCTCCAACTGCTGGCGCACACCGGCGACTGTTGGGCGAGTGCCAATATTGGCAACGCCGGGAAGGACAGCATCGCCCAGTCCAGCCACTTCGACCGCATACACCCCTTTGACCGGGGATACCTGACGGCGCAGCGGTAAGTTCGCCGTCGGGAAACCAATGGTGCGCCCCAGTTCATCGCCGTGCACAACGCGCCCGGAAATCGTAAATGGGTGGCCCAGTAAATTGGCAGCCAGTTCCAGATTATCTTCCGCCAGCGCCTGTCGCACGGCCGTGCTACTCACGCGCACGCCACCTTGACAGAAGGTTTGTGTGCTGGTGACGCTGAAACCGTACTTTTCACCGGCCTTCTGTAATAACAAGAAATCCCCCTGGCGACCAGCGCCAAAACGGAAATCGTCACCGACTGCGAGGAATTTCACACCAAGGCGTTCAACCAGCAAATCGCTGACAAACGTTTGTGCGGTGAGCGCCGCAAAACGGCGATCGAAACGTACGCAGAGCACGTAGTCCACGCCACAATCGGCCAGCAAGCGCAGCTTTTCACGCAGGCGGGTCAGCCGCGCAGGGGCTTTTTCCCCAGCGAACAATTCCAGCGGCTGCGGCTCAAAAATCATCACGACCACCGGCAGGCCACGAGCACGCCCTTCGGCACCAAGCCCTTGTAATAGCGCCTGATGGCCTCGATGCACACCATCGAAATTACCAATAGTCAGCACACACCCATGCGGTGCCTGGCTGAGATTATGTATGCCGCGTATCAGCTTCATGTCTGGCTCAAAACAGTGAAAATCGTCGGATTATACCTTGTACAGCGGGCGACGTTAACCGACGATTGCCTTAACAACGCAGAAAGGGGAAGGATTTCATTGGGCTGTCTACCTATGCCATGAAAATCTGCCTTCGATAACGATTTTTCTGGCGGAAAAGCTGTATTCGCGACACGCAAGCTGTTAGAATCCTGCGCCATCAATACGTAACGAGCGTTGTATCTTAACGGCGCTTATTTGCACAAATCCATTGACAAAAGAAGGCGAAAAGGGCATATTCCCCGGCCTTTGAATTGTCCATATAGATCATATTTGGGAGTTGGACCTTGGCTAATATCAAATCAGCTAAGAAGCGCGCCGTTCAGTCTGAAAAGGCTCGCAAGCACAACGCTAGCCGCCGCTCAATGATGCGTACTTTCATCAAGAAAGTATACGCAGCAATTGAAGCTGGCGACAAAGCCGCTGCGCAGAATGCATTTAATGAAATGCAACCGATCGTGGATCGCCAGGCCGCTAAAGGTCTGATCCACAAAAACAAAGCAGCGCGCCATAAGGCTAACCTGACCGCGCAGATCAACAAACTGGCTTAATCGCTACTTTGTTGGCTTTGTGAAAAAACCCGCTTCGGCGGGTTTTTTTATTTCTGCGCTGGCGTGAAAAGCGTGGCGTAATCCCGATTGCAGATACGCTGTACAGCAGGGTGCTGGATCATCCGTTCTGCAAAAATGGCGTGATACTCTTCCATCACGTTTTCCACCCGGCCGATTTCTACCATGCGATCGTCAGCGTAGAAATCATCGGCATATAATGTCGGTGCAACGAAAATGGCATTATGCGCCGCACCAAAGGCTTTCATTAGCGCCGCATCATCAAACTCGCCCAATATTTCCACCTGCAATCCCTGCGCGTTAAACCAGTTCAGCAACTTGCGTCCGAGCATCGAACGGCGGCCAGGTATTAACAGGCGTCGTTCTTCCAGGCAAGCCGGAAAAGTTTTTTTGAAGGATAAGTCGCCGCACCAGAAACTGACGCTACATTCGCCAATTTTTACCGAAAACAGCCCTTCCTGTTGCGTGGAGTCGATAGGGCAATCGGAGATAATCATATCAAGTTGATGCTGGCTCAACTGTTCCAGCAGCAGTTCGTGCGTGGATTCAAAGCAACGTAAATGAATCGGTTCCCCTTCCTGCACAACAGCATCAAGAATACCGCTTACCAGCCTTTTCGAGAGCGCATCAGCGACGCCAACATCAAACAGCAAGTTTGACTCTTTGCGATAGTTGATGATGTCGAGCATCTCCTGGCTGAGAGTGAACATCTTGTCAGCATAACGGAAAACCAGCGCTCCCAGTTCGGTGGGTTCCAGCCCTCTTCCTCTACGTTTGAAAAGCTTGCCCTGTAAGCGATCTTCGAGCGCTTTGATCTGCCCGGTGATGGTTTGTGGCGTCAGAAAGAGCGCCTCCGCCGCGCCAACGACGGAGCCTTCCCGATAGACATGCCAGAAGTAATAGAGATGATTGTAATTTATATACGACATCGTCCTTTGTCCTACTCACCGTCAGGCACGGATAATACGCGTACGCAGCAGGCAGTAACCTGTTACCGCCGAGATAATAGAGCCCGTCAGGATCCCAAGCTTACTCCAGGCAACCATCTCCGCATGCGCGTCACCAAAGGCCAATGAGGAGATAAATATCGACATGGTAAAGCCAATACCACACAGCACGCCGACGGCCATAATTTGTTTGAACACCGCACCTTGTGGCAACCTCGCCAGTTTTAAGCGCAATGCCAGCCAACAAAACAGCGAGATCCCCAGCGGCTTGCCAATAACAAGACCTGCGATAATACCCAATGGCAGCACATCTCCCAGCCCGGACAGGGACATTCCATGTAATGAGACGCCCGCATTAGCAAACGCGAACAACGGCAGGATCAGCCAGCCAACCCACGGGTTAATAGCATCTACCAGTTGATGGAGCGGCGAGACGCCCTTTTCTTCACGCAGTGGAACAAAGAAACCGACAACGACACCTGCAAGCGTCGCATGTACACCGGATTTCAGTACCGCTGTCCACAAGACAACGCCGACCAACATATAAAGACCAATACGGCGGACATTGAGGGCATTCATCAATGCCAGCACCACAATGGAGGCAGCCGCGACACCCAACGCCAGGGTGGAAAGGTCGCTGGTATAGAACAGTGCGATGATGATAATCGCGCCAAGGTCATCAATGATCGCCAGCGCCATCAAAAACACTTTTAACACGGGCGGAACGCGGTTGCCCAACAGCGCCAGCACTCCGAGAGCGAAAGCGATATCGGTAGCTGTGGGAATGGCCCAACCATGGCTTGCCAGCGGATTGTGGTAATTAAACAGCAGGAAGATCAGCGCCGGTGCCACCATGCCGCCAAGCGCTGCGATAACCGGGAACACAGCCTGCTGACGGCTGGCGAGCGTGCCCTGAACCAGTTCATATTTCACTTCCAGACCGACCATCAGGAAAAAGATTGCCATCAATGCATCGTTGATCCACAGCAGCATATCTTTTTTGATCTCCAGCGAGCCGACTTTCAGCTCAACGGGCGTTTGCAGAAAAGAGCTATATAAATCCTGAGTAGCACCGAGGTTGGCGCATAGCATCGCCAGTGCCGCCGCAATGATCAGCACAATGCCGCCCGAGGCATCGCTGCTAAAGAAGCGTTGCAATAATTTCATCTTGTTCTCCGATCCCTGTAACGTCGTGGCGGCTATCTTACTCCGCTCTAATCCTCGACAAAATCAGATTATTATTGCGTATAAACTCTCTTTTTCCGAGCAATTGAAAAGCTGATAAAAAAAGCCCGGCAGAAGCCGGGCCTGATAACGTGCTAAGAAGAAGGATTAGCGGGTTAAATCGTCAAAGAATTTCTTCACGCCATCGAAGAAGCTTTTGGAACGCGGGCTGTTATGTTCACCTGTCGGGCCGCCAAAACTATCCTGCAGATCTTTCAGCAACTGTTTCTGCTTGTCGTTCAGTCCGACCGGAGTTTCGACCACCACGCGACACAGCAAGTCACCTTGCGCACCGCCGCGCACGGATTTCACACCTTTGCCGCGCATACGGAACAGTTTACCTGTCTGAGTTTCGTTCGGCACTTTCAGCTTCACGCGCCCGTCCAGCGTCGGTACTTCGATTTCACCGCCCAGCGCCGCCATGGCAAAGTTGATCGGCACTTCGCAGTACAGGTTGTTGCCTTCACGTTCAAAGATCGGGTGCTGTTTCACCTGCACCTGAACATACAGATCGCCTGCCGGTGCACCGTGCTCACCCGCTTCACCTTCACCGCTCAAACGGATACGATCGCCGGTATCCACGCCCGCTGGGATTTTAACAGACAGGGTTTTGGATTTTTCGACGCGGCCATGACCGTGACATTTGTTGCACGGATCTTTAATCAGCGTACCCCGGCCCTGACAGTGCGGACAGGTCTGCTGCACGGCAAAAAAGCCCTGGCGCATCTGCACCTGGCCTGAACCGTGACAGGTCGGACAGGTCTGCGGCTGCGTACCCGCTTTCGCGCCGCTGCCGTGGCACACGTCGCACTCTTCAAGCGTAGGAATACGGATCTCTTTCGTGACGCCGCGAACCGCTTCTTCCAGCGTCAAATCCATGTTGTAGCGCAAATCCGCGCCGCGCGCCGCGCGCTGACGACCACGGCCACCACCGAAGATATCGCCAAACACGTCGCCGAAAATATCGCTGAAGTCCGCACCGCCGCCAAAACCGCCGCCGCCGAACCCACCACCGCCCATGCCGCCTTGTTCAAACGCCGCATGGCCATATTGATCGTAAGCCGCACGTTTTTGGGCGTCGGTCAGGACTTCGTAGGCTTCTTTAATCTCTTTAAATTTGGCTTCGGCCTCTTTATCGCCCTGGTTGCGGTCCGGGTGATATTTCATGGCCAGGCGTTTATACGCCTTTTTGATTTCACGCTCTTCCGCTGTTTTCGGAACGCCTAAAATCTCGTAATAGTCTTGCTTCGCCATCGGTTTATCTGCCCCTTAACATACGAGCACGGGCGTGGAGAAAACCCCGACGCCCGTGCTGGTTATCTACCCTGCATCAGGGCGATTATTTTTTGTCTTTTACTTCTTCAAACTCGGCGTCAACAACATCGTCATCTTTCGCGTTATTCGCAGAAGCATCAGCACTCGCCTGCTGCTGCGCATGCTGTTGCTGTGCGATTTCCAGCAGTTTCTGGGAAGCCTGCGCCAGTGCCTGCATTTTCGCTTCGATATCTGCTTTATCTTCGCCTTTCAGCGCAGTTTCCAGCTCGCTCAGCGCAGCGTCGATAGCAGTTTTATCTTCAGCTGGCAGTTTGTCGCCGGCTTCTTCAACCTGCTTACGGGTGCTGTGCAGCAGATGGTCGCCCTGGTTACGGGTCTGCACCAGCTCTTCAAATTTACGGTCAGCTTCAGCGTTTGCTTCAGCATCGCGTACCATTTTCTGGATTTCGTCTTCGTTCAGACCAGAAGAAGCCTTGATGGTAATCTTCTGCTCGCGGTTGGTATTTTTGTCTTTTGCAGACACATGCAAAATACCATCTGCGTCGATGTCGAACGTGACTTCAATCTGCGGCATACCGCGCGGAGACGGGTTGATGCCATCAAGATTGAACTGACCCAGCGATTTGTTATCAGACGCGCGTTTACGCTCACCCTGCAGCACATGGATGGTTACCGCAGACTGGTTGTCTTCCGCAGTAGAGAACACCTGGCTGTGCTTGGTCGGGATAGTGGTGTTTTTGTTGATCAGCGCAGTCATCACGCCGCCCATGGTTTCGATACCCAGCGACAGCGGGGTAACGTCCAGCAGCAGAACGTCTTTCACTTCACCCGTCAGAACACCGCCCTGCACCGCAGCACCGATAGCAACGGCTTCGTCCGGGTTAACGTCTTTACGCGGCTCTTTACCGAAGAACTCTGCCACTTTTTTCTGCACCATCGGCATACGCGTCTGGCCACCAACCAGGATCACGTCGTTGATGTCAGATACGGACAGGCCCGCATCCTGCAACGCAACTTTCAGCGGCTCGATGGAACGGTTAACCAGGTCTTCAACCAGGCTTTCCAGTTTCGCGCGAGTCACTTTGATGTTCATGTGTTTCGGACCGGTCGCATCTGCAGTGATGTACGGCAGGTTCACGTCGGTCTGCTGCGCGGAAGAAAGCTCAATTTTCGCTTTTTCTGCCGCTTCTTTCAGACGCTGCATCGCCAGTGGATCGTTACGCAGATCGATGCCCTGATCTTTCTTGAACTCTTCTACCAGGTAGTTGATCAAACGGCTGTCGAAGTCTTCACCACCCAAGTGAGTATCACCGTTGGTTGCCAGAACTTCGAAGGTTTTTTCGCCATCAACTTCATCGATTTCGATAATAGAGATATCGAAAGTACCGCCACCCAGGTCATATACCGCGATAGTACGGTTGCCGGTTTCTTTATCCAGACCGTAAGCCAGCGCTGCCGCTGTCGGTTCGTTGATAATACGTTTTACTTCCAGACCTGCGATACGACCAGCATCTTTGGTTGCCTGACGCTGCGCATCGTTAAAGTAAGCCGGAACGGTGATAACAGCTTCAGTTACCGGTTCACCCAGGTAATCTTCAGCGGTTTTCTTCATTTTTTTCAGCACTTCAGCAGAGATCTGCGGCGGTGCCATTTTGGTGCCTTTTACATCAATCCACGCATCACCGTTGTCGGCTGCGATGATTTTGTACGGCATGATAGATTCGTCACGCTGGACTTCCTCGTCCTGGAAGCGACGGCCAATCAGGCGTTTGATCGCAAACAAGGTGTTTTGCGGGTTCGTCACTGCCTGACGTTTAGCCGGCTGACCTACCAGAGTTTCGCCATCCTGTGTATAAGCGATAATAGAAGGCGTGGTGCGATCGCCTTCGGCGTTCTCCAGCACACGAGCCTGAGCACCATCCATAATGGCTACACAAGAGTTGGTTGTCCCAAGGTCGATACCAATAATTTTACCCATCTAAACGTCTCCACTAAAAATTCGTCATCATGTGGTTGTGAACCTGTAATAAGGGCGAAACGTGCGGTTTCAACTACCCTGTATTGTTTTTTTTCAGACTCACACACTGCGGTTGACTACAAGATGGGGTCGCAAGCTCGCGCATCAAGGGGGAGCGGTAAAAAATTTTTTAATTTACACCTGTTCAGATCATAGACAGGTTCAATGGCGCTATTTATGATGCCGCGCCCCGCCTCCTCAATACTGACGCGGGGCTTTCATTTTCCCTTTTCATATTGATTTATTTTGAGGAATTATGGGCAACACTAAGTTGGCTAATCCGGCTCCGCTGGGCTTAATGGGCTTCGGCATGACCACTATTCTGCTTAACCTGCACAATATTGGTTTATTCCCGATGGATGTCATTATCCTGGCGATGGGCATTTTCTATGGTGGTATCGCACAAATTTTTGCTGGTCTGCTTGAGTATAAAAAAGGCAATACCTTCGGCTTGACTGCGTTCACCTCCTATGGCTCTTTCTGGTTGACGCTGGTGGCTATTCTTCTGTTCCCGAAAATGGGGCTGGCAGAAGCAACAAACGGCCACTTCCTGGGCGTTTATTTAGGCATCTGGGGCGTATTCACACTGTTTATGTTCTTCGGTACGCTGAAAGGCGCACGCGCGTTGCAATTCGTCTTCCTGAGCCTGACGGTGCTGTTCGCACTGCTGGCGATCGGCCACCTGGCCGATAACGAAGGCATTGTCCACGTTGCAGGCTGGGTAGGTCTGGTATGTGGCGCAAGCGCTATCTATCTGGCGATGGGCGAAGTGCTGAATGAACAGTTCGAGCGCACCGTACTGCCAATTGGCGAGAAGCATTAATCCTTCCGCAAACGGATAAAACAAAACGGAGCCATTTGGCTCCGTTTTTTTATGATTGCTGTACCGCGCCTTCAGCCACTTTATCCTGGTGATGAAGATCCTGGCGCAGCAAAATCCCCAATCCAAGGCCAAGCAGCGACAGCGCCAGCACGTACCATGCGGGAGCCATCGGCGAGACACCCATCAGCATGGTGACGGCAATCGGCGTCAGCCCGCCGAAAATGGCGTACGAAACATTATAAGAGAATGAAATACCGGTGAAACGCACTTCTGCCGGGAAGGCACGCACCATGACATAGGGCACCGCACCCACCACGCCAACGCACAACCCCACCACGCCATACAAAAGAAACAACTGCTCAGGATGGCTACCGACCAGGTGATAGAAAAACCAGCTGGAACAGGCCAGCAGAATGCTGCCAACGATAAAAGTACGGCTGGCACCAAATTTATCCACCAGCAGCCCGGCAGCAAGGCAACCAAAACAGAGCATCACAGTGGCGATACTGTTCGCCTGGAGCGTCAGCGCTGGCGCGAAACCATACTGTTTTTGCAGCCAAACTGGCGACATCAGGATCACCACCACAATCCCGGCGGACAACAACCAGGTCAGCAGCATGGAAACTACCACTGCTTTTTTATGGTTTAGCACCACGGATTTGACCGGCAACTCCTGCGCTAATGCCTTTCGCTGCTGCATCTCAAGGAAAATCGGCGTCTCCTGCAACCAGCGGCGCAAGTACATTGCCACCAGACCAAACGCCCCGCCAAGCAGGAATGGAATACGCCAGCCGCCATCATGAACAGCCTGCTGCGTCATGCTGGTATTCACCAGCGTAGCGACTACGGAGCCGAGCAAAATGCCCACCGTCAGCCCCGCGGTCAACGTCCCGCAGGCGATGCCAATCCGGCGAGCCGGAACATGTTCTGCGACAAAAACCCAGGCGCCAGGCACTTCGCCACCAATCGCCGCGCCTTGCAGCACGCGCATTAACAACAACAGTAACGGCGCAACAATTCCCATCGAGACATAGGTCGGCAGCAAACCAATCGCCAACGTGGGCAGCGCCATTAGCAGGATGCTGAGCGTAAACATCTTTTTGCGCCCAACCAAATCGCCGAAATGTGCCATTACAATACCGCCAAGCGGGCGAGCCAGGTAACCGGCGGCAAAAATGCCAAAGGTTTGCACCTGGCGAAGCCATTCCGGAATGTCGGGAGGGAAGAAGAGCTCGCCGACAACAGCGGCAAAGAAGACAAAAATGATGAAATCGTAAAACTCCAGCGCGCCACCCAGCGCGGCCAGCGTCAGCGTTTTATAATCCTGTCTGTTCAGAGGGCGTGTGTAAGTTGACATAGCGGACCGTTTGTAAAGAGGGAGTGTTAATTTAATTATTACAAATAATGTAAATTAAAAATTACTATACCGTAAATAAATCAACACTCCAGAGACGGCATTGCTTATCTTAGAAAAGCGTCATTTTTAGGATAATGTTTCGCGCCTTGCGCTTTTAGGCCGGAAAGATGCTACTACTTGCGGATCAGTTTCGACATATGGCCCATCTAATAACTGTACACAATACGGTACACTGGCAAAAATACCCGGCACTTTCACGGTGCCATCCTGGTCTTTAAGCCCTTCCAGCGTTTCTTTTATCGATTTCGGCTGGCCAGGCAAATTGAGGATCAGCGCCTGTTTGCGGATCACACCGACCTGTCGGGAAAGTATGGCGGTTGGCACAAAATTGAGGCTGATTTGCCGCATCTGCTCGCCAAACCCTGGCATCTCGCGGTCGGCTACCGCCAGTGTTGCATCCGGCGTCACATCGCGGCGAGCAGGTCCGGTTCCACCGGTAGTGAGCACCAGATGGCAACTCATCTCATCGACCAGCTCGCACAGGGTTTGCTCAATAACGCTTTGCTCATCCGGGATCAGGCGAGTTTCAATATGAAAAGGCGTCGTCAGAGCGCTCGCCAACCACGCTTCCAGTGCAGGTAAACCTTTGTCCTGATAAACGCCACTGGAGGCGCGATCGGAAACCGAAACTAAACCAATGCGTAGTGTGTCCATATTCATTCCGTGCAAAAAAACAATTTAACGAAATGATACACGCTGAGGAGAAAGGCAAACAGAGTAGAGAGAAGAAGCGTGACCGGGAACCCGGCCACGCCTGATGATTACAGCAGATCGCCGATCATTTTTTCCAGTTTTTCCTGATCAACGGCAAACTTACGAATACCGTCCGCCAGTTTATCTACCGCCATCGGATCCTGGTTGTGCTGCCACAGGAATTCCGCTTCGGTGATGCGCTCAGGACGCGCTTTCACTTCGCCGGTGTAAGCGAGTTTACGCTCAATAGCGCCCGCGCTTTCAGACAGATCTTTCAGCAGCGGCGGAGCGATGGTCAGACGGTCACAGCCCGCCAGCTCAATGATTTCGCCAGTATTGCGGAAGCTTGCGCCCATCACCACGGTTTCATAGCCGTGCTGTTTGTAGTACTGATAGATTTCCGTGACGGAAACCACACCCGGATCTTCTGCCGGTGCGTACTCTTTCTTGTCGGTATTGGCTTTGTACCAATCGAGAATACGGCCAACGAACGGAGAGATTAGGAACACGCCCGCTTCGGCACATGCCCGCGCTTGTGCAAAAGAGAACAGCAGCGTCAGGTTACAGTTGATGCCCTCTTTTTCCAGCTGTTCAGCCGCACGGATACCCTGCCATGTAGACGCCAGTTTAATCAGGATACGATCGTTGCTGATGCCCGCATCGTTGTACATTTTGATCAGGCGTTTTGCTTTCGCGATGGACGCGTTGGTGTCGTAAGAGAGACGAGCATCCACTTCGGTAGAGATACGGCCTGGGATCAGTTTGAGAATTTCCAGACCAATGTTCACTGCCAGTCGGTCTGTTGCATCGACAACCTGCTGCGCACGGTCGCTGCTCTGGCTGCGCGCCCAGGTCACGGCGTCATCAATCAGTTTGCGGTATTCCGGGATTTGGGCAGCCCCAAGAATCAGAGAAGGGTTGGTTGTTGCATCCTGCGGCTGGTACAGCTTCATTGCCGCGATATCTCCGGTATCAGCCACGACTGTGGTGTACTGACGCAGGGAGGTCAATTTATCCGTCATGATAATATTTCTCTTTAAACGATACCCTAATACTCCACGCTAAGACCGACGACGCGTTGCTGCGCCTGGCGCATTAACGCAGCCAGCGCACCTGAACGAGAAGTATGACGAGTATACTTGTTAGGGGGATGTAACCGGTCTGCCCTGATGATAACACGACGCCTTGCCAGCGCAACCGCAGACAATGCTCTGAAAATTGTATGGTAAACTCACTTAATTAATTGCCTGCGAAGTGATGCGTACACTCCGACACCCACCCCCCAGGCCAACCCCGGCATCAACAAGAGGAATGTTAATGCCTGAATTTTTCTCATTCATCAGTGAAATACTCTGGGGCTCATTGATGGTTTACCTGCTGGCGGCGGCAGGTATCTGGTTTGCTTTTCGCAGCCGGTTTGTCCCCTTCCGTTTCATTCGTGATTTTGGCCAAAGTCTGAAAAGTAGCCGTGTGGCACAACCTGGCGCGCTCTCCTCGTATCAGGCGTTATGCCTGAGCCTTGCGACCCGGCTCGGCAGTGGCAACCTGGCGGGCGTGGCGTTTGCCCTGACCACCGGCGGCCCTGGGGCGATTTTCTGGATGTGGATTTCCGCCATCATTGGCATGATCATTAGCTTTGCCGAGTGCTCGCTGGCGCAATTGTACAAAGAGCGTGATGCCAACCAGCAGCTGCGCGGCGGCCCCGCCTGGTATATGGAGCGCGGGCTGGGTATGCGCTGGATGGGCGTGCTGTTTTCCATTTTTTTGCTACTAACCTACGGCCTGGTGTTTAACACTATTCAGTCCACGGCGATGGCACAGGCCATGCGTTATGCGTGGAACGTACCCGGTTTTATCAGTGGGATCGTGCTTGCGGCTTGTGCTTTCCTGTACATGCTCAAAGGGCTTAATAACGTTGCACGCTTGATGCAGTGGGTGGTGCCGGTAATGGCGCTGGCCTGGATTGTCGTCAGTTTTGGCGTCAGCCTGTGGCATGCCAATCTGCTACCCACTGTTCTTGTGAACATTGTTAAAAGCGCTTTTGGCTGGCAGGAAGCGGCAACCGGAACCATGGCTTACACCCTAAGCCAGGCCATCACCAGTGGTTTTCAACGTAGCATGCTCGCGAATGAAGCAGGTATGGGATCGTCACCCAACGCCGCCGCAACCGCGGCATCATGGCCTCCACATCCTGTCGCCCAGGGTTTTGTGCAGATGATCGGCGTCGTGACAGATACCTTTCTGGTCTGTACCGCCAGTGCGCTTATTCTGCTGCTATCGGGAATTGCGCCAGCCACGGGCGCGATCGGCGGAACACAATTGATGCAGCAGGCGATGGTGTCACTGACAGGAAGTTGGGGCGCGGGTTTCGTTGCCGCCATCGTGGCGCTGTTTGCGTTTACCTCGATTGTGGCGAACTACACCTATGCGGAAAACAACCTGATCTTCTTGCGTCGTAATAGTGCAAGGAATATCTGGTTACTGCGCATGGCGGTGTTGCTGATGGTGCTGATGGGTTCTTTTTTCAGCCTGCCGATAATCTGGCATATCGCCGATGTGATGATGGCGCTGATGGCCATTACCAACCTGACCGCGATCCTGCTGCTTTCGCCAGTGGTGAGAGTGCTGGCTCGTGATTACCAGCGCCAGCGTAAACTTGGCGTCATGCCGGTCTTTGATCCGAAGCGCTACCCGGAGATCAAACGCCAGCTGGCGCCGGGTAGCTGGGATGACATTCCCCGTTCGTAGCGCTAATCGCAACTATCGATCAAGTCTGTTGGTTTTTTGCTAAAGTCAGCGGAAATTTCTCGCACAGCAAGGACTGAGTATGCTGATTTTGATTTCACCTGCAAAAACGCTCGATTACCAAAGCCCGCTGGCGACCACGCGTTTTACCCAGCCGGAACTGCTGGATCACGCCCAGCAATTGATTAAGACCGCTCGCAAACTCTCTGAGCCGCAAATCAAAGCGCTGATGGGCATCAGCGATAAACTCGCCGATCTGAACGCGACTCGCTTTCACGACTGGCAACCTGATTTCACCCCGGACAATGCACGCCAGGCGATTCTGGCATTCAAAGGTGATGTCTACACCGGTCTGCAAGCGGAAACCTTCAGCGAGGCGGATTTCGACTTTGCCCAACAGCATCTGCGCATGCTCTCCGGGTTATACGGCGTGCTGCGCCCGCTGGATCTGATGCAGCCGTATCGGCTGGAGATGGGTATCCGGCTGGAGAACGCCAAAGGCAAGGATCTGTATCAATTCTGGGACGATACCATTACCCACAAACTCAACGACGCCATTGCCGCCCAGGGCGACGATATTGTTATCAACCTGGCATCAGATGAATATTTCCGCTCGGTCAAAATCCAAAAACTGAAAGCCAGAGTAATCAAACCCGTGTTCCTTGATGAGAAAAACGGCAAGTTTAAGGTCATTAGCTTCTACGCCAAAAAAGCGCGCGGGTTGATGAGCCGCTACATCATTGAGCAGCGTTTGACGAAACCGGAGCAGTTAGCCGGGTTTGATAGCGAAGGGTATTTCTTTGATGAAGAAGCGTCCGTGCAGGACGAAATGGTGTTTAAGCGTCACGAGAAATAAGCGTTATGTTTCCCCCGCCAGCAGGCAGGGGAAACACAGACATTACGCTTTGCTCATCATCAACTGACGCAGTGCGGAGAAATCCGCAGGCAACTGGTGCGAAAGCAGAGGTAAGTCGGCGCGATCTGCCAGCTCTTTCGGCAGCGGCAAGGTTTCACCGAGGATCGCTTCGACGCTCTCTTTAAACTTCGCCGGATGCGCGGTGCCGAGGAACAGACCGTACTCACCCGGCTGCAGTTGATCGCGCAGCGCGCGGTAAGCAATGGCAGCATGCGGTTCAGAAACGTAGCCCTTGCCTTTCAGCTCGCGGATAGTGGCTTTCGTGGTTTCGTCATTCACCGCCGCATAACCCAGCTCGTTTAAGCGCCAGATCTTACGACGGAACAACTCTTCCACACGCGGCCAGTTATTCGGCTGGCTCACATCCATCGCGTTCGACAATGTCGCCTGCGTCGCTTTAGGCTGCCATTGCCCCTCTTTCAGGAAGCGCGGAACCGTGTCATTGGCGTTAGTGGCGGCGATAAAACGCTTGATCGGCAGCCCCAGCGATTTCGCCAGCAAACCGGCGGTCAGATCGCCGAAGTTACCGCTCGGCACGGAAACCACCAGTTGATTGCGTGCCTCCTGCGGCAGTTGTGCAACCGCTTCAAAGTAATAACAAATCTGCGCCAGCAGGCGGCTGATGTTGATCGAGTTCGCCGAGTTCAACCCCAGTGCCGTTTTCAACTCTTCATCGTCGAATGCCTGTTTCACCAGCGCCTGGCAGGCATCGAAATCCGCGTCGATAGCAACGGTTTCGATATTGCCACCCAGCGTACAGAACAGTTTTTCCTGCAGCGGGCTGATTTTGCCCTGCGGATAGAGGATCACCACACGCACGTTCTTCATTCCGTAGAAGGCGTGCGCCACAGCGGCGCCCGTATCGCCTGATGTCGCCGTCAGAATGGTCACCGGCCTGTCGCCGCTGATAGCACTCAGCATCTGTGCCATAAAACGCCCGCCAAAATCTTTAAACGCCAGCGTTGGCCCATGGAAAAGTTCCAGACAGCCGATATCGCTCTCCACCGGCTTGACCGGCGCGGGGAAGGCAAACGCGGCACGCACGCGGGCTTCCAGCACATCTTCTGGAATTTCATCGCCAATAAACGCCGCAAGGATTTTCGCGCTGCGGGTGATGAAATCCTGCTCCAGCATCGCATCGACTTCGGTCAGGTTAAATTCCGGCAGATCGTGCGGGAAGAACAGCCCCTGATTTTTGCCCAGCCCCTGAGTGACGGCCTGCGCAAAGCTGACCTGTTCGTTATGATCTTTTAAGTTGTAAAGTTTCATTGGTTATCCCACTACGCGAGCGCCCGCCGTGTCCAGCCGGCAAATATGAACGAAGCCTTCCTGATTTTGCAGATAGTGTTTGCCGAGCCAGTCGGCAACACGCTGAGCGGTATCCGGCTTGTCACACAAGGCAAACAGCGTTGGCCCGGAACCCGAGATCCCACAGGCCAGTGCGCCAATATCCGCCACTGCCTGACGCGCTTCCCCAAACCCCGGCAGCAACTTCATGCGGTACGGTTCGGCAATCACGTCTTTCATTAATTTTGCGGCCAGCGCAGGCTGGCGGCTGTAGCAAGCATGGATAAAGCCCGCCAGATGGCGACCGTGAGCAATACAATCCTGGCGGCGGTATTGCGCTGGCAGAATCGCGCGCGCTTCAGCCGTCGAGACTTTAATGCCTGGATACGCCAAAACCCACAGCCACTCGTCAAAGCCTGGCACCTGCTGGCTGATAATGCCGCTTTCCTCGATCATCAATTGCATGCCGCCGAGGTAGCAAGGCGCGACGTTATCGTAATGCACACTACCGGAAATACGCCCTTCCAGCTCGCCCATCAGCGCCAGCATGCGTGTTTCGTTCAGCGGCTTACCGCAGAACTCATTCATTGCCACCAGCGCAGCAACCACCGAACAAGCGCTAGAGCCAAGCCCGGAACCGATCGGCATATTTTTTTCCAGCGTCATCGCGACCGGAACCTGCTTGCCGATCTCCTGGCAGAACAGCTCCCAGCATTGATAAACGATATTTTCTTTCGGCTCGGTCGGCAATTTACTGGCGAAGCGGCCCATGTTCTTCAGGCTAAAATGATCGGCCGCTTCCACACTGACATTATCGCCCAACAACGTACCATCCACGGGCGTAACCGCCGCACCAAGCACATCAAAACCCACGCTCATATTGGCACTGGAGGCCGGAGCATACACCTTCACCATCTCAGACTCCTAACTTCCAGGACAGGGTGCGCAACAGGTCGGCGAACACGCCCGCTGCCGTCACATCGTTACCCGCGCCATAACCGCGCAGCACCAGCGGTAATGGCTGGTAATAGTGGCTGTAGAACGCCAGCGCGTTCTCGCCGTTTTTCACTTTGAACAGTGGATCGTTGCCGTCAACTGCTGCCATCTTCACCCGGCAAGTGCCATCTTCTTCAATGTTGCCGACATAACGCAGCACTTTACCTTCATCGCGCGCTTTTGCCACTCGCGCGGCAAAATCATCATCCAGCCCCGGCAGACGCGCCATAAAACTCTCAACATCGCCTGAACTGTCAAAACTCGCCGGCAGCACCGGTTCGATGACAATATCCGACAACTCCAATTCGCGACCGGTTTCACGCGCCAGAATCAGCAGCTTACGCGCCACATCCATGCCGGAGAGATCATCTCGCGGATCGGGCTCGGTGTAGCCCATTTCACGCGCAAGATTCGTTGCTGCCGACAAGCTCACCCCTTCATCCAGCTTGCCGAAAATAAACGACAAAGAACCGGAAAGAATGCCGGAGAAGTGCTGCAACTCATCCCCCGCATTCAGCAGGTTTTGCAGGTTTTCAATAACTGGCAAGCCCGCGCCAACGTTAGTGTCGTAGAGAAATTTACGCCGCGATTTTTCCGCCGCGCGACGCAACTGGTGGTAATAATCCAGCGAAGAGGTGTTAGCTTTTTTGTTCGGCGTCACAACGTGGAAACCTTCTCGCAGGAAATCCGCGTACTGGTCGGCCACCGCCTGGCTGGAAGTACAGTCAACAATCACCGGGTTTAGCAGATGATACTCTTTCACCAGGCGAATCAGGCGGCCCAGATTGAACGGCTCTTTGGCTTGTGCCATTTCCGTTTGCCAGTTATCCAGATTCAGGCCGTGAACATTGGTCAACAGCGCTTTCGAGTTCGCCACACCGCAAACACGCAGGTCAATATGTTTGTTTTTTAGCCATGTTTGCTGACGCTTGAGCTGTTCCAGCAGCGCGCCGCCGACGCCGCCAACACCAATCACAAACACTTCGATCACCTGGTCGGTGTTAAACAGCATCTGGTGCGTGACGCGCACCCCGGTGGTGGCATCGTCGTTGCTTACCACCACGGAGATCGAGCGTTCAGAAGAGCCTTGAGCAATCGCCACAATATTAATATTCGCGCGCGCCAGGGCTGCAAAAAACTTCGCCGAGATCCCGCGCAATGTGCGCATACCGTCGCCGACAACAGAGATGATCGCCAGACGCTCCATCACCGCCAACGGCTCCAGCAGGCCTTCTTTCAATTCGAGATAGAATTCTTCGCTCATGGCACGCTGGGCACGCGCGCAATCGGATTGCGGCACACAGAAGCTGATGCTGTACTCCGAGGAAGATTGCGTGATCAACACGACCGAAATGCCGTTGCGGGACATCGCGGCGAAGACACGTGCCGCCATGCCGACCATGCCTTTCATCCCCGGGCCGGAGACGCTGAACATCGCCATGTTATTCAGATTCGAAATGCCTTTTACCGGCAGACCATCTTCATCAGAGGTCGCGCCAATCAGCGTGCCCGGTGCTTGCGGGTTTCCGGTGTTTTTGATCAGGCAAGGAATTTGAAACTGAGCGATGGGGGTAATGGTACGAGGGTGAAGAACTTTGGCGCCGAAGTAGGAAAGCTCCATGGCTTCCTGGTACGACATCGACTTCAGCAGCCTGGCGTCTGGCACCTGGCGCGGGTCGCAGGTATAAACACCGTCGACATCGGTCCAGATCTCACAACAATCTGCGCGCAGACAGGCCGCGAGCACGGCAGCAGAGTAGTCGGAGCCGTTACGTCCAAGCACCACCAGTTCGCCCTTCTCGTTTCCGGCAGTGAAACCGGCCATCAGCACCATATGATCCGCAGGAATGCGGCTGGCTGCGATGCGGCGAGTGGATTCAGCAATATCGACCGTTGATTCCAGGTAATGACCGACTGCGAGTAGTTTTTCGACCGGATCGATAACGCTGACTTTGTGACCGCGCGCTTCGAGCAGGCCCGCCATGATAGCGATGGAGAGTTTCTCGCCACGGCAAATTAACGCGGCGTTGATGCTGTCCGGGCACTGGCCGAGCAGGCTGATACCATGCAAAACGTGTTTGATCTGCGCGAACTCTTGTTCGACAAAAGCTTTTAATTGCGCGAGGGGAAATCCGGGTTGTGCATCTGCCAGCCCTTGCAGCAGGTCGGCGAAAATACGCTCGGCGCCGCTAATATTCGGAATCGCATCCTGGCCGCCAATCGTTTTTTCGATCATCGCCACCAGATGGTTAGTAATTTTCGCCGGGGCAGAAAGCACGGTGGCGACCTGCCCCTGCCTGGCATTACTTTCCAGGATATCGGCAACACGCAGAAAACGCTCTGCATTTGCCACTGATGTACCGCCGAACTTCAACACTCGCATGGTTTTACCCCTTAATCTCTGGTCGAAAAAAAAGCCCGCACTGTTCAGGTGCGGGCTTTTTTCTGTGTTTCCTGTACGCGTCAGCCCGCACCGTTACCTGTGGTAATGGTGATGGTTGTAATTGTGGTAATGGTGCTGATGCGTTTCATGGATGTTGTGTGCTCTGTAATCATTATCTGTCTGTGCTGTATGCCTATATTGGTTAAAGTATCTGCCTGCTCAAGTCAATTTATTTTTATTTTTCGCCCTTTTGCCGTTATTCCCGGCTGCGCTGGAACAGGCGTCACTTTCAACCTATTAGGATCATTCCCGCCATGTATCGCAGTGACTTTAACTATAAAAAAACGTTATGGCAGCAATTTACTCGGCGAGTTTTTTTTCGATATCGTGGAGCAAACGATGCAACATTGCGGTGTCACGCTGCTCCAGCAGACCAAGACGCTGATCAAGCCAGTCGGCCATTTTAATGTCATCCGCTACGCCTAATTTTTCCAGTAATCCGCGCGTACGCAAACGCAACGCTTGCAATTGATTACCGTCAACCGTGGCTGCCTCTTTTGGGGTATGTTGCATTAAAGATGCTAATTGATAGCAGAAAACCATCACCGCCTGTCCGAGATTAAGCGAAGGATAATCCCCCACCATCGGAACACCCGTTAAAATATCTGCCAGCGCCAGCTCTTCATTCGTAAGCCCGGAATCCTCACGACCAAATACCAGCGCAGCACTGCTCAACCACGCACTTTTCTCTTGTAACAACGGAACCAGTTCCGCGGGTGTCGCGTAATAGTGGAATTTCGCCCGGCTACGCGCCGTGGTTGCGATGGTAAAGGGAATATCTGCCAACGCTTCAGCAAGGGTTGTATAAGTTTTAATATTATCAAGGATATCGCCGGAACCGTGCGCCACGCGGCGCGCGCCTTCTTGCAAGTGCGCGTCGCTATCAACGATACGTAAATCACTAAAACCCATGGTTTTCATGGCACGGGCAGCGGCGCCGACATTTTCCGCTCTCGCGGGGGAAACAAGGACAACGGCCAATTGCATTTTATTTTCTCTTCTTACTGATACCACGGAATAATGTGATCTTTGTCATCATACTACGCGGTGCGAATTTACAATTATGTAACACAAATCACTGATTTAGCCCTTGTCTACGGTTAAAAAAAGCTAAACTATTTATCAGCGATATTACCTGCTAAAATGTTAACAGAAGGGGCTTATCCCTATGTTTATTCATGGCATTTTAATATAGAATTTCCCACTTGTATTGGATTCGCCCTGTTTATCAATTAATATGCGCAACTAGTTGGTTTATTGAAAAATTGTAAGAAACGCTAGCATTTGGCTATCAAGATTTCTCCAAACTGTTAACGTGCTACAATTGAACTTGATATATGTCAACGAAGCGTAGTTTTATTGGGTGTCATTTACGTCTTAGCCTGTTATGTTGCTGTTAAAATGGTTAGGATGACAGCCGTTTTTGACACTGTCGGGTTCAGAGGGAAAGTGCCCACGACCAAGCTAATGATGTTGTTGACGTTGATGGAAAGTGCATCAAGAACGCAATTACGTACTTTAGTCATGTTACGCCGTCATGTTAATTTTCGACATGCACCAGGCTGGTCAGGGACTTTTGTACTTCCTGTTTCGATTTAGTTGGCAATTTAGGTAGCAAACATGCAGACCCCGCACATTCTTATTGTTGAAGACGAGTTGGTAACACGCAACACGTTAAAAAGCATTTTCGAAGCAGAAGGCTACGATGTCTTTGAAGCGACTGATGGCGCTGAAATGCATCAGATCCTTTCTGAAAATGATATCAACCTGGTGATCATGGATATCAATCTGCCGGGTAAAAACGGTCTTTTGCTGGCGCGTGAATTACGCGAGCAGGCGAATGTCGCGCTGATGTTCCTGACGGGCCGTGATAACGAAGTCGATAAGATTCTGGGCCTTGAAATTGGTGCCGATGACTATATTACCAAACCGTTTAACCCACGCGAGCTGACTATCCGCGCGCGCAACCTGCTGTCCCGTACCATGAATCTGGGCACGGTCAGCGAAGAACGCCGCAGCGTTGACAGCTACAAGTTCAACGGTTGGGAACTGGATATTAATAGCCGTTCACTGATTAGCCCGAACGGCGAGCAGTATAAGCTGCCGCGCAGCGAATTCCGCGCGATGCTGCACTTCTGCGAAAACCCGGGCAAAATTCAGTCTCGTGCTGAGTTGCTGAAAAAAATGACCGGTCGTGAACTGAAGCCTCACGATCGTACAGTCGACGTGACTATCCGTCGTATTCGTAAACATTTCGAATCAACGCCGGATACCCCGGAAATCATCGCCACCATTCACGGTGAAGGTTACCGTTTCTGCGGTGACCTGCAGGAATAAGCCAGAATAATGATGAAAAAGCGGCGCTCAGCGCCGCTTTTTTTATTTCCAAATCCGCAATTCTTCGTCATCCGCGGGTTGCGGTATTTTCTTCACCGAACCAGAAAGCGCATACCAGTCAAGCCTGCGCGTCAACACCATCACTGCGCTCAAGGCGATAAACAGAACACCGGTGCCGAGCAACAGCGCATTATCTTCTGAGTTCAGCAGGCCCCACATCACCGCATCAAGAACTAACAGTGCGATACTAAACGACAACCCCGCACGCCAGCTTTTCAATACGCCCTGCAAATAAACACCGTTCAGCAGTGCGCCGAGCAAACTGGCAATACCCCAGGCGATGGTGAAACCGGTATGTTCAGAAAGCGCCAGTAAAACCAGATAGAACATCACCAGCGATAGCCCCACCAGCAAATACTGCATCGGGTGCATCTGCCGCGCGGTTAAACTTTCGAAGACGAAAAACGCCAGATAAGTCAGTACGATTAGCAAAATCGCGTATTTAACGGCTCTGTCGGTCATATAGACGTGATACTCATTGCGCACTTTATGGATGCCGCTGATATGTGCATTGATTGGATGGTGATTTAACGTCGAGAAAGCCTGCGCCAGGCGACCATCCTGCGCGTGACCAGAACGCAAATCTTCGCGAGCCAGCTCCGCCAGCAGTGTCGCGGTATCAATAAGTGTCCCTTCGGTGGCGCGTCGTACGCCGGGTTTGATCTCCTGCACAAAAATCGACAGCACAAACCACGCGGCAACCGCCACGATCAGGAAATACCCCAGTAACAGGCGCATGCCAATGCGCATCAGCGGATCCCCAGGCTGTAGCCCATACCACGATGCGTATTGATAGGCGTGAGTTCAGCATTGATGGCGCGTAGCTTGGCACGCAAGGTCTTGATATGGGTATCGACAGTGCGATCAAAACTCTCCTGAGCATCGCTCCAGACCTGATCCATCAATTGCTGGCGAGAAAAAACACGTTCTGGCGCCAACAGTAGTGTTTTCAACAACAAAAATTCGTAGCGGGTCAGCAGCAGCGTTTCGCCGCACCAGCGAATAATCGCGGCTTGCTCGTCCAACTCAAACTGACCGATTCGCCGCATTTCGTTGTGAAGAGATGCTTTTTGCAACCTACGCAGCACAGTGCGCACCCTGGCGCATACTTCGCGTGGTGAAAAGGGCTTGGCAATGTAATCATCCGCGCCCATCTCCAACCCCAGCAGCTTGTCGACTTCATCGCTACGCGCGGTGAGAAACAGCACCGGCAACGCTGGTGCGCGCGCCAATAGCCGCCGACACAGTTCGAAACCGCTGATATCCGGCAGGCCGACATCCAGTATCGCCAGCTCAGGCAGACGCTGCTGCGCCGCATCCAGTACCGGTAAACCTCGCTCAAACGCGGTGACGGCAAAGCCGTCCTGTTGCAACATGTAAATCAACGTTTCAGCGATGCTGGTTTCATCCTCTACCAGCCAAATCAGCGGTTGCGGCGTAGACATTGGGCTTATTTACTCCAGGGAATGATGGGTACCGCGCTTAAGGCGTTTTTCGGCGATCCTTCGACCACTTTATCGGAATAAGCTAAATATGCCAGTGTGTTACGTTTTGCGTCATAGAAACGCACCACCTGCAGTTTCTTGAATACTAACGAGGTCCGTTTCTGGAAAACTACATCGCCCTGCGCCTTACCGTTTTTGATCTTATCGCTCAACTCAACCGGCCCAACCTGCTGGCAAGAGATAGCCGCGTCGGACGTGTCTTCCGCCAGCCCCAGCCCGCCTTTGATGCCACCGGTTTTCGCCCGACTGATGTAACAGGTGACATTTTTCACATCAGGATCATCAAACGCTTCGACCACAATTTTGTGATCCGGACCAAACATTTTAAACACGGTATCCACTGAACCAATTTCTTCTGCGTGTACAGAGCCCATCGTGGCCAACATCACTACAGGAAGGATTAACTTTGTATATTTCATATTGTTACCATTTTTGAATATTACGTTAAGCAACTATTCAGCTTTCAAATGAGAAACTGTTTGCAGATCACTAATTTACAAAATTTATGATGAAAATCAGTCACAATGCGTATTTGTACACAAAAAAAACACCGAATGCTAAACACCTAAAAACCCGTTATTATCCGTTGCCTGGTATCAGGCGTTAATGCTGTTTTAAGGAAGAGGATATTGTATGGATCAGGCTGGGATCATTCGCGACTTACTTTCCTGGCTGGAAAGCCATCTGGATCAGCCGCTCTCTTTGGATAATGTGGCGGCAAAAGCGGGCTATTCCAAGTGGCACCTGCAAAGGATGTTCAAAGACGTGACGGGTCATGCCATCGGCGCTTACATTCGTGCGCGTCGTCTGTCGAAATCCGCAGTTGCTCTGCGCCTTACTGCCCGACCCATTCTGGATATTGCACTGCAGTATCGCTTTGATTCGCAACAAACCTTTACCCGCGCTTTCAAAAAACAGTTTGCTGTCACCCCCGCGCTCTATCGCCGTTCGCCAGACTGGAGTGCGTTTGGCATTCGTCCGCCGATGCGTCTTGGCGAATTTGCCATGCCAAAACATGATTTTGTCACTCTGCCGCCAATGCACCTTATCGGTACCACCCAGAGCTACACCTGTGCGCTGGAGGAGATCTCCGATTTCCGTAATCAGATGCGCATTCAGTTCTGGCGGGAATTTTTGAGCAATTCACCGAAAATTCCACCGGAAATGTATGGGCTGCATGAGCCGCGCCCAAGCCAGGAAAAGGATGACGAACAGGAAGTATTTTACACCACAGCGCTAACGCCGGAGATGGCGAACGGCTATCTGAGCAACGCTCAGCCGGTGTTGCTGGAAGGCGGCGACTACATCTCCTTCGCGTATGAAGGTTCACCGCATGGTTTTCAGGATTTCATCCTGACCGTTTACGGAACGTGCATGCCGATGCTTAACCTCACGCGCCGTAAAGGCCAGGATATTGAGCATTTTTACCCGCAGCATGAAGAGCCACGCGAAGATGGCGAACCGCCAGAGCACATCCGCTGCGAGTATCTGGTGCCGATTCGCCGTTAACGCTGCAACTCATCCAGCGCTGGAGCGTCCAGATGCGAGACGTCTCCTGCGGTTTCCACCACCCAGCCGGAAGCCAGCCACGGGCTCTGTTGATAATCAATGCGGGAAATGGAGCAGTTGCGCAGACGCAGGCGGCGTTCAGCATAAGCCGGAAGCCCAAGGATCGTGCTCACCAGGCAGCCCAGCGCCATACCATGGCTGACCAGCAATGGGCGGCTCCCTTCGGGAAGATCCAAACAGGTTGCCAGCGCCGCATGCATACGATCGCTTAACTCCTGCATCGATTCGCCATCAGGAATGCGGCCATCGGCTGTGCCATTCACCAACTGGCGACGCCAGCTCTCTTCTTCTTCAGTCAGGGAATCGATATGACGGCGTTCCAGCACGCCCATATCCAACTCGCGCAAACGCGGCTCAAAAGTGATATCACAACCGCAGACTTCAGCGATGATCTCAGCCGTCCGGCGGGTACGCCCCAGGTCGCTGGCAATAACGTGAGTAATGCCCAGCGCTTTCGCGCGCTCAGCCACCTGCCACGCCTGCTTCTCCCCTTTTTCGGTTAACGGACTGTCTGACTGGCCTTGAATACGACGCTCGGCGTTCCACTGCGTTTCACCGTGGCGAACAAGGTATACCTGTAACATGCTTTTTTATCCATTATACTGCGATGAATTTATTATCTGAGGAAGGTCTCTGTCCGGGGTAAAGAACGCGTCTCATTCCGAACATACCGTTATTAATTATGCACCATGTTGTCTCAGCTACCACAAATCCCGCGAAAATTCGGGCGATTCTGCACGCTTTTAACGAGATCTTCGGCGAAGGATCCTGCCATATAGACGCCGTTTCCGTCGATAGCGGCGTGCCGGAACAGCCGTTTGGCAGTGAAGAAACGCGTACTGGCGCACGAAATCGCGTGGTCAATGCTCGCAACGCACGCCCCGAAGCGGATTTTTGGGTAGCTATTGAAGCCGGGATCGACGAAGGCAGTACATTTAGTTGGGTGGTGATAGAAAGCAAACAGCAGAAAGGTGAAGCTCGCTCGGCAACGCTGCCTATACCGGAGATCATTTTGCAGAAAGTGCGTGCCGGTGAAGCGCTCGGGCCAGTGATGTCGCGTTATACCGGAATTGATGAGATCGGTCGCAAAGAGGGTGCCATCGGCGTTTTCACCGCAGGTAAACTCACTCGCGAAAGCGTTTACCATCAGGCGGTGATCCTTGCGCTCAGCCCCTTTCACAATGCGATTTACCGCTGAGTATTCAGCAGCGTCTCCTCCAGCCATAAACGTAAATCGGCAGGCGCGGCTTTCAGGCTATTTGAGCCACGAGTAATGGTCGCGATACCTGCCCCGAGCTCGCTTTTTAGTTCACGCTGACTCATCTCGCCGCGCAGCAGTTCTTCAATGATCCGCACTCTTGTGCCCAACGACTCGCGCTCATCTGGCGTAAGCATCAGATTAAGCAACGGAATGTGCAGATCCTTTTCGTAAGATTGCCGGACCAGATCAACGAAGCGTTGCCACTCCTGATCGCGCTGTTCGGCCATCGCTGCTGAATAGGGTGATTGCTGAGTCATAATTTGCCGCCATGTTAAAGGTTTACTGATGTGTACTCTTTAGCGAGTACACATCATAGCATAAACCACGGAAATCAATAACGGCGCTGCCATTCAGCATCATTAAAGACAACCGGCTTATCTCCGCTCAGGAAATAGCGGTAATAAGCATCATAAGCCAGCACGTTTTTCACATAGCTGCGCGTTTCCGAGAACGGGATGCTCTCAATAAACGCCACTGCATCCAGTTTGCCGCCGCTGTTGTTCAACCAGTTGCGCACCCTTCCCGGCCCGGCGTTATAGGCCGCCGACGAGAAAATACGGTTATTGCCAAACTGCTGGTAAACATACTGCAGGTAGCTGGTGCCGATGTTGATATTCGTTTCTGGATCAAAGAGTTGGCCAGAATTGCTGTAGCCAGGAATATTAAACATCTTCACCGTGTGCGTGGCGGTACCCGGCATAATCTGCATTAAACCTGCCGCGCCGACCGGCGAGCGCGCCGTCGGGTTCCAGGCACTCTCCTGGCGAGATATCGCCATCGCATAGCTTTGTGAAATCCCTTTGCCACTGGTGTAGCGGGCATACAGATCGCTATACGCCAGCGGGAAACGCTCTTCAAGTTGATCCCACAGCTTGCCAGCTATCGTGGCCTGCACGCTCAGATCCCACCAATGTTGATTAAAAGCATAACGCGCCAGCTGCGCCTGTTCTTGCTGGGTTCGGCTGGTCACCAGATTCGCCCACTCACTGCGCGCGGTATTATCAAGCCCCCAATACATCAGCTCACGCACGCGCGCCATTTCTGCGCCCTGCGTTAGCGTTGCAGAGACATTCCCCTGCGCTTTGTCTATCTGCATTGCGTAATCTTCACCCAGACGCTGCGCTGCGGCCATCGGGTAAAAACCACGCTGCTTCATCAGGGCGTGGAGGATCTCTTTGGCTTCATCCTCGCGTCCGCGCTCCAGCAACAAATCCGCCTGCCAGTAGCGCCACTCGTCTTTCTCTTTTGCGTCCATTGGCAAGCGCGAAAGCCAGGTATTCAGCCCGCGACGATCGCCGTTGCCAATCGCCATACGCACCCGGCGCTCCAGCAAAGAGACCGATTGCGAGCGCATGATCGCATCATCACGCCAGCGCGCCTGATCGCTGGTAACGTCATTACCCATCAACCGCCATGCGACAATATCGCGCAGCGTCTGAGTTTGCTCCTCATTCAACTGCTGCGCCTGTACCAGAGACGGGATCATCAGGCGGGCGTTTTCCACATCCTGACGCGCAACGCTTTCAAAGGCTTCCGCCGCCATCTGCCGGGTAAAATCCGTTGCGCCGGTAGTGGTGGCAAAGGACATCACGCTCAAGGGATTATTGGCAAGGTTGATGATAGCCGCCGAAATGGTTTGATAATCAGACGGCATCTGCCCGGCCAGTAGTGTGACCAGTTTGGTGTTACCCGCTTTCATCGCCAGGCGAATACGCTCCAGAAACGCCAGCGGATCCTGGTTTCCTGACGCACGCCATGCGCCAAACAGCTGATCGCATGCGTTGGGCTGACTTTTGCCGCTTAGCCACAGTTCTTTCGCGCCTGCCCAGGCTTCGTCAGCCTGTCCGGTATTCCACTTCGCAAAGTAATAGTTACATTGCGCTTCGGTGGAGGCCGGTTTCTCCGGGCTGAACGCCAGCAGACCACGCCAGTCTTGTCGCCGGGCCAGTTCATTAACAAAGCGAGATTTCAGCGTGCGCGCCGCCGGCAAGGTCGGGTTGGCCTGCACAAAGTTGGTCACCGTAATCGCGGGTTGATTCATCAGATCGTCGGTAATCTGACGATATTGCAGATACGGGTAAAGCGGATACGTTTGTAGCGTGGGCAGCAATTGCTGCACCACGTCCATCTGTTTGTTGTCCCATGCGGTTTTAATCTGCGCGTAACGGTTACGTTGTTCATCCAGTGAATCTGCTCGCGCCACATTGCTGAGGGACAGCAAACAAACGCAGGCCGCCGCGAATCGCCAGGCGGCATGTTTAGCTCTCTGCACAGCTCTTTCCTCTTATCTGTCACGTTTTTGCAGCGTCATGCCGCGTAATGCGTTAATGCTAACCGGGCAACTCGTAACGCGCCACGTTGTGCACACTTTTTTACCTTTCTGGCGTGATTTAACACGCCCGTAGCGGCTGGCTGGGATTAAGCAGCGAAAACGGCTACACTCCGCTGTTGAATACTACTCTCATTACAAAGAGGCGAAGTCCAACGTGGCTCAATTCGTATATACCATGCATCGTGTCGGCAAAGTTGTCCCGCCGAAACGTCATATTCTGAAAAATATCTCGCTAAGCTTTTTCCCGGGCGCAAAAATCGGCGTGCTGGGTCTTAACGGTGCCGGTAAGTCTACCCTGCTGCGCATCATGGCCGGCATCGATACAGACATCGAAGGTGAAGCCCGCCCGCAGCCTGGCATCAAGATCGGTTACCTGCCGCAGGAACCGCAGTTGAATCCGGAGCAGACCGTACGTGAATCGGTTGAAGAAGCGGTCGCTGAAGTGGTTAGCGCGCTGAAAGGCCTGGACGAAGTCTATGCCAAATACGCTGAACCGGATGCTGACTTCGACAAACTGGCTGCGCAGCAAGGTAAATTTGAAGAGATTATCCAGGCGCATGACGGTCATAACCTGAATGTGCAACTGGAACGCGCCGCTGATGCGCTGCGTCTGCCGGACTGGGATGCAAAGATTGCCAATCTTTCCGGTGGTGAACGCCGCCGCGTCGCGCTGTGCCGTCTGCTGCTGGAAAAGCCAGATATGCTGCTGCTCGACGAACCCACCAACCACCTGGACGCCGAGTCCGTTGCCTGGCTGGAACGCTTCCTGCACGACTTCGAAGGCACCGTGGTGGCAATTACCCACGACCGTTACTTCCTCGATAATGTCGCCGGTTGGATCCTCGAACTTGACCGCGGTGAAGGTATTCCGTGGGAAGGTAACTACTCTTCCTGGCTGGAGCAGAAAGATCAACGCCTGGCGCAGGAAGCCTCTCAGGAAGCTGCTCGCCGTAAATCCATTGAGAAAGAGCTGGAGTGGGTGCGCCAGGGCGCGAAAGGCCGTCAATCTAAGGGCAAAGCCCGTCTGGCGCGCTTTGAAGAACTCAACAGCACTGAATACCAGAAACGTAACGAAACCAACGAACTGTTTATTCCACCGGGACCTCGCCTGGGCGATAAAGTGGTTGAAGTCAGCAACCTCAGCAAGTCTTATGGCGATCGCCAGCTGATTGATGGCCTGTCCTTCTCCGTGCCGAAAGGCGCGATTGTCGGCATTATCGGCCCGAACGGCGCGGGTAAATCCACGCTGTTCCGCATGATGTCCGGCCAGGAGCAACCAGATGGCGGCACCATTACGCTGGGTGAAACCGTGAAACTGGCCTCGGTTGATCAGTTCCGCGACGCGATGGATAACAGCAAAACCGTGTGGGAAGAAGTTTCCGGTGGGCTGGACATTATGCGTATCGGTAACACCGAAATGCCGAGCCGCGCGTACGTTGGCCGCTTCAACTTCAAAGGTACCGACCAGGGTAAACGCGTGGGCGAGTTGTCCGGCGGTGAGCGCGGTCGTCTGCACCTGGCAAAACTGTTACAGGTTGGCGGCAACATGTTGCTGCTTGATGAACCGACCAACGACCTGGATATCGAGACCTTGCGTGCGCTGGAAAACGCCCTGCTTGAGTTCCCAGGCTGCGCCATGGTTATCTCGCATGACCGTTGGTTCCTTGACCGTATCGCCACCCACATTCTGGATTACCAGGACGAAGGCAAAGTGGAGTTCTTCGAAGGCAACTTCACCGAATACGAAGAGTATAAGAAACGCACGCTGGGCGCGGATGCGCTGGAGCCGAAGCGTATTAAGTACAAACGTATCGCCAAATAAGCTGGCACAAAAGCGAATGGGGAAACCCATTCGCTTCATTCCCAAACACTCAGAGAATTCCTCTGCAATAAGCGTATAAAAAAGTTTTTTTGTTTTCATACTATCTTCGCCACAATCCTGGGGCAGATGCATTCATCGCAGGAATAATCTAAAACTAAAAACCTGAATAAAACTCACCATGCAGAATAAACATCCAGCAATTTAATTTCCTTAGACTAATGCTTTTAGTATTCACAATTTAGTCCCAATATTGCTTAACGCTAAGACCAGACGTTAACATGATACTCATTACCTCAGTTAATAAATGAACGTCTGGTTATAACAAATGCATATCATTACGGAAGATGTTTTTCTTAAAAACGGATTACAGACATTTATTAAGCAGAAAGAAATTCTGATGGATAATAATGATGTTATTTTAGATTTCGACAACAACTTTATTATCATCACAACGCTATCCACGTTGAACAGAATAATAAAAAATGACAATGCATTTGAATGTTATTTATTGCACTCATTTTTAAAAATCAAAAAAGACACGAAATTAACTGAAATATTCCGCACATTAAAATATAAATCGTGGCGTAATAAGCAATGTCAGGAGTACAGGATAACGCTAACGCGAAAAGAGAGAATGCTGCTTAGCCATATCATTAGCGCAGATAAAAAGAAAAGTATGTTAATCCATAGCGGGCTGGATATAAAAACAGTCAGCACACATAAATATAATATGTTGAGAAAGGTGAATCAGCCGTCAATCGCCACGCTGACGCAGGTGCATAACCGCTGGGAAAATTTTCGCAATCAACCTGCAAACTAACCGATATACAGGCCGTGGAATATACCAGACCGGCCTGCCATTTCAGCCTACGGCCCCATTAACTGTTTAACCAGATCGACGCACTGTAAAAAACGAGAGTCATAATCCGCAGCTTCAACACGCACGTACTCGATATTATTTTCCCGCAGCATCGATACCAATAAATCCTGAAACTCCTTGCGATCGACAGAACTGCCGAGACTTCTCAGGCCATCATTCACCCACGGCGTATTATTTTCCAGCAAGATTACCAGGTCAAAACGGTATTCATCAATCAAGGCCTGAACGAAAGGATGTTCACGTCCTTCATATTTTTTGCAGAACGCCTGCGTGGTGACAAAATCCGTATCGATAAACGCCACTTTATTGGCGTACTTCACGGCAAAATCGATGTACTGCGCGTGTCCAAGGGCGATTTTGTCATAGTCAGAATATTGCAGCGCAATTTCGTCACCGCCAAGATGAGAAAATACGTAATCGCGGCCATATTCCCATGCGCTGGTGGTATTGAAGATATTGGCGAGTTTATTAACCAGCGTCGACTTGCCGCTGGACTCTCCTCCCAGAATCGCCACCGTGCGCACGAAAAAGGGCTTTACCTCAGTCGGAATATAATCCCAATAACGGAACGGGTTCTCGCGGATTTGCGAACCGCTGATATTCATAAAGGTGCGCTTAGGGTCGACCAGCACGGCTTCAATCCCCAGGTGTTGCCGGTACTGCGGCGCATCGGCCTCTTCAGAGGTGTAAATCCAGTTTGGCGTGATGCCTTTTTCGGTCATAAACGCTTTGATGCCTTTACTCCAGACATCCCAGCCGTGCGGATAAGGTTCCATGCCTTCTTCGTTAAATGCATGAATACGAATATTTTTCTGGTACTTAAAAGTCTGTAGCAGCCAGCGCAAGCGATCGCTGACCGTCGGCTGTTGGGACATCGCGCTGTCTTCGAACAGCTCGCGATCGCGCGTATCGTCATAGCCAAGGATGATATGCAGCTCATCCACCTGGCTGCAGGCGCGCTGGATTAAGTAGATATGGCCGGTGTGCAGCGGATAAAACTTGCCAAAGACCACGCCAATATTCTTCTGCCGACGGGGAAACTCAAGATCGAGGAAGCGGTGCAGCGCCTCCAGCTTTTGCGCACTGGGGCTCTTAATTTTGGCATTCAGCAGTTGGCTCAGGTAGCCTTTGGTCATACCGCTGGCGTCGGCTACCTGCTGTAACGTGCAGCCTTTCTGGCGAATTGCGGTTTTTAAGTAGTCGAATGACGACATTGTTGCCTCCTGCAAAAAAACATTAGCCAATTATAAGTCGTCAAAGACGTTTAGCGCATCCGTGAGCTTCTTCACGCCGAAGATTTGCATCCCTTCCGGTACTTTTTTCGGCACATTCGCTGCCGGGACGATAGCGCGACGGAAACCATGCTTCGCGGCTTCAGAAATGCGCTCCTGGCCGCTCGGCACCGGGCGAATCTCCCCTGCCAGCCCGACTTCGCCAAACACCACTAAATCCTGCGGCAACGGTCTGTCGCGCAGGCTGGAAACCATTGCCAGCAACAACGCCAGATCGGCACTGGTTTCGGTCACTTTGACCCCACCGACCACGTTGACGAATACATCCTGATCCGCCATCTGCAAGCCACCGTGGCGGTGCAGCACCGCCAGTAAAATCGCCAGACGGTTTTGCTCCAGCCCTACCGCCACGCGGCGCGGGTTGGACATCATCGAGTGATCAACCAACGCCTGAATTTCAACTAACAGCGGTCGCGTCCCTTCCCACACTACCATCACCGAACTGCCGGACGTGACTTCATCGCCGCGGCTTAAAAAAATCGCCGACGGGTTACTGACTTCACGCAGTCCCTGCTCAGTCATGGCGAATACGCCAAGTTCGTTGACCGCACCGAAACGGTTTTTATGGCTGCGCAAGGTGCGAAAACGTGAATCCGCGTCACCGTCGAGCAACACCGAGCAGTCAATGCAGTGTTCGAGCACCTTCGGCCCGGCCAGCGAGCCGTCTTTGGTGACGTGGCCGACCATTACAATCGCCACGCCGCGCGTTTTCGCAAAACGTGTCAGATAAGCCGCCGTTTCACGCACCTGCGCCACACTGCCGGGCGACGACTGAATATCCGCCATGTGCATGACCTGAATCGAGTCGATCACCATCAGCTTCGGCTGTTCCTCTTCGGCGATCATGCAGATTTGCTCAATGCTGGTTTCCGACAACATATTAAGGTTGCCGGTCGGCAACCCGAGACGATGCGCGCGCATCGCTACCTGCTGCAATGACTCTTCACCAGTGACATACAGCGTTTTCATCTGCTCGGCGAGTTTACACAGCGTCTGTAACAGCAGCGTCGATTTCCCCGCACCAGGGTTGCCGCCAATCAGAATCGCGCTACCGGGTACAACACCGCCGCCGAGCACACGGTCGAACTCTTTAAAACCGGTGGAAAAGCGCGGCAGCTCTTCGAGGCTGATATCCGCCAGCTTTTGCACTTTTGATACGCCTGCGTTGCCCGCGTAACCGGAAAGACGCTCATTACGCGCCACAGTGGGCGAAGCGGCAACGCGCACTTCCGTAATGGTGTTCCATGCGTGACAGGCGCTGCACTGCCCCTGCCAGCGCGGATAATCCGCACCGCATTCATTACAGACAAACGCACGTTTGGGAGCTTTCGCCACAATAACCTCTACTTCTTATTGATGCCGCAGGAAAGAATACAAAATACGCCCATCAGATCGGCGTGGCGAATGATGACTTCCGCCTTCTCATTCACTTTTGGTTTGGCATGAAACGCAATGCCAAGCCCGGCAGCTTTGATCATCGGTAAATCGTTCGCGCCATCGCCGATAGCCACAGTTTGCTCCGGCTCAATTTCATACTTTTCGGCCAGTTGCTTCAGGGTGTTAGCTTTGAACTGCGCATCCACGATATCACCCAGTACCTGGCCGGTGAATTTACCGTCCATGATCTCGAGTTCGTTGGCGACCGCCGCCGTTAAATGCAGCTTGTCGCGCAGGTAATCGGCAAAAAAAGTAAAGCCGCCCGAGGCGATAGCCACTTTCCAGCCCAATGTTTCCAGCTTCAACACCAGTTGCACAAGCCCTGGCATTAACGGCAGTTTTTCCCGCACTTGCAGCAAAATATTGGCGTCTGCACCTTTCAGCGTTGCCACACGACTGCGCAGACTGGCGGCAAAATCGAGCTCGCCGCGCATCGCACGTTCGGTCACTTCCGCCACCATTTCACCAGTGCCGGCAAGCTTAGCGATTTCATCAATACATTCGATTTGTATGGCGGTAGAGTCCATATCCATCACCAGCAGCCCTGGCGAGCGCAGATGCGGGATTTTTCCCAGCGGGGCGACGTCCATACCTTCATCGTGTGCGAGGCGCGTCGCGCGCGGCGTCAACGAACCTGCCAGGCGAAGAACCTGATAATCGTCTACGCTCCACGCGGCAACAATCACCATTGCCGCACCCAGTTTACGCTGATAGGTCGTCAGGCGTTGCTTATCCAGATTACGGGCGTACAGCAGCCAGCCGCTGCGACCAGCGTGATAGTCCAGAGGCATCACCTCATCGCCACTTAAAGAGAGCGGCAATCCCGGCCACTGAGAAACATCATCGGGCAGATCGCACCAGGTCAAACTGTTAGGCATTAAAGCTCCTGTAAAAACGTTCGCGCCAGAAAGCATCGGAGGGGAAAATAACGCATGAGGCTACCTTGTAACCAGCGCTTCTGGCAACATTAAGCCTCAAATTTTCAACAGGTGGAATATGGCTCGCGCAAAACTTAAATTTCGGCTGCATCGCGCCGTTATCGTCCTCATCTGTCTGGCACTGCTGGTGGCGCTGATGCAGGGTGCGTCCTGGTTCAGCCAAAACCATCAGCGCCAGCGCAATCCGCAGTTTGAAGAACTGGCGAGAACACTGGCGCGCCAGGTAACGCTGAATCTCACGCCGCTGATGCGCACAGAAACCCCGGACGAAAAACGTATCAACGTTGTGCTGCGCCAGCTTACCGAAGAGAGCCGCATTCTGGACGCAGGGGTGTACGATGCGCAAGGTGATCTGATCGCGCGCTCCGGTGAAAGTATTGATGTGCGTGACCGGCTGGCGCTGGACGGTAAAAAAGCAGGCGGTTATTTCAACCAGCAAATTGTTGAGCCGATTCAGGGAAAGAGCGGCCCGCTGGGCTACCTGCGGCTGACGCTGGATACGCACACGCTGGCGACAGAAGCCAAACAGGTGGATAACACCACCAATATTTTGCGCTTGATGTTGCTGCTGTCGCTGGCCATTGGCGTGGTGCTGACGCGCACCCTGTTGCAAGGCAAACGCACCCGCTGGCAGCAATCGCCGTTTTTGCTGACGGCCAATAAATCCGTACCGGAAGAAGAAGAGCACGACAGGAAAGCGTAGCTCAGGCCGCTACCGGTAAAAACTACAGGTTACAGAAAGGAAATCTGCTATGTCGACGCTTCGTCTGCTTATCTCTGACTCGTACGATCCCTGGTTCAACCTGGCGGTTGAAGAGTGCATTTTCCGCCAGATGCCTGCCACGCAACGCGTACTGTTCTTATGGCGCAACGCGGATACGGTGGTCATTGGGCGGGCGCAAAACCCATGGAAAGAGTGCAATACCCGTCGCATGGAAGAAGATAACGTGCGGCTGGCAAGGCGTAGCAGCGGTGGCGGCGCGGTATTCCATGACCTTGGCAATACTTGTTTCACCTTTATGGCCGGAAAGCCGGAGTACGACAAAACCATCTCCACGGCGATTGTACTTAATGCATTGAATTCGCTTGGTGTGACAGCGGAAGCCTCCGGGCGCAACGACCTGGTGGTGAAAACAGCGGAAGGCGATCGCAAAGTGTCTGGTTCTGCCTATCGGGAAACCAAAGATCGTGGCTTCCATCATGGCACGTTGCTGTTAAATGCCGATCTGAGCCGCCTGGCTAATTACCTCAATCCGGACAAGAAAAAGCTACAAGCCAAAGGGATTACTTCGGTGCGCGGTCGCGTGGCGAATCTGGTGGATTTACTGCCGGGCATTACCCATCAGCAAATCTGCGACGCGGTCACCGAAGCCTTCTTCGCCCACTATGGCGAGCGGGTTACGGCTGAGGTTATCTCGCCAGATAAAACCCCGGATCTGCCCAATTTCGCCGAAACCTTTGCCCGCCAAAGCAGCTGGGAGTGGAACTTCGGCCAGGCACCGGCATTCAGCCATTTGCTTGATGAGCGCTTTACCTGGGGCGGCGTGGAGCTGCATTTTGACGTGGAAAAAGGGCACATCACCCGCACGCAAGTGTTTACCGATAGCCTGAACCCCGCGCCGTTAGAAGCGCTGGCCGCACGTTTACAGGGCTGCCTCTATCGCGCGGATATGCTGGCGCAGGAGTGTGATGCGCTATTAGTCGATTTTCCTGAACAGGAACAAGAGCTGCGCGAGCTTTCCGCATGGATTGCCAGCGCGGTGCGCTAGACCTTAATAGCCTGATGACGCCATGCTTATCAGGCCTGAATGGCCATTACACCAGCCCATGTACTATCCGTTTCACCTGTGCCCGTTTATCGCGCATGTCAGGCGCATTATGGGGTAATCATTCGTTGATATGCGCATCATGAATAGATTCGTGACTAGAGGCTTGAGTAAATCATTAGCACTACTTTATGAATCGCATGGAAAAAATAGAAATGATGCGTATTGATAGATTGAAGTGAATAGATAAAAAAGGGCAGAGAACCTGCCCTTAGAAAAGCAACTTACGCTTTATCGCCCAGCAGGACAGATTCCAGCGCAATTTTGATCATGTCGTTGAACGTGGTTTGACGCTCAGCGGCAGTGGTCTGTTCGTGCGTACGGATATGGTCAGAAACGGTGCAGATTGTCAGCGCTTTCGCACCGAACTCCGCCGCAACGCCATAAATACCCGCCGCTTCCATTTCCACGCCCAGGATGCCGTATTTTTCCATCACGTCGAACATTTCGCCGTCCGGAGAGTAGAACAGATCGGCAGAGAACAGGTTGCCCACGCGCGCGTCTACGCCCAGCGCTTTTGCCGCATCAACCGCGTTACGCACCATGTCGAAATCCGCAATTGCCGCGAAATCGTGATCTTTAAAACGCATACGGTTCACTTTGGAATCGGTGCAGGCACCCATGCCAATAACGATGTCACGCAGTTGCACATCCATACGTACCGCGCCGCAGGAGCCGACACGAATGATTTTTTTCACGCCGAAATCGGTGATCAGCTCTTTGGTATAGATGGAGCACGACGGGATTCCCATGCCGTGACCCATAACAGAAATTTTGCGTCCTTTATAAGTACCGGTGTAACCCAGCATGCCGCGCACGTTGTTCACTTCGCGGTAGTCTTCGAGGAAAGTTTCCGCAATATGTTTTGCACGCAGCGGATCGCCCGGCATCAACACTACGTCAGCGAAATCGCCCATTTCTGCATTAATATGTGGGGTAGCCATCGTCAATTCCTTTATGTCGTTGTCGTTGAAACAGAAAGGGCGGGAATCACCCGCCCAAAATCATCAGAACATGGCCTTGCCATATTCCATATCAGAGACGCCGAAGTACTTCGCAATCGTCTGACCAATATCCGCGAAGGTGTCACGGTGCCCCAGCGAGCCCGGTTTCACTTTCGGGCCGTAAACCAGCACCGGAATGTGCTCGCGGGTGTGGTCAGTGCCTTTCCAGGTCGGATCACAGCCGTGATCGGCAGTAAGGATCAGAATGTCGTCTTCACCGACTAATTCCATCAACTCCGGCAAACGGCGATCAAAAAGCTCCAGACCGCCAGCATAACCGGCTACATCGCGACGATGGCCCCATGATGAGTCAAAATCGACGAAGTTGGTAAAGACGATTGTCTTATCACCGGCTTCTTTCATCTCTTTTATGGTGGCGTCAAACAGCGCATCCAGGCCGGTGGCTTTCACTTTTTTGGTGATGCCGCAGTTGGCATAGATATCGGCAATTTTACCGACCGAAACCACGTGGCCATCTTTCTCTTCGACCAGTTTTTGCAGCACGGTAGCTGACGGCGGTTCAACGGCCAGATCATGGCGGTTACCGGTACGCTGGAAGTTACCCGCTTTATCGCCAACAAACGGGCGCGCAATCACGCGGCCAATGTTGTAGCCACCTTCGGTCAGCTCTTCACGCGCAATTTCGCACAGCTCATACAGCTTATCCAGACCAAAAGTCTCTTCGTGGCACGCAATCTGGAACACCGAGTCTGCAGAGGTGTAGAAAATCGGCTTGCCGGTTTTCATGTGCTCTTCGCCGAGCTGGTCAAGAATCACCGTACCGGAAGAGTGACAGTTGCCAAGGTAACCTGGCAGATTAGCGCGTTTCACCAGCTTATCCAGCAGTTCCTGCGGGAAGCTGTTTTCGGTGTCGCTAAAGTAACCCCAGTCGAACAGCACCGGCACACCGGCGATTTCCCAGTGGCCTGACGGCGTATCTTTCCCGGAAGAGAGTTCATGCGCCCACGCATAAGCACCGGTGATTTCCGCGTTGGCGTCCATCCCAGCAGGAATAAAACCTGTTGCGCCTTCGTGCGCTTTCGCCAGCCCCAGACGGGTCAGATTGGGTAAATTCAGCGGGCCTTTGCGCCCGGTGTCGGCTTCACCTTTCGCGCAAACTTCAGCGATGTGACCGAGGGTATCGGAACCCACGTCACCAAAGCGCTCCGCGTCTTCGGTCGCACCGATGCCGAAAGAGTCCAGCACCATAATAAATGCACGTTTCATATGTTCTCCGTACCTTGTGCTTTGTAAAAAAGCGATCGGATCAGTATACCGCTATTCAGTAATGCGGCGATAGACCGTCGGTGTCTCTTTTGGTGCGCTGTCGCCCATCGCAATGGCCGCTTTCACCGCCTGCGCAGCCTCTTGCCAGCTGGCTTCGTCTTTGGCGTGGATCACCGCCAGCGGGCGCTGGCCATCAACGCGTTCACCCAGACGCACCATATCGGTAAAGCCCACGCTGTAATCAATATTGTCCGACGCCTGGCGACGGCCGCCGCCCATCGAAACGACCGCCATGCCCAGCGCGCGAGTATCCATCGCCGTGATAAACCCTTCATCATCGGCATATACAGCTTTGCTGAGCGTCGCCGTTGGCAGGTATTTCGTGTAGTTTTCCACGAAATCGCTCGGCCCTTTTTGTGCCGCAACCATGCGCCCAAAGACCTCTGCCGCTTTACCGTTATCCAGCACCGCTTGCAGCTTCGCCCGCGCTTCGGCGTCATCTTTTGCCAGTTTGCCGGAAATCAACATCTCCACGCACAGCGCCATGGTGACGTCAAACAAGCGCGGATTGCGGTATTCACCGGTCAGGAACTGCACCGCTTCACGCACTTCCACCGCGTTACCCGCACTAGAAGCCAGTACCTGGTTCATATCGGTCAGCAGTGCGGTAGTTCGCACGCCGGCGCCGTTGGCAACACCAACAATCGCTTCCGCCAGTTGTTCAGAAAGGGCGTAAGTCGGCATAAATGCACCGCTGCCCACCTTGACATCCATTACCAGCGCATCGAGGCCTTCCGCCAGTTTTTTGGCGAGGATCGATGCCGTAATTAGCGGAATGGAGTCCACCGTCGCGGTGATATCGCGCGTGGCGTAGAAACGTTTATCCGCTGGAGCCAGCGAATTGGTCTGGCCGATAATCGCCACACCGACATCCTTAATAATCTCGCGAAAGCGGTTATCTTCCGGGAAGATATCAAACCCCGGGATCGCCTCCAGTTTGTCGAGCGTGCCGCCAGTATGGCCAAGACCGCGCCCGGAAATCATCGGAATATACCCGCCGCAGGCCGCTACCATCGGGCCGAGCATCAACGAGGTGACATCGCCCACGCCGCCGGTCGAGTGTTTATCCACCACCGGGCCGTTAAGATCGAGCGGTTTCCAGTCCAGAACGGTGCCCGAATCTCGCATCGCCATGGTCAGCGAAACGCGCTCCGGCATCGTCATATCGTGGAAAAAAATGGTCATTGCCAGGGCTGCAATCTGCCCTTCAGAGACGGTGTTATCGCGTATTCCGTTGATAAAGAAACGGATTTCTTCATCACTCAGCGCGAGACCATCGCGTTTTTTTCGAATAATTTCTTGAGCGAGAAACAAGGTAACCCCCTGAGGAATAAAGCCGGAAAATCCATTGACGCCGGGCAGCGATGCACCGCCCGGCAATGACAAATTAATAGCTGCTTGCGCTCTTACCGTCGCCGTGGCCCAACGCTTTCAGCAGGCTTGCCAGCAGGCTGGAGGCGCCAAAACGGTAATGACGGGCATCGGCCCAATCGGCACCAAACAGGTCATCGGCAATCGCCAGGTACTGCTGCGCATCTTCCGCGCTACGTACGCCACCCGCCGGTTTGAAACCGACGGTTTTCTCAACGCCCATATCGCGAATCACTTCCAGCATGATACGCGCGCTTTCCGGGGTTGCGTTTACTGGCACTTTGCCGGTTGAGGTTTTGATAAAATCTGCGCCGGCTTTAATGGCGATTTCAGAGGCTTTACGGATCAGCGCTTCCGTTTTCAGCTCACCGGTTTCAATGATTACTTTCAGCAGCACGTTCGCCGCTGCACAGGCCTCTTTACAGGCTTTCACCAGATCAAAACCCACCTGCTCATTACCGGCGATCAACGCGCGGTACGGGAACACCACATCAACTTCATCCGCGCCGTAAGCAATGGCAGCACGCGTTTCGGCCAGCGCGATGTCGATATCGTCGTTACCATGCGGGAAGTTGGTCACTGTTGCGATACGCACATCCGGTGTACCTTGCGCGTTCAGGGTTTTGCGCGCAATCGGGATAAAACGCGGGTAGATACAGATGGCGGCGGTGTTGCCCACCGGGGTTTTTGCCTGATGACACAGGGCGATGACTTTCTCGTTGGTGTCATCATCATTCAGGGTGGTCAGGTCCATCAATTTCAGCGCACGCAGGCTGCTTGCCGTTAAATCACTCATAGTCTCTCCGACGGCATAATGCCGGTTTTCTGTTCGGGTTTGTTAGTATTTTAACATCAACCCACTTTCACACTTCGACATCCATCACAGTTAATGAAAACCAAATTCACGTTTGCAAAACCATAATGGGACATTGATCAAACTTTTAAATTCACATCAGTAATGATTGTGCTGACAGGGGACGGGATCAAAAGCGACAAACAGCAGGCTCCGTACACTCATCCCCATCTCTCAAGGAAATAAGAGGAACGATGATGTCCCCGTCTGTTGATCCCTCATTGCTGTCACACTGCCAGCAAATTGTTACCAGCCCAACGCTCACGCCAGAACAAAAGCGCCACTTCCTGGCGCTGGAAGCGGAAAACGCCCTGCCCTATCCGGCGTTGTCACAAGCGGCCCGCGCGGCACTTGATGAGGGCGCCATCTGCGATATGTTTGAAGGCCACGCCCCCTACAAACCGCGTTATGTACTGCCGGATTACGCCAAATTTCTCGCTAACGGTTCCGCATGGCTGGAGCTGGAAGGGGCGGAGGATCTTGATGATGCTCTCTCGTTGCTGACAATCCTCTACCACCATGTTCCATCAGTGACATCAATGCCTGTTTATCTCGGCCAGCTTGATGTCCTGCTACAACCATATGTTAGAATTCTAACACAACAGGAAATCGATAGCCGCATAAAACGTTTTTGGCGCTATCTCGACAGGACGCTGCCAGATGCCTTTATGCATGCCAATATTGGCCCATTCGACACCCCCATTACGCGTGCCATTTTGCGTGCGGATGCCGAACTGAAGCAGGTTGCGCCAAACTTAACCTTTATCTATGACCCGGATATTACGCCAGATGATCTGCTGCTGGAGGTGGTGAAAAATATCTGCGAATGCAGTAAACCGCACATCGCTAACGGCCCCGTGCATGATAATATTTTCACAAAAGGCGGCTATGGCATTGTGAGCTGCTACAACTCTCTGCCGCTGGGCGGCGGTGGCAGTACGCTGGTACGTCTCAATCTGAAAGTAATTGCTGAACGTAGCACATCGCTGGAGGATTTTTTCACTCATCAGTTGCCACACTATTGCCAGCAGCAAATGGCAATTATTGATGCCCGCTGCGATTTTCTGTATCAACAATCCGGTTTCTTTGAGCATAGCTTTCTGGTGCAGGAAGGCTTGATTTCTGCCGATCGTTTTGTGCCCATGTTCGGCATGTATGGGCTGGCCGAAGCGGTCAATACGCTTTGCGACAAAGCCGGGCTCACTGCGCGTTACGGCAAAGATGAACAGGCCAACGCACTCGGTTACCGCATCAGTGAACAACTGGCGAACTATGTGGTAAATACGCCGGTAAAACACGGCTGGCGACAGCGGGCCATGCTCCATGCGCAGTCGGGTATCAGCTCCGATACCGATACCACGCCAGGCGCGCGCCTGCCTTATGGCGATGAACCGGATCCGATTACCCATCTGCTCACCGTCGCGCCGCATCACGCTTGGTATCACGCCGGGATCAGCGACATTTTGACCCTTGATGAAACGGTGAAACGTAACCCGCAAGCGGTGGTGCAACTTTGCCTTGGCGCGTTTAAAGCTGGCATGCGCGAATTCACTGCCAACGTGGCGGGAAACGATCTGGTTCGCGTCACCGGTTATATGGTGCGCCTGTCAGATCTCAAGAAATTCCGTGCCGAAGGCTCACGCATCAATACCACCTGGTTGGGTGAAGAGGCGGCGCGTAACACGCATATTCTGGAGCGACAACCCCGCGTGGTCAGCTATGAACAGCAGATGCGCTTTCGTCAGTAAAATCATCCCTTTCTCGTGTGTGGATGGGCCAGGCAGCCGCCTGGCGCTGTTTTTACAGGGCTGCAATATGCGCTGTAAAAGCTGCCATAACCCGTGGACCATCGGTCGCTGCAACCACTGCGGCGGCTGCGTATCGGGCTGCTCGCAACAAGCGCTCTCATTCAGTGGGGGAAAAGTACAATGGAACGCTGCGCGTTGTGAGCAGTGCGACACGTGCCTGCGGATGTGCCCGCAGCAAGCCACGCCGATGGCGCAGCAAATGAGTGTGGAAAACCTTGTGGCGCAGATTCGCAAAGTTGCCCTGTTTATTGAAGGCATCACCGTCAGCGGCGGCGAAGCGACGCTGCAACTGCCCTTCCTGCATGCGTTGTTCTCCGCGCTGCGACGCGATGCACAACTGCGCCATTTGAATTGCCTGGTCGACAGCAACGGCCTGCTCAGCGAAACCGGTTGGCACAAACTGTTACCGGTCTGCGACGGCGCGATGATCGATCTCAAAGCCTGGGGCAATGAGCGGCACCGTTTTCTTACCGGGCGGGATAATAGGCAGGTGAAAGCCAGCATACGGTTACTGGCGGCAGAAAAAAGATTAGCGGAGCTGCGCCTGCTGGTGATCCCGCAACAGAGCGATTATCTGGCGCATATCGATGAGCTGGCAGCCTTTATTCATGAACTCGGCGAGGTGCCGGTGCGGCTAAACGCCTTTCATGCCCATGGTGTTTACGGTGAGGCGCAAACATGGCGCAGCGCCACGCCAGAGGATGTGGAACCGCTCGCTCTGGCGCTAGAGGAACGGGGCGTGAAAACCGTGCTGCGCCCGGCGTTATATCTGTAGAGCAAAGAGCCGCTGCGTATTTTCCAGCAGCGCCTGTGCAATGATATCCGGCGCTTCCGGGCGCAATTCGCACAAAGTGTCGAACACCTGCGCGGCCCGTTCAGGCCGATTGGGCTGCCCCTGAAAACCATTGAGCGGCATGTCTGGCGCATCCGTTTCCAGCAGCAATGCGGAAAGCGGCAACTGTGTCATCACATCACGGGTTTTACTGGCGCGCGGGTAGGTAATGGTGCCGCCCACGCCGATGCAATAGCCCAGTTCAATAAAGCGCTGCGCCTGCTGCAGGCTGCCGGCGAAACCATGCACCACGCCACGGCGGGGTAAATCATGTTTTTTCAAATGCATGGCCAGCTTGTCATGCGTGCGGCGTGAATGGAGGATCACCGGCAAATCAAAGCGTTTTGCCAGTTTTAACTGCGCGTCCAACACCTGCTGTTGGCGCTCAAACTGCGGATCGTCGCGGTAAAGATCAAGACCAATTTCCCCTATCGCCACTACTTTCTCGGGTTTCGCCGCGAGTATCTGTTCGAGCTGTTGCAGGCTGTCGTCGCAGTGCTCTTCAATCACTATCGGGTGTAGCCCGAGCGCGGCATAGAGCGCGGTATGCTGGTGTGCTAAGTGGCAAACGCGCTCAAAATAACGGGCCGCAATGGCCGGCACAATAATGCGCTCTACGCCTGCATCGCCCGCACGGGCGATACTCTCAGCCTCATCGCCGGTAAACGGCGGGAAATCGAAATGACAGTGGGTATCGATAAAGCGGAAACTCACGCCGTATCCTCTTTATTGATAGGTAAATCGTTGGCCTGCACAGTGCTGACCAACGGCGTATCCAGCGCATCGTTAGCCACCGCAGCCGGAGGAACAACACGCGTTGCAGGCGTGATAATCGGTGCGTGGCGCACAAGCGGCGGCGTTTCCGCCAGCAATTTGCCCACCGTCGCCAGGAAATAGCGCCCACACAAACGCCCGATTCTATAATCATCGCGCAACGCCGGTAAACGGCTACCCAGCGCCATGCTGTTCAATAACTTCGGCGGGTATATTTCAAAGATACGCAATTTACCCGGCGGCGTTTCAATGAAGCGTTGGATTGCCAGGTAACTTTTCTCATGGTGCTGCACCAGATTGATTAAGGATTGAAGGCTGCTCTCTCCCAGCCAGCGTTCCATTCGTTTGAACCACTGCGGCGTGTAGTACATTTGCGACGGTACGGTGCGGATCACCACGATCGTGTTCGCACCACGTTTTGCCGCCTCCTGCACCGGAATGGCATCACTGACGCCACCGTCCAGATAATTAATGCCCCCCAGCGCCACCCCCGGCCGGTAAAAACCCGGAATCGCGCTGGAAGCGCGAATCAAATCGAGCCATGTCTGGTGAGTGGGGGAAAAATAGGCCGGAGAGTAATCATCCTGCCGACAGGCGCACATATAAAATTCTTTGCCCGCATCGAAAGCCCGCGCGGCGTAGTCCATCGCCAGCGGCATCTGGCTTGAGGTCGATTCTACCAGCCAGTCGAGATCGATAAGGTTGCCGCCGCGCACAAAGCGCACCGGATTGAAAAATTCCCGCGAAGTGGTATAGCGCATTATCACTTTGCGTGCGTAGCCTGGTTGATTGCAGACGTAAGCGGAAAGATTTTGCGCACCGGCAGAGCTACCGAAATAGAGATCGAAAGGATTAAATTCCGCACGCATAAACTCGTCCAGAACTCCGGCGGTAAAAATGCCCCGCTGTCCACCGCCTTCGCATACGAGTGCGAGACGGCCCGGACGAAAAGGTTTTAACGCCAGCGGTGCGATGTTGCCGAGCGTAACGGGAATATGCTGGCCCACTCTGCTTTCCTTATTGATGCGCTGAATATCTCAAAGTAGCGCACTTTTCCCGCAGCCGAAACAGCAAAGCCAGTCACGAGGACTGGCTTTAATGTAACCGAAATTTAAGCGTGTAATACGCTATGGACGCCGACGGCCCATAAACAGGCTGACGAGGAACAGGATAATACCGACGATAAAGACAATTTTCGCGGCCCCTGCTGCCGTACCCGCAAGACCACCAAAGCCCAGTGCGGCGGCAATTAACGCGATAACCAGAAATATAATGCCCCAACGAAACATAAAACTCTCCTTTACCATAGTTAATTTCAACCGCTTAAGGTGGGCGCTCAGGATGCCCACCGGCGATGTTTTCCTGGTACGTGCTTGTCATACCCGGTTTTAACCGGGTAGTGACGTTTTCAGGATTAGTTACTTCACTTTGAGATCGTTTTTCACGCTTTTCACGCCTTCGATTGCTTTGGCGATACTTTCAGCGCGTTCACTTTGTGCCTGTGAATCTACGGTACCGGACAACTGCACCACGCCATCGGTGGTTTCAACCTTCACCTTACGGGAAGGGACAACATCGTCGGCCAGCAGTTTTGCTTTGATTTCACTGGTTGTTGCGGTATCACCCGCATAACCTTTCATGGTCTTGTTTTTGCCGTCACGCACGTGCAGCTTATCGCTCACAGAAGCCACGCCCTCGACGCCTTTGGCCACAGAGACGGCCTGTTCGGCCTGCGCCTGGCTTTCAACAAAGCCGCTCAGCGTGACGACTTTTTTGTCTGTTTTTACAGAAATATCAGTGCTTTTAATGTTTTCATGATCCACCAGCGCTGCTTTTACTTTCGCGGTGATGGTGCTGTCATCCATGAAACCACCGACTTTATTCATTGAGCTATCGATTGATTCCCCTGCGCTAGAAGCAGCATTTTGCGCTTTGTCGGTAGTCGTCTCCGCAGCGAATGCGGAACCACTTGCCAGAACAGAACCCAACATCACGGCCAGCAGAGTCTTGGAAATAGTCAGTTTTTTCATAGTCATCGATGTTCTTCCTGTTGGTTTGCCCACAATTTGGGCTACAAGCAGCAACGTGTGCCACTCTACTGCTGTGGTGAAAACCACCCAATTCTGCCCTTGATGACGCGTTTACAATCCCGCTGCACATCGCGCCAAAGCAGTTGTTAATATTACTTAGTGAAGAAATCATTGAATAAAAGGCTGTAATTCACGCATTGAACAGGACTTTTACCCACCCGATTTGTCATCACTTTGTTAAATATAGATCACAATCGACAAAAATCATGGCCGAGTGGGTAAAAAACGAACAAATGGAGGCGAAATGACGGGTTTTAAGAACAATCCGCAAGGGGCTAATAAGACAGGAGAAGTGGCAGAGCACGGCGTAAACCGTGCTCTGTAGAAGGATTAATGCTCGCGAGTTTTGTGGAAAGTCACTTCCGGATAGCGTTCCTGCGTCAGGTTCAGGTTTACCATCGTTGGGGCGATATAGGTCAGGTTATCACCGCCATCGAGCGCCAGCTGCATTTCGTTCTTACGTTTGAATTCTTCGAATTTCTTCACGTCAGCACTTTCAACCCAGCGTGCAGTCGCCACGTTGACAGACTCATACACCGCTTCCACGTTGTATTCGCTCTTCAGACGGGAAACCACCACGTCAAACTGCAGTACGCCCACTGCGCCGACAATCAGATCGTTGTTGGCGATGGGGCGGAACACCTGAACCGCGCCCTCTTCTGAAAGCTGAACTAGGCCTTTGAGTAGCTGTTTCTGCTTCAGCGGGTCACGCAGGCGGATGCGACGGAACAGCTCCGGTGCGAAGTTCGGAATACCGGTGAACTTCATCATCTCGCCCTGGGTGAAGGTGTCGCCGATCTGAATCGTCCCGTGGTTATGCAGACCAATAATGTCACCCGGGTAGGCTTCTTCTACATGAGAACGATCGCCGGCCATAAAGGTCAGGGCATCAGAGATAACCACATCTTTGCCGGTGCGCACCTGGCGCAGCTTCATGCCCTTCTCATAACGCCCGGAAACCACACGCATAAACGCCACGCGGTCGCGGTGTTTCGGGTCCATGTTGGCCTGAATTTTAAAGACAAAACCGGTGAATTTGTCATCATCCGCTTTTACTACGCGGGTGTCTGTTTTACGCGGCATTGGCGCAGGCGCCCATTCCACCAGACCATCCAGCATGTGGTCGACGCCAAAGTTACCCAGCGCGGTACCAAAGAACACCGGCGTGATTTCGCCGCTCAGGAACAGCTCTTTATCGAACTCGTTCGATGCGCCCTGCACCAGCTCCAGCTCATCGCGCAGCTGTTTCGCCAGGTCTTCGCCCACGGCTTTATCCAGATCCGGGTTATTCAGCCCTTTAACGATGCGCACTTCCTGAATGGTGTGCCCCTGGCCTGTTTGGTACAGGTAGGTTTCATCTTTATAGAGATGGTAAACGCCCTTGAACAACTTACCGCAGCCAATCGGCCAGGTAATCGGCGCACAGGCGATCTTCAGCTCGTTTTCCACTTCATCCAGCAGCTCCATCGGATCGCGGATGTCACGGTCAAGTTTGTTCATAAAGGTCAGGATCGGCGTATCGCGCAGACGGGTAACTTCCATCAGCTTGCGGGTCCGGTCTTCAACCCCTTTTGCCGCATCGATAACCATCAGGCAGCAGTCCACCGCCGTCAGTGTGCGGTAGGTATCTTCGGAGAAGTCTTCATGCCCCGGGGTATCCAGCAGATTGACCAGACTGGTTTTATACGGAAATTGCATCACGGAGGTGGTAATAGAGATACCACGCTGCTTTTCCATCTCCATCCAGTCGGATTTTGCATGCTGGCTGGAGCCGCGGCCTTTTACCGTACCGGCGGTCTGAATCGCCTGTCCGAACAGCAGTACCTTTTCCGTGATGGTCGTTTTACCGGCATCGGGGTGCGAGATAATAGCGAACGTGCGGCGCTTCGCTACCTCTTGTAAATAAGGAGACAACGTCATAATGAAATCTTCTGTGTAATTGCGCGGCCTCAGGCCTCGCGATGAAATACGAAAAATGCGGCTATTGTACTCAACGGCGGAGTGCAGACAATCAATGTTTACACAGGAGTTGCTCCAGTTCGTTCAAGGACGAGACGGTCCAGGTCGGGTTGATGCCTTCTGGCAGCGTGCGATCGTGCGCATTCAACCAGCAGGTCGAAAGCCCAGCGTTAATGCCGCCCAGGATGTCGGATTCCGCCGTATCACCAACCATCAGCACGCGGTCGCGATCCGGGTTACCCGCTTTTTGCAGCGCGTAATCAAAAATCTTCGCATCGGGCTTCGCCACACCGACTTCTTCGGAAATCACTAATACATCAAAATAGTCGCGAAGGCCGGTGCGTTCCAGGCGAATTTGCTGCAAGGCGGTGAAACCGTTGGTGATGATGCCGAGCTTCGCTTTGCCTTTGAGGCTATTCAGTAATGATACAGCGCCTGGCAGTGGCGCGCAGATTTCAGCCATCGCATTCAAAAACGCGTCGTTAAGCGAACCGGCGGGGACATTCAGACGTTCAGACCAGCTCTGAAAGCGCTGCGTCTGCAACTGCAATGCGCTAATGGCACCATTTTGGTAATCCACCCACAGCGGTTTGTTAACCGATTGATATTCTGTAAAATCCTGATCGGTGAATGTCACGCTATAGTCAAGAAACATCCGTTGTAAGCCGCCAAACGCATCAAAGGTAAACAGCGTTTCGTCGGCATCAAAGAGTATCCAGTCCCATTTCATTACATCACCTTTTTAAATTGCTAAAGCCATTACTATCGCGTCTTCACGCCCGTTGGCAGTGGGGTAATAGTTACGGCGAATCGTCGCTTCGTTAAATCCTAAACTTTCGTACAGTGCGATAGCGCCACTGTTAGAGGCGCGAACTTCCAGCCATAGCGTCAGCACATCGCGCACTTCCAGTTCGCGAATCAGATGTTCCAGCAACTGACGCCCTAGCCCTTTACGCTGCCAGGCCGGATCAACGGCGATGTTAAACAGCGTGGCTTCGTCGAGCACTACCTGGGTAATGGCAAATGCGGCCATTTCATTTCCAACCATCAACCGGTAGTTGAGATAGCGTTCGCCCTGATTACTGGCCAGCGTTTTTTCGCTCCAGGGGAAGGCATGCGCCTGTGTTTCTATTTGGTATGCGCGGGCTAAATCAGCCGTGCTGAGGGAAGAAATTGTGTTCATGTTCGCAGATTTGTTGCCATAAAGCGGCGCGAGCCGCAGGGTTTGTGCGTAGCTCATCAACCGTCGGCGTCGCAACCTGAGCACCCGCCAGCGCCTGCTGCGCTTCAACACCCAACCACCAACTGTTGCACTGGCTTTCGGGCGGTAGCATGGCGACGCGATCGGGCGTCAACTGGAGGACTTGATCGTCTGTCACGGTTAGCGCGCGCAACACGTCGCTGACCAACGGATCGCTCAGCGTCGGCAATGTTGGTGAAACCATCACCAACCGGATATGCGCGGGCAGCGAAATAGCTATTTCCCCCTGCAGCGCCGCCGGGCGTCGCAAGGTCCACTGGGTAATGCCCAGTTGCTGTAATTGCCAGTCGCGTCGGGAAGTCATCGTGAAACACTCCTGTATCAGGCGCGCAAATATAACAAACTCGACGAAATTGCGCCATCAACACGCAGCCAACAAAGAGGCAGTTTGAAGGATAACGTGTATAATCGCCGCCTGAATTTAAAGAGGAACCATTCATGTCTGCTTATACCCCGGCAAGTGAAGTCTTGCTGCGCCACAGTGACGATTTCGAACCAAGCCGTATTTTATTTGCCGGCGATTTGCAGGATGACCTGCCCGCTCGCCTGGACACCGCTGAAAGCCGTGCCTGGACGCAACAATTCCATCAATGGCAGACCTTAAGCCAGCAGATGGGTGAACATGCCCGTTATAGCCTCGTGGCCGATAGCGAGACAGTCGGCGACAGCGACACGCTTATTTATTACTGGCCGAAAAATAAACCGGAAGCCCTGTTTCAGTTGATGAACCTGCTGTCGCTGCTGCCAGTAGGCACTGACATTTTCGTGGTGGGTGAAAACCGTAGCGGTGTGCGCAGTGCCGAACAGATGCTGGCAGAGTATTGTCCGCTGAATAAAGTCGACAGCGCGCGTCGCTGTGGGTTGTATCACGGTCGTCTGGAGAGGCAACCGACGTTCGATTCGAATGGTTTCTGGGGCGAATACACGCTGGATAATCTGACGATCAAAACCTTACCGGGTGTGTTTAGCCGTGACGGCCTGGACGTCGGTAGCCAGCTCCTGTTGTCGACCTTAACGCCGCACACCAAAGGGAAAGTGTTGGATGTGGGTTGTGGCGCGGGTGTGCTCGCAACGGTACTGGCAAGCCATTCGCCAAAAGTGCGCCTGACGCTGTGCGATGTTTCCGCCCCGGCGGTTGAAGCCAGCCGCGCAACGCTTGCGGCGAACGGTTTTGAAGGTGACGTTTTCGCCAGCAATGTCTTCTCAGAAGTGACGGGCCGCTTTGACATGATCATCTCCAATCCGCCATTCCATGACGGTTTGCAAACCAGCCAGGAAGCCGCGCAAACGTTGATTCGCGGAGCGGTGCGCCATCTGAACAGCGGCGGCGAGCTGCGAGTTGTTGCGAACGCCTTCCTACCTTACCCGGATATTCTGGATCAAACGTTTGGTTTCCATGAAGTCATTGCGCAGACAGGCCGATTCAAAGTGTACCGTACGGTGATGACGCGCCAGGCGTTAAAGTAACCCGCAGGCCCGGTGGAATCACCCATCGGGCAAATTTCACCACCTCACCACGCCGCGCCCATTTTTACAGCGTTCAGCCTCAGTCTGTGCAATTAACTATTGACGAAAAGTTGAAAACATCTAGAATGCGCCTCCGTGGTAACGATACTTCAACAGTATCGATGGTATGCGAAGGTGGCGGAATTGGTAGACGCGCTAGCTTCAGGTGTTAGTGTCCTTACGGACGTGGGGGTTCAAGTCCCCCCCCTCGCACCATAAATCACGTTGATATCGCTTGCACTGTGCGAAGGTGGCGGAATTGGTAGACGCGCTAGCTTCAGGTGTTAGTGTTCTTACGGACGTGGGGGTTCAAGTCCCCCCCCTCGCACCAACGAGGCGATATCAAAAAGTAAGATGACTGTGCGAAGGTGGCGGAATTGGTAGACGCGCTAGCTTCAGGTGTTAGTGTCCTTACGGACGTGGGGGTTCAAGTCCCCCCCCTCGCACCAGATATCTTACTCCTTCCCTGTATATCTCCCCTGTTACATCATCATCTTTAGATTCAATAGCATCAACGTCATTGCGCCAACCAGTGCAACGCCTGAAGGCAATAAAATAAAGTGACGTAAACGCTTGTGGTAAAGCATAACGGGTGTCAGTAATAGCCCCAGAACAATCACTACTCGCCACGCATTGACAGATAGATCCGCCAGCATCAGGGCAGCGACAACCACTCCAGACACAACAATTCCCCAACCACTTCCCAGCGCCCGCTGCAACATGGTTTCATCTCTCAAACTGATAATGATAACCAATATCATATGATATCTTTTCTCAATTGTCAGCCTGCAGTCATGCGGTCGTATGAAGATTACTCATCATCTAATGACAGCCATTCAGTAAGGTGATAAATTAAGCACTGCTTAAATCTAAATCCAAATCACTAATTTTTCACAATGATAGTTTCGTTGTGTTACTTCTTTTTCCCTTTGACTCATAGCGCAGTAGTATATTGCGGATAAATAACGATTTTTAGGTATGACATTACAAACCTGGCAATCTCTATGTAATAAGAGATATCGATTGTCCCTACGACTCTTTTTACTGCTCAACGCAATCTCAGCTTTGTTCTCAATCGCTCTGCCGCTCTACAATCAGCGCGCTTTCACGTTTCCCGTATGCGCTATCTTTGTTGCGAGCATTGTGCTGCCAGCGTGGCAGCGCTGTTATCCAAAAGCAAAAATCAATATTACATTCATCTCATTTATCTTTGGCTGCTTGTGGGCATGGCATGTGATAACCAAAGTCAGGTTGCTCAATGACAACGCCTCAACCTACTTGCTTATTGCCTTGCTAAGCGTGCTCTTTATCGGCTCGATCGCTTTTTCAAATAACGTTGTCGCGTTTTTGCTGCACTCTTTGCCTGTGTTTGTCACATGTTTGTGGCTGAACGAAGGGGAAAGCGGACTCAGGCTTATTTACACTTTTGCGTTGCCGGTGCTCGGGATATCTATCCAACATGCGATTCAAAAGCGTAATGACAGCTTTGCCCTTGCGCTGATGAACCGCCTGATGCAAGAGCGCAAAACGCTCAACGATCTGAGCATGCTCGATCCATTAACCGGCCTGTATAACCGTCGTGGTTTGCAACACAAACTCAATAACTTGCTGACCGTCGATGAGAGTTCGCGTTTCGTCCTGCTGCTTGATATTGATCACTTCAAAGCCTACAACGACCACTACGGCCATATGATGGGCGATCAGGCACTTATCCGCGTTTCCGCCGCCTTGCGCGACGCCGTGCGCTCCCGTGATATCGTCGCACGCTTTGGTGGCGAAGAGTTCATGATTCTGTTGAATAATGTGGACCTGGAAGAGGCCCGTCTGACCGCAGAGCGTATCCGCCAGAAAGTTTACGATTTGAAAATCCCGCATATGTTTAACGAAAGCGTTGCCACGAACGTGACTATCAGCATCGGGATTGCGCCACTTACCGATCACGATATTGATGCAGCGCTTTCGCTCGCCGATAAAGCGTTATATGAAGCCAAACATTTAGGTCGCAATAACATTCTGGTGAGTGGAGAGCTGCAAGTCGCTTAAGTAGTGGCCGGCACTAACTTTACGATAAAAATGTTGCTATCGATTTTACCTCTAGCTAGGATTGGCAATCATTATCATTTAGATTCCATATCAGCTGGCGCTATGACTTATCGCACTGCATCGAGCACCGAAAACCTTATCTGGAGAAGCCGACGCACTGATGAGCGCGACTCGCTGGCAAATGCCATGCGGGAAACTATCGCCAGCACCCGTGAATATTTGCTCGATTTTATTCGTCTGAATGAACCCGCGCCGTACCCGGCAATGACGCTGACAGAGTGGTCGCGTCCTGCAGCATTACAATCGCTTATCGCCACTTATTCCGATCATATTTACCGCAACCAGTTGATGCAGCCTCGTGAAAATAAACCGTTGCTGTCGCTATGGGCACAGTGGTATCTCGGGCTGCTGGTGCCGCCACTATTATTGACGTTGCTGACGCAAAAGAGCGCCATTGACCTCTCCCCGGAACATTTTCATGTCGAGTTCCATGAAACCGGCCGCGCCGCGTGTTTCTGGATTGATGTGCAACGGGATAATAAATTGTCTTCATACAACGATGCGCAGCGAATTTGTGCATTAACGACACAGGCGATGCTCCCGGTAGTGCAGGTGCTGGAAGCCACCGGCGATATCAACGGTAAACTTATCTGGAGCAATACCGGCTACTTGATCAACTGGTGCCTGGGAGAGCTGATCCCTCAGCTAGGAGAAACACGTGTCGCCGCGCTTCGCCAGCTTTGCTTTTTCGAAAAACAGCTAGCTAACGGCAGTGATAACCCATTGTGGCGCACAGTTGTTCTGCGCGACGGCGCTCTGGTGCGTCGCACTTGCTGCCAGCGGTATCGCCTGCCGGGTGTTCAGCAGTGCGGTGATTGTACGTTGAAATAAGCAGAGGGCGATAAATCGCCCTCTTCGTTTTTATACGACACCATCACGCAACCTGCTTCTCTTCCTCTGCGCGTTGTGCCTCTTCAGCTTCCTGTTCCAGCAACTGTTTCTCATACACTTTGAAGAACGGGTAGTAAATCACTGCGGAAATACAGGCCAGCAGCACGACAAGAATCGCGGCGCGGAAATCCCAACCTAACGCCCATGCACCGCCAATCGGTGCAGGTGCTGTCCAGGGGACAACGGAAATGACGCGGCCAATCAGATCCAGTTTCATTGCCGCCCAGGCAATAATCGCATTGATGGTCGGTGCCAACAGGAACGGGATAAAGAACACCGGGTTCATTACAATGGGAGTACCGAAAATAACCGGCTCGTTGATATTGAACAAACTGGGCACCACGCTCAAACGTCCGATCGAACGCAAATGCACCGAGCGGCTACGCAGGTAGCAGAACACCAGCCCCATTGTCGCCCCGGATCCGCCAATAACAATAAAGAATGTCCAGAACGCTTCCATAAAGATATGCGGTAACGGCGCACCTTGCGCCAGCGCGCTCTGGTTAAGCCCGAGATTCGTTAACCAGAACATCTGCAGCATCCCGGAAACAATTGCCGCACCATGGATACCCGCAAACCACAGCAAATGACCGATGATCACCGCCAGTAAAATCGCGGGCAGCGAGTCCGCCGCTGCCACCAGCGGTTTGAACAGCGCCATAATCGCTTGCGGGATTAACATATTGAACTGCGTCTGAATGAGCAGGCTCAGCGGATAAAGCGTCAGCACCACGACCAGCACCGGGATCAGCAAATCAAAAGAGTTTTTGATCATCGGTGGCACCTGGTCTGGCAAACGGATACCTATATTGTGCGCTTTCAGAAAACGCATCATTTCGACACAGTAAACAGCCACGAGGATCGCCGTGAAAATACCGGTACCGCCCAGGCTATCCACCGGCAATGTGCCGCTGGTTTTCGGCGCTGCAACCAGTAAAAAAGCCATCAGCGACAGCATCGCGCACATAAACGGATCCAACTGATGCGACTTCACATAATGTTTACCGAGGTTGTAAGCAATCGCCGCACAGATATAGATAGACATAATGCCCATCGTCATATCAAAAGGCGTGAGGATCCGCCCTTCATACTGCTTCGCCAAGTCCAGCCATGTACGGGCAAAACCCCAGGTCGTGTCTGGCGAAAATGGAGGGTAAGCAAATACCAGCAAGAATGAGCCCACAATCATAAACGGCATCGCGGAGATAAAACCGTCGCGAATCGCCATAACATGACGCTGGGAAGAGATGCGCCCGGCTACCGGACTGACATAATTTTCTATAAACCGGAAAATAAGATTAAACGCAGCATGGTTGGCAGACATAGTAGATCTCCTATCAGGCTAACAAAGTAAGTGCATCAGCAACCGTTCTGCCGTGCAGCGATCCATGTTTTTGACGTGAAACCATGCAGGTTTTCGAACCAGCATTACAGCAAAGATGAGTAGGTTTCATAGACGGCTCTTTTTTAATTTTATGGACAGAGGGAAATGACAAAATGAGTATTAACCCGGCTTGTTAACACTGCAACCGGTTACTGTAACCGGTTTCCGCGATTGTGAAGAGGATCGAGAATCTGGCAGTAAGATGTTTGTTAGGCCCGCGTATTTACACACATAACAGCCTTGTGACAGATTAATGGCGGTCATTTGCTGGAGAACATCATGAGCTTGCAGTCCGTGCGGCAGTTCTTTGCCGATAACGCCCCCGACATTGATATTATTGAACTTAACCAAAGCACAGCGACTGTGGCACTGGCCGCCGCCGCGCATAATGTCGAACCCGGGCAAATCGCTAAGACGCTGTCGTTAAAAGTGAAAAACGAAGTGATATTGGTCGTCGCGAAAGGTGATGCACGCCTTGATAACAAAAAACTAAAAAATACCTTTGGCGCGAAAGCCCGAATGCTAAGCAGTGATGAGGTCGTCACCATTACCGGGCATCCAGTCGGTGGTGTCTGCCCGTTTGGTCTGGAAAACCCGTTACAGGTGTATTGTGACGTATCGTTAAAACGCTATCAGGAAGTGTTACCGGCAGCGGGAGCGATTCACAGCGCGATTCGTATTTCTCCCGACAGGATGGCGGAGTTAACTCGCGCGAAATGGATTGATGTGTGTCTGTAGCTGAGTAATAAAGCGCCAGGAATATCCTGGCGCCAGTTCCCAAAACCCCTTTTACATTAACTCAGACGCAGCGCGCGCGCAGGGCGGCTTCCATGTCAGAATATCCGCCGCATCAAGCAAACCGACATCTGATGTGACTCCTAGCTTTGCCATCGCGTTGAATTTATGCGCACGAATAGTTTTCACATTACGATCCAGTTGCGATGCAATCTCGGCAACAGAAAAACCCCGCGTCATGTAGTTCAAAATTTCCCTTTCTGTCGGGCTGAGCATACGACACTGGCTCACATACCAATGGTTAATCATGTTTTCGTTAATACGCCGCGTCTCACCAAACAACGTGACCAACTCCTCCAGTAGCACAGCTAATGGCGATGATTTACTCAATATTCCGTGCAACTGTGAGGGTGATAGATGCCCAACCAGCCGCGCTTCACGGTTGTCTCCCGCTAATACTATGCGTTGCATTCCTGGATGAGAAAGGGAGAGTAAATGCAGACACATCAGGCATTCCAGCCGCTCTTTCCGCTGACCAAAAAGGGAATAGATGACGGAAAAAAACGAAGTCTGTTTCAGCGCCTGCCGAAACGCCGAATGATCTTTAAAAAAATAAAAGCGATATTGATTAATAGCAGATTCATCAAATAAATGTCGTAGGCCCTCCCCGCTCATTATGCATTTTTCTATGATGGCAATATTTCCCTTCTTCCTGGTATTTTCCATTCATTATGTTCTCCGTCCGCTGTACCAAAATCCAGCTGTTTCATTCCCTGGCTACTATTAATCCATGTATACAAATCTGCGTTACTACGTAGTGATAATCGCCGCATTGCGCTATTCTTTTGCGCGCTGACTGTCTTATTACTTTTTTTAAGCAGTGTGGCGATTTGATTAATCCCCCACCCTTTTCCAAGGAGACGTAACACTTTACGCTCAGACAACGTTAACATTGCGTTCGAAAAAGAATTGTCGTTGTGTTTATGCCATCCTGAAGTCAATAAGGTTTGGCTAATATTCTCAACATCTTTATGCCCATTACGAATGGCGTCAATGACGCCCTCGATCGGTTCCACATCGGCCAGCAATGTTGTTTTGGGCTGCATAAGAAGCTCAGCGGCCACAGGATAGAGGCTGCGCGAGACGAAGAATAGCCAGCGCGCGTTATCGCATTGAGAGAACAGTGAATAATATTGCTGGCAGCTTTTCCTTGCATAACGCTGCTCCCCCGATAAATCAGTGATTATCAATCTGGCACATTTTAATTTAACCGGTGCAACCTCTTCCACTGACGAATAATAATTGAGCGCATATTCTGGAAAATGCCGCTCAAGAATGCCGCCAATCCCGACCCTAAGTACCGGCGTTTTGCTGATGATAATCCCCTGATTGCCGTCTTTCGATAGCATAAAACCTCCGCTTCCATTTGCGCGTTCTATCAATCTTATTTATAAGTATTTACTCAGTTAATACTCATATTGCGTAAGGTAGCAACACCGTTTTGATGCAGCCACCATAAAATTGGCACAATTTATGAATGGCAATAAATATAATGTACTGAATTATAATATCCACGAGTAACGTGTCAACATTGCACAATGCGCATTAAAACATCCGATACATTATTAATAATAAAATAAGAAATTTAAAATAGTCGATACATATAGAGATAAGGGAAAAGTAATTATCTTAAATAAGATATAAGATCTTATTAACGCTAACTTCATCATTATTCTCAGCTAAGCGAAAAAAAATCTGCTGTTTCTTTTCCGTTATTACTTCATTCTTAACATGCGATAAGATCTCCTTTTGACCACGAGCAAGCGTGATTGAATGCACAATTCTTGATCTTTCTTAGCGCCATCCAACCCTTATCCTGTGCTAAAAATAGGCTTTCCGCTCCACCCTTCGTGAGCGTTGGTGCAACAATACCAGGGTAATCATGCAAACAGACCAGTCATCACAGCGGGCCATTACGCGGCTGTGCATTCAGTGCGGCCTTTTTTTGTTACAGCACGGCGCAGAGAGCGCGCTGGTTGAGGAGCTTTCAACGCGTCTGGGACTGGCGCTGGGCATGGACAGTGTTGAAAGCTTGATTTCTTCCAATGCCATTGTCCTTACCACGATTAAAGACGGAAAGTGCCTGACATCGACCCGCAAAAATAGCGATCACGGCATCAATATGCACGTGGTGACGGAAGTCCAGCATATTGTCATCCTCGCTGAGCATAAGTTATTGGATTCTAAAGACGTCGAGAAGCGCTTCGCTCAAGTCAAACCCTTACGTTACCCGCGCTGGCTGGTCACGTTGATGGTGGGTCTCTCTTGCGCCTGTTTTTGCAAGCTCAATAATGGCGGCTGGGATGGTGCTTTTATTACTTTTTGCGCCAGTAGTGTCGCGATGTACGTCCGCCTGGTTCTGGCGGGTCAACACTTACATCCACAAATCAACTTTTGTATCACCGCCTTTGTCGCCACCACGGTTTCCGGCTTAATGCTGACGCTACCCGCTTTTCTGCAATCATCAACCGTTGCCATGGCCGCCAGCGTTTTGCTTTTAGTACCGGGTTTTCCGTTGATTAATTCGGTTGCCGATATGTTTAAAGGACATATCAATACGGGGCTTGCGCGTTGGGCTATCGCCAGCTTATTAACGCTTGCTACCTGTATCGGTGTGGTAATGGCAATGACATTGTGGGGGTTACGCGGATGGGTGTGATTTTGTTCATCCTGGCACTGGCGCAGGATATGTTACTGGCGGCCATCCCTGCCGTTGGCTTTGCCATGGTATTTAACGTCCCGCACCGCGCTCTGCCCTGGTGCGCACTGCTTGGCGCAATTGGTCATGGTTCGCGCTTCGCCATGGTGCAGTGGGGATTCAATATCGAATGGTCGACCTTTGCCGCCTCAATGCTGGTCGGCTCAATTGGTATTCACTGGTCACGCTGGTACCTGGCGCACCCGAAAGTCTTTACCGTGGCGGCGGTGATCCCGATGTTTCCGGGGATTTCTGCCTATACCGCGATGATTTCGGCGGTCAAGATCGGCCATTTTGGCTACAGCGAAGAGCTGATGATTTTGCTGTTAACGAATTTCCTGAAAGCATCGTCGATTGTCGGCGCACTCTCTATCGGCCTGTCGATTCCTGGGCTGTGGATTTACCGCAAACGCCCCCGCGTATAAGGTTAGTTTTCTGCCGTCACAGTCATCATCCACCAGTAATGAAGGTGGAATTCCGTGTCGGCAAATTTTGACGCAGAGAGACTTATTGCTATTACGAAACGCGTAGCGTAATCCCATGATATTTCTTTAAATTTCCCAAAATCGCGATTCATCAAACATGCAGTGAGTAATGTTCATTTTTACTAGATCGGCAACATGAAGACCTTCCCCATCTTTTTGCAAAAACCCCGTTTCCGGTTGCGAAGCAGCAATACAATGCTGAAACGGCAGGCACGTTCTCATGCATTATAACTGCTCGCATAAAAATAACTTGCAATAAAATCGCACACTATCTATATTCAATCGCATGAAGAAAACATCGACTCCAACCGCGAATGCGCAGCTCGCGTTAGATAATCAGTTTTGTTTTGCCCTGTACTCAACAAACCTGGCGCTGCATAAGCTCTACCGGCAGCTACTGGCACCGATGAATCTGACCTACCCGCAATATCTGGTGATGCTGGTGCTGTGGGAGAAAGATGACATTACAGTGTCAGAAATCGGCGAGCGCCTGTTTCTCGACTCCGCCACGCTGACGCCGCTGCTGAAGCGTCTGGAAAGCGCCGGGCTGATTCGTCGCCAACGTTCGCGCCAGGATGAACGCCAGGTGGTGATCACCCTAAGCGAAAACGGGCGTGACCTGCAGCAGCAAGCGACGTCGATTCCGGAAGCAATCGGCTGTGCAATGGCTTGTGATAGCGCAACGCTTGCCGATATCAAGCAGCAACTGGAACAGCTTCGCCAACAGTTTCAACGGGCATAAACTCTCTTTACAGGGAGTTTATTTCCAGCAACAACATAGCGCACTATTTTATAGCAAACACTCTAGATAATAAGGAACCTGCCATGTCTTTAGAAAAAGTTGTTTACACTGCAAAAGCCAAAGCAACCGGAGGCCGTGATGGCCGCGCAACCTCTTCCGACGGCGTACTGGATGTCAAACTGGGCGTACCGAAAGAGATGGGTGGCGCTGGCGGCGAAGTGACTAACCCGGAACAGTTGTTTGCTGCGGGCTACTCCGCCTGCTTCCTTGGCGCGATGAAATTTGTCGCCAGTCGCGACAAAATCAGCATGCCGAAAGAGGCCTTTATTGAAGGTGAAGTCGGTATCGGACCTTTGCCAACCGGTTTTGGTATCGAAGCCAAACTGAATATCCACCTGCCGGGGATGGACGCCGCTGAAGCCAAAAAACTGGTCGATGCTGCGCATATTGTTTGCCCTTATTCCAACGCCACGCGCGGCAACATCGACGTTACGCTGAATATCATTGCGTAAGGCAAAATAAGCCAACATGTTGAAAAATGACAAGCCGGGAAAACCCGGCTTTTTCATGCTGTACTGCCCTTTCTGCTCACTGTGTTACTATGTGTGATTATGCCTGTGTGAAAAAAACACAGTGCACCGTATCCGTAGTAATCCTGTTTGAGAACGCGTTATGTCTTCCAAAATCCTGACGCCGAATGTCATTGGCATTGATGAATTTGTGCGCGATCCTGCCTGCGTACTGGCACGCACGGAAGGCGGCGCCATTGCCGTTTTTGCCAATAATAGCCCCGCGTTTTACGCAATTTCGCCCCAGCGCCTTGAAGAGCTTCTGGCGCTTGAAGCGCAACTGGCACGTCCGATGAGCGATATTTCGCTCGATGCACAGTTTTATGAAGAACCCGCCGCTGCGCCGGTAAATGTGCCAATGGGCAAATTCGCCATGTACGAGGGCTGGCAGCCGGATGCTGACTTTCAGCGCCTGGCGGCGATGTGGGGTATTGCGCTATCACACCCCGCAACGCCTGAAGAACTGGCCTCATTTGTGGCTTACTGGCAGGCAGAAGGTAAAATTTTCCATCACGTCCAGTGGCAGCAAAAACTGGCGCGCAGCTTGCAAATAGGCCGTAGCAGCCAGAGCGGCACGACAAAGCGGGACATTAACGCCCTGTCCGAACCAGATAATCAAATCCCACCAGGTTTTAGAGGATAACGATGAAAAACGTCGGCGAATTGATGAAGCGACTGCAAAAAATGATGCCTGCCAACACTGAGCCTGCGTTCAAAACCAGCGAAGAGTTGATGGCCTGGCAGAAGCAACAAGGCGAAATCCGTTCGGCGGCGCTGGAGCGCGAAAACCGCGCCATGAAAATGCAGCGCACCTTCAACCGCTCCGGCATTCGTCCACTGCACCAGAACTGTTCCTTCGATAATTATCGTGTCGAAACGGAAGGCCAAATGCGGGCGCTGAGCCAAGCGCGGCAATATGTGGAAGAGTTCGACGGTAACATCGCCAGCTTTATCTTCTCTGGCAAACCCGGCACCGGCAAAAACCATCTGGCCGCCGCTATCTGTAATGAACTGCTGTTGCGTGGTAAATCGGTACTGATCATCACCGTTGCCGACATTATGTCGGCCATGAAAGAGACCTTTGGCAACAAGGAAAACAGCGAAGAGCAACTGCTCAATGACTTAAGCAGCGTTGACCTGCTGGTGATTGATGAAATCGGTATGCAAACGGAATCCCGCTACGAAAAGGTCATTATTAATCAGATTGTTGATCGCCGTTCTTCATCCAAGCGCCCGACTGGTATGCTGACGAACAGCAACCTGGAAGAGATGAATAAGCTATTGGGCGAACGCGTGATGGACAGAATGCGCCTCGGCAACAGCCTGTGGGTGATCTTCAACTGGGAGAGTTACCGCAGCCGCGTCACCGGTAAAGAGTATTGAGAATTTTCCCATCCGTGGCGCGCCCGCGCCCGGGTGTATACTGGCCGCCTTTGTTGATATCAGGATCCGCACGATATGAAATTCACCCAACGCCTGCTTTGCAGCGCCGCACTCAGTAGCGCGCTGCTCACTGGTTTCGCTCACGCCACCTCCTGGCAGGACACCCTTTCCAGCGCCGCCAGCGAACTCAGCCAGAAATCGACGGCATCACAAACACAGCAAGGTGGCCTGTCGCTCTCTTCCCTGACGGGTCTGCTTAATGGCGGTAATCAGTCACTCAGCGCTGATACCATGAACAATGCGGCGGGCGTGATGAGCTGGTGCGCGAAAAACAAACTCTCCAGCCTGACCAATACCGAAAATGTGAAAAACCAGGTGCTGGATAAACTGGGCCTGGGTGCCGCTCAGCAGAAACAAGACACCAATTATCTGGAAGGGATCCAGGGCATGCTGAACACCAAAAACGGGGAACAGCTGAATCTGAGCAACATCGGTAGTACACCGCTGGCGGAAAAAGTGAAATCCAAAGCCTGCGACATCGTCCTCAAGCAGGGCGTGAACTTCCTCTCCTGATATCCCGCCGCGTTCAGTCGGAGCGCGGCCTTATCCTTCCCCGCTATACCGAAACGCCGCAGTGCGACGGCTGTCACTATTCCCTTTTTCTAAACCAATTCTGAATAAATCCACGAAAAAGTGACACTACAATTGCAGCTATGTGACATCAACATTAAATTATACGCCCTGTTACAAAAATTAATGGCCAGCAATATGTCTGGCGTTGATGAGGAATAACGGTTGTCTGAGTTACTCTCTATCGCGCTGTTTCTTGCCTCTGTGGCGATCTATGCCTGGAAAGCGGGCCGTAATACCTGGTGGTTTAGCGTTACCCTGCTAGTGCTGGGTCTGTTTGTCATCCTGAACATCACGCTTTACGCCAGCAATTATTTTACCGGCGACGGCATCAACGACGCGGTGTTATACACCCTGACCAACAGCCTGACAGGCGCAGGGGTCAGCAAATATATGCTTCCCGGTGCCGGGTTAGTGCTGGCGCTGGTGGCGGTGTTTTGCGCACTCGGCTGGGTGCTGCGCCGTCGTCGCCATCTGCCGCACCATTTCGGCTATAGCTTACTTGCGCTCGCACTGGCGCTCGGCTCGGTGGACGCCAGCCCGGCATTCCGCCAGATTACCGAGCTGGTAAAATCCCAGACGCGCGAAGGCGATCCTGATTTCGCCACCTTTTATAAAGTGCCGGCAAAGCAGATCCCCAACCCCAAACTGAACCTCGTCTACATCTACGGGGAAAGTCTGGAGCGTACTTATTTTAACGAAGAGGCGTTTCCCGGCCTGACGCCAGAACTGGGCGCGCTAAAAGAAGAAGGCATTGATTTTAGCCATACCGAACAGCTACCCGGCACCGATTACACCATCGCCGGCATGGTCTCTTCGCAGTGCGGCATTCCGCTTTTCGCGCCGTTTGAAGGCAACGCGTCGGCCTCCGTTTCCAGCTTCTTTCCGCAGAATCTTTGCCTCGGCGACATCCTGAAAAACTCCGGCTACGAAAACCATTTCGTACAAGGCGCTAACCTGCGTTTTGCCGGGAAAGATGTATTTTTAAAATCTCACGGCTTTGATTACCTGACGGGCGCAGAAGAGCTGAAAAGCCAGGTCGCGGACCCGCATTACCGTAACGACTGGGGTTTCTATGACGATACGGTGCTGGACACCGTATGGAAACAGTACGAGGAACTCTCTCGTTCCGGTAAACGCTTTTCGCTGTTTGCGCTGACGGTGGATACCCACCACCCGGACGGTTTTATCTCGCGCGGCTGCGAACGTAAAAGCTACGCTTACGATGGCAAGCCGAACCAGTCCTTTAGCGCGGTAACGTGTAGCCAGCAAAATATCGCCGCGCTTATCAACAAAATCAAAGCATCGCCGTGGTTTAAAGACACAGTGATAGTAGTGTCGTCAGATCATCTGGCGATGAATAACACTGCGTGGAAATACCTTAATAAGCACGATCGCAGCAACCTGTTCTTTGTGCTGCGCGGCGATGAACCGCAACAGGATATCTCCGGAATTAAGCGCAGCACCCTCGATAACGGCGCAACGGTGCTGGATATTCTCGGCGGCGATAATTTCCTCGGACTTGGTCGTAGCAGCCTCTCCGGGCAGTCGCTTTCGGGTATTTTCCTCAATATGAAAGCGAAAATGCTGGCGTGGAAACCGGACATTATCCGGCTGTGGAATTTCCCGAAAGAGATGAAAGACTTCAGCATCGACACGGATAAACAGATGGTGGCGTTCTCTGGCAGCCAGTTCCGTTTGCCGCTGCTGGTGCGGGTATCGGATAAAGTCGAGCCGTTGCCAGAAAGCGAATATTCCGCACCGCTGCGCTTCCAGTTGGCGGATTTCGCCCCGCGCGATAACTTCGTCTGGATCGATCAATGCTACAAAATGGCGCGTTTATGGTCACCGGAACTGGCACTTTCTACCGACTGGTGCGTCTCGCAGGGGCAACTGGGCGGCGAACAGCAAGTCCAGCATATCGACAAAGCGCAGTGGAAAGGGAAAACCGCGTTTAAACAAACGGTGATCAGCAGCGATCGCTACCAAAAGAACGTCGATACCCTGAAGATCCTCGACGATAGCATTCGTTACAAAGCCGACAGTTTTGTCTTTAACGTTGCAGGTGCGCCGGAAGAGGTGAAACAGTTTAGCGGCCTATCGCGCCCGGAAAGTTGGGGGCGCTGGTCGAATGCGAATCTGGGCGGGGAAGTGGCTATCGAATATAACCAACCGCTGCCGGAACAGTTCGAGCTGGTGATCACTGCCAAAGCCTTTGGGTCGAATGCCAATCAGCCCATTCCGGTGCGCATTGGCGATCAGCAACAAATGCTGACACTGGGCAATGCGCTCAGCACCACCACGCTGCACTTTAGCAATCCGTCTCACAGTAACCGGCTGGTCATCGCACCGCCGGATCCGCAATCAACCAACGAAGGCAATATTCTGGGTCATTCGCCGCGCAAACTGGGCGTCGGCCTGGTGGAAATCAAAGTGGTGAACCGCGAAGGCTGACCGCTAAAGCTCAGCTTTCATTTCATACTGGCTGATGGCCATTGTCGTGTAGCCCGCACGCTGGAACAGGGATGAAAAACGCTCTGGCACCGCCACGGTGGTGCCAAGCGCCGGAAAATGCTGGTTCAGTGCCTGCAGCAGCTCGCCGGCAAACCCCTTGCGGCGATACTCTGATTCAACATAGATAAATCGCAGCAATGGTTTGTCACCGAGGATGGAAACCAGCGCATAGGCATGTTTGCGGTACTCGAATACCCGCGCGGGTAGCGATACCGCAGTGAGCGGATCCACCTGCCACGGCAGTCGGTCATGGCATTCACTTATGGCGCTGCGCACCACTGCCAGCGGATCGCGCTCCTGTAACGTGCAGTTCTCTTCAGCCAGATCCGCACGCCCCTGGTAGCCAAACAGCGGCTGAACGGTGGCAAACCCCAGTGCATGATAAAGGGCGATACCGGCGTGGTTATCGCTCATGACTTCCAGCCACATCTGGCGAACACCTTTGGTACGCAGCCCGGCCATTAACGGCGGTAAGATTTGCCTTCCTAAGCCCTGGCCGCGAAATTGCGGGCGAATGGCAAAGGCAGCTAGCCGGGCGCAATCGCCACGACGGGCGATCAGGGCTACAGCGGCAGGCGTGTCGCCCGCCAGCCAGACGTAGGAATCGACAAGGCTCAAGCCTTCGGCAAGAAAGCGTTGTGCAAAAACATCGGGCGGCAGGGAAAACGGTACGCTATAGCCTTCAAAACACGCACCGGTGAGGGTGGCCAGGGTTTCGCAACTATAGTGGATGGCAGAAACAGCGACGAGGTTCATAAGGCTTCTCCGCAGAGCGATGAAAAGAGAATAGCACGCAAAAGCCGGAGAAAATGCGCCCTGACTGGCAGGGCGCGAATATCGATTAGAAGGTTTCCCAGTTCTCGCCCGCATCGGTCGCGGCTTTACGCGACAGCGCGGTAGCCGGTTCAGCTTTGACAAAACTGGTCGGCGTTGCACCAGCGTTTTTACGCTGATCCTGCATAATGCGGAACACGGAAACAGCCTGCGTCAGGCGGCTGGCTTGTTCTTCCAGCGCTGCCGCAGCGGCGGCAGACTCTTCCACCAGCGAGGCGTTCTGCTGAGTAACGCGATCCATTTCAGAAACCGCCAGGCCAACCTGGTCAATCCCGCGGCTCTGCTCATCAGACGCAGAGGCGATTTCGCCCATGATGTCGGTAACACGGGTAACGGCGTTGACGATCTCATCCATGGTTTCACCAGCGCTTTCCACCAGCGTGGAACCCACTTCAACACGGCCAACGGAGTCTTCAATCAGGCTCTTGATCTCGCGAGCCGCCTGGGCGCTACGCTGTGCAAGGTTACGCACCTCACCTGCAACCACGGCAAAGCCGCGACCCTGTTCACCCGCACGCGCTGCTTCGACCGCAGCGTTAAGCGCCAGGATGTTAGTCTGGAAAGCAATGCCGTCGATCACGCTAATAATGTCAGCGATTTTCTGCGAACTGGCGGTAATGTCGCGCATTGTCTGCACCACGTTATCCACCACTTTACCGCCTTTCTGCGCAGTCTCGGACGCGCTCAGCGCCAGATGGCTGGCCTGACGGGCGTTTTCGGCGTTCTGTTTCACCGTGGCAGTCAGCTCTTCCATGCTGGCGGCAGTCTCTTCCAGAGAAGCCGCCTGCTGTTCAGTACGGGAAGAGAGATCGTTGTTACCCACGGAAATTTCACTGGCACCGCTGTAAATGGCGTTTGCGCCATTACGGACATCGCTAACGGTACGCACCAGTTCGCTTTGCATATGGCGCAGGCTCTCTGCCAGCACGCCCATTTCATTGGAACCCTGCACTTCGATGCGCTGCACCAGATCGCCACCAGCAATATGGCGGATATTGTCGATCAAATGGTTGAGCGGCTTAATCAGCGCCCCTTTGATGCCAATCCAGACACAGACGATCACCGCCAGAACCACAATCAGTACGGAGATAATGACCCACACCGCAGAGCCATAAGAGCTTTCGCTGTCGTGAACCGCTTGTTCATACAGGCTATCGTTCTGCTGCAAATAGTTAACGTATTGTTTCTCAAAACCATCCTGATAGCTCTGAGTCGGCTGGTCAAAAAAGTCATTGATCTTACCGGCGCCGAGCAGTTGGATCAGCTCCGCCAGTGCGTTGTGGTAGATATCGTAGTTACGTTTGATCTCTGCCGCAGCTTCTTCGCTCTGGCGCGGATCGCGCGGCAGTGCCTGGTAAGCATTCCAGTTCGCTTCTGCCTGTTTCAGCGAGGTGCTGGCAATTTGCATCAGATCCGACACGGTCGCACCGCTGCCGATATTGCTCTGATCCATCATGTAGCGGATACCCGCGCGGTTAAGGGTATTACGGGTTTGCAGCAACGCGACCCAGCTACCATTCAGCGTGGATTGCTGCTGGCGAATGGTTTGCAAGACGGTGAAGTTTTCTTTGTCGTGTTTCAGCGCGTTAAAGAACAAGCCGCCGGAGGTGAGTTGTAACAAGCCAAATAACGCCAATACCAGCAACAAACTGGTCACAAGTTTAATACGAGTCAACATGTTTTCTCTTTCCCTATAAACAGATACCAGGTTTTCGGCCTGGCATAGGAAAACTTTATGGTTTAACGTGCTATTTTTTCACCAGTTACACATTGATTACAGTGCGGCAAAAATCGCGCTATCCCTTACCAGACAAGGGTTCAGCGTGACGCGTATCACAGATTCCCGTCCTCTTTCGCCCACCGAAAACCGCTTATTGCGCATTCATTACCGCTCACCACCTTTTTCCAACCACTCAGCCAAATCGCTGCCGATTCGCGCACGTAATTTGCCATCATAAATGCCAGCATTTCAGCCAATTCAAGTTTCAAATCCAATTCACTATTTCTGCTAAAAACCAGGTCTGATATGGATACTAAAAAACTACTCAAGCACATACCCTGGGCAATCCTCGGGATCATCGGTGCTTTTTGTTTATCTGTTGTCGCATTACGCCGGGGCGAGCATGTTAGCGCGCTATGGATCGTGGTCGCGTCCGTTTCCGTTTACCTTGTGGCCTACCGCTACTACAGCCTTTACATCGCTCAGAAGGTGATGAAACTCGATCCCACCCGTTCCACACCGGCGGTGATCAATAACGACGGCCTCAACTATGTGCCAACCAACCGCTACGTGCTGTTTGGCCACCATTTTGCCGCGATCGCCGGGGCTGGTCCGCTAGTTGGCCCGGTATTGGCCGCGCAAATGGGCTACCTGCCAGGCACATTGTGGTTGCTGGCGGGCGTGGTGCTGGCCGGTGCAGTGCAGGACTTTATGGTGCTGTTTATCTCTTCACGCCGTAACGGCGCATCTCTCGGTGAGATGGTGAAAGAAGAGATGGGCCGCGTGCCGGGCACTATCGCGCTGTTTGGCTGCTTCCTGATTATGATCATCATCCTCGCGGTGCTGGCGCTGATTGTGGTGAAAGCGCTGGCGGAAAGCCCGTGGGGTGTCTTCACTGTCTGCTCCACCGTGCCGATTGCCCTGTTTATGGGGATCTATATGCGCTTCCTGCGCCCAGGACGCGTAGGCGAAGTGTCGGTTATCGGTATTGTGCTACTGGTTGCGTCAATCTGGTTTGGTGGCGTCATCGCGCACGATCCTTACTGGGGCCCGGCGCTGACCTTTAAAGACACCACCATCACCTTCGCGCTGGTGGGTTACGCCTTTGTCTCCGCGCTGCTGCCGGTGTGGTTGATCCTCGCTCCGCGCGACTACCTGGCGACCTTCCTGAAAATCGGCGTGATCGTCGGCCTGGCGCTGGGCATCGTGATCCTCAACCCGGAACTGAAAATGCCTGCGGTCACGCAGTATATCGACGGTACGGGTCCGCTGTGGAAAGGTGCGCTGTTCCCGTTCTTGTTTATCACTATCGCCTGTGGCGCGGTTTCTGGCTTCCATGCCCTGATCGCTTCCGGCACCACGCCGAAACTGTTGGCTAACGAAACCGACGCGCGCTTTATCGGTTACGGCGCGATGCTGATGGAATCCTTTGTGGCGGTGATGGCGCTGGTTGCTGCCTCCATTATCGAACCGGGTCTCTACTTTGCAATGAACACGCCGCCAGCAGGGCTGGGCATTACCATGCCGAACCTGCATGAACTGGGCGGTGATAACGCGCCGATGATTCTGGCGCAGCTGAAAGATGTCACCGCGCACGCGGCGGCGACCGTCAGCTCCTGGGGTTTTGTGATTTCGCCGGAGCAGATCCTGCAAACCGCGAAAGATATCGGTGAGCCGTCCGTACTGAACCGCGCAGGTGGCGCACCGACGCTGGCTGTCGGTATTGCGCACGTGTTCCACAAAATCATCCCGATGGCGGACATGGGCTTCTGGTACCACTTCGGTATTCTGTTTGAAGCGCTGTTTATCCTCACCGCGTTGGATGCCGGTACCCGTGCAGGCCGCTTTATGCTGCAAGACTTGCTGGGTAACTTCGTACCGTTCCTGAAGAAAACCGACTCGCTGGTTGCTGGCGTCATTGGTACTGCGGGCTGTGTGGGTCTGTGGGGTTACCTGCTGTACCAGGGTGTGGTTGATCCGCTGGGCGGCGTGAAAAGCCTGTGGCCGTTGTTCGGTATCTCTAACCAGATGCTCGCAGCCGTCGCGCTGATGCTGGGCACCGTGGTGCTGGTGAAAATGCAGCGTACCAAATACATCTGGGTCACCGTGGTTCCTGCCATGTGGCTGCTGCTGTGCACCACCTGGGCGCTGGGTCTGAAACTGTTCAGCACCAATCCTCAGTTGGAAGGTTTCCTGTATATGGCGAACCAGTACAAAGAGAAGATCGCCGCTGGTGGCGGTGATCTGACCGCGCAGCAGATTGCCAACATGAACCATATCGTGGTGAACAACTACACCAACGCCGGGTTGAGCATTCTGTTCCTGGTGGTGGTGTACAGCATCATCTTCTATGGCATCAAAACCTGGCTGCAGGTGCGCAACAACACCGTGCGTACCGACAAAGAAACGCCGTATGTGCCAGTGCCGGAAGGCGGTGTGAAAACCTCTTCACACCATTAAACCGGATGCCGGATGGCGCTACGCAATCCGGCATACAACGCATCATGATGTAAACCACCCTGAGGGTGGTTTACATCCGTTTCGCAGGCGTCAATTTGAGCGTGTACAGCGCGCAGTAGGTCCAGGTTCAAAATCGCCTGCAACGCCGGAACCACCTATACCTGGGACACATAATGTTTGGTAACTTAGGCGAAGCAAAAAAGTACCTCGGTCAGGCGGCAAAGATGCTGATTGGCATCCCGGACTATGACAACTACGTTGATCATATGAAAACCAACCATCCGGATAAGCCGTACATGACTTACGAAGAGTTCTTCCGCGAACGCCAGCAAGCGCGTTACGGCGGAGATGGCAAGGGCGGAGTCCGCTGTTGCTAAAGGAGAATTTATGACCCCGATTGCAGTAACATTGTTGACCGGCTTTCTCGGCGCAGGCAAAACCACCCTCTTACGCCATATTCTCAATGAACAACACGGTTACAAGATTGCCGTTATTGAAAATGAGTTCGGCGAAGTTTCTGTTGATGATCAACTTATTGGCGATCGCGCCACGCAAATCAAAACCCTGACCAATGGCTGTATCTGCTGTAGCCGCTCCAGTGAGCTGGAAGATGCATTGCTGGATCTGCTCGACAGTCTTGATCGCGGCGACATTGCCTTTGATCGACTGGTGATTGAGTGCACCGGCATGGCCGATCCAGGGCCGATTATTCAGACCTTTTTCTCCCATGAGATCCTCTGTCAGCGCTATATGCTGGATGGCGTCATCGCGCTGGTCGATGCGGTACATGCCGATGAGCAGATGAATCAGTTCACGCTGGCGCAGTCGCAAGTGGGCTATGCCGACCGCATTCTGCTGACCAAAACGGATGTCGCCGGCGAGTGCGAAAAACTGCGCGAACGCCTGAGCCGCATCAACGCCCGCGCGCCAATTTACACCGTGACGCACGGCGATATCGAGCTGGCGCAACTGTTTAATACCAATGGGTTTATGCTGGAAGAGAACGTGGTGACAGCAAAACCGCGCTTCCACTTTATCGCCGACAAACAGAACGACATTAATTCGATTGTGGTCGAGCTGGATTATCCGGTGGATATCAGCGACGTCTCCCGCGTGATGGAAAACCTGTTGCTGAGCTTTGCCGACAAACTGCTGCGCTATAAAGGCATGTTGTGGATCGACGGCGAACCAAATCGCCTGCTGTTTCAGGGCGTGCAGCGCCTCTACAGCGCAGACTGGGATCGTCCGTGGGGCGACGAAGCGCCACACAGCACGTTGGTGTTTATTGGCGTACAGCTACCGGAAGATGAGATCAGAGCCGCGTTTGCGGGTTTGAAGAAATAACAAAGGCCACCCACAGGTGGCCTGCTCATCATTTTTTGTTTTGCAAATCGCGCAGCATTGCTTCACGTAAAATAGCGTTAAGCCGGGTCTGATACCCTTTTCCCGGCCGCTTCAGCCATTCCATAACATCCGCATCAATACGCACCGATGCCTGCGTTTTTAAAGGGCGGAAAAATTTACCGCGAACCGCATCCGCCCAAAGCGCCTCTTCCGTCGCTGGAATATCGCTGTAATCAATCTCATCGTCGGGTTTATCTGCCAGTGCTTTGAGTTCAGCTTCACGCTGCTTATTGCGCGCAGGCATCTCGCCCTGCTTATGTTTAACCATGCTCATAACGGCTCCTCTCCTTTCTGTCAGCCTTACGCGCGCTGATAATACGAACTACTTCGTGCCCACTTTCAAAACGGATGGTATGCGCGACCAAAATAACGATCACACCATGAACCAGCCCGATGGTTTGCCATCGATATTCGCCGTTTTCAAACCTGTCTTGTATCGACAGATGTTGCGGGTCATCAAAAATAAATATGGCATCTTCAAAGCGAATACCATGCTTGCGCAGATTGCTGGTCGCTTTTGTTGCGTCCCATTCGAACTCCATGTCACATTTCTCATCCTTGAATGTATATACAGTTAAGTATATACAAAGTTGTCATGCAATGCTTATTTTATTCAGTGCCAGGAAGGGTTTCCTCTCCCATGTGGGAGAGGAAAAAGGGAAAGGAGACAATTACTGGCGCACAACCACCAGCTTCTGATTCACAAACTCTTTGATGCCCAAATCAGACAGCTCGCGGCCAAATCCGGAGCGTTTCACCCCGCCGAATGGCAACTCTGCGGCGGTATCCGTCAGCCAGTTGATATAGACCATGCCGGTTTCAATGCGCGAAGCCATCTGTTTAGCGCGCTGAATATTGCGGCTGAAGATCGCCCCGCCAAGGCCGTAGTGTGAATCGTTGGCCAGGCGTACCGCTTCGTCATCATTATTCACCACATAAATTTGCGCCACCGGGCCAAAGAACTCTTCAAAATAGGCCGGGTTGTCGCGTGTAATGTGCGTCAAAATGGTGGGTTCGAAGAAGTTGCCTTCGCTGTTCGCCGGTTTGCCGCCAAAATGCAGTTTTGCTCCGTTTTGTACCGCTTCACTCACCTGTTGGCTCAGCGTATCAAGCGCTTCTTTCGAGGAGAGCGGGCCAAGCGTGGTGCTTTCATCCAGCGGATCGCCCAGCTTCACCTGTTTGAAGGCGTCGGTGAATTTACGCAGGAACTGATCGGCAATATCCTGATGGATAATAAAACGTTTCGCGGCAGTACAAACCTGCCCGGCGTTCGCCAGACGGGCTTGCACACCAGTCTCAACCGCTTTTTCCAGATCCGCATCGTCCAGCACGATAAATACGTCATTACCGCCAAGTTCCAGCGTCGATTTCTTGATGTGTTTCGCCGCTTGCGCTGCCACCGCGCTACCGGCTTTTTCCGATCCGGTCAACGCCGCACCCTGTACGCGCGGATCGGCAATGATCGCGGAAACCTGATCGGAAGAGATAAACAGATTCGTCCACGCACCTTCCGGCGCGCCCGCTTCGCGCACCAGCTGCGCAAAGGTTTCGGCGCACTGCGGCACAATGCTGGCATGTTTACAGATAACCGGGTTACCGGCAGCGAGATTCGGCGCCAGTACACGCATCAACTGGTAGTAAGGGAAATTCCACGGTTCCACCGCCATGATCACGCCGATTGGATGATGTTCCACCCACGCCTCTCCCAGCTCCGTTTCATACTTAACAGGCGCAAGGAATTGTTTTGCGTTATCCGCGTAGTAGCGGGCGATCTGCGCGCAAATCTTCACTTCACTGCGGCTCTGCTCAATCAACTTCCCCATCTCCCGGCTGGCGATTTTTGCCAGTTCTTCCTGCTGGTTTTCCAGCAAGTCGGCAAGTCTGTGCAGTATCGGCAGCCGCTGTTCGATATCCCCCTTTGACCAGGAAGAGTGGTATAGCGCGTCCGCCTGGCGCAGCGCGACCTCAATATCGGCATCGCTGTGGTTCGCATACTCTTTAATGAGCTGGTTGTTAAAAGGATTCACTGTCTGGTAAGCCATATTCGCCTCCTTATTTACCGCTTAGGGTAATAAGGGTAGTAAAAATGACCGGGTCTGAAAGTAAAGTTGGGTATATACAGAGGGTTCTGATATAAATAGAAACGTAACCCCACCCTCTGTTACAGCGGAGTAATTATGAAAATAAAAAATGAAATATTACAAAAAGCAGTTGAGATTATACCAGCAAAAGATTTTTATCACGACATGACAACATTTATTAGGCACCCTGAAATTTATGATGGAGAACATGAGTACATACCGTTACAAAATGCTCTCGCAAATCTTTTTAAATCGCTGATGTCTTTGCTTTTATTAATAACGTTAATAAAAGGGTTAATGCTCGATAATTCTTTAATTGCAGATTTTAACTCAGTTATTAATCTCTTAGCTCTTCAAGTGATACTTTTTATTCATGCAATGACTGCTGCAATTGCATTCGGTTCGACTATCTCAATCTTTACATTTTTAAGCGAAGGGAAAATTTATAAAGTTTACTTCCTTCAGGTTATACAGACTTGGTCGATCATTAGTTTGCTGGCGTTAATATTAAGCTGAATGGCTTTAAATCGATTATTAGAAAATGGCACCACTAATATAGCGATTAACAGCTTTGATTTATGGTTTGGTGGTTTTATTGGTTTATTAACTTTTTATCTCCTCGGTCGACTGACCGTAAAACCTGTATTTAATCATCTTCGCCAAAAATATAATACGTTCATTTCTACAATAATCGTATTCGTGGGAATGGCTATAGCATTACTTTCTATCGCGTATATACCGACAGGTTTATCAGACTATCTAGTAAGTAAAAAAGCGCTTTGCAATATTGTTTATCAAAAAAACATACAACCTGAATTCGATAACGCGAGAAATAAGAACATATTCCTCACTCAATGCCTTAAAGAGTAGAGTTTAGTCAGCAAACCACGAAGAAAAATTGATGGATTAAACAGGCGTCGGGAAAGTTCGGTGTTAATCCATTCACGCGTTACGTTTTTGTGTAAAACCAGAACCGTCCTGTTTTAAGTGAGAGCACGCTATGGCTGGCATAAACCTGAGTAACCTGACGGAAGCAGATATCATTACCAAACGCATTCTGCCTGCGGTTTTAAAAGCGGGTTGGGATGACACGGTACAAATCAGGCAGGAGGTTAAACTCCGCGACGGCAAGGTGATTGTGCGTGGTAAGGTCGCCGCGCGTAAGACTGTCAAATCCGCTGATATCGTGCTCTACCACAAACCCGGCATTCCTCTGGCGGTGATTGAGGCCAAAGCCAACAAACATGAAATCGGCAAAGGGATGCAGCACGCTCTCGGTTATGCGCAGCTTCTCGATGTGCCCTTCGCATTTGCCTCAAATGGCGACGGCTTTATCTTCCACGACAAAACCGCCAGCGATCAGATCGAGCGTGAAATTAACCTTGAAGATTTCCCCTCTCCTGCCGAACTGTGGCAAAAACTCTGCGCCTGGAAAGGCTACACCGAGGAACAGCTACCGGTTATTACTCAGGACTATTACGACGACGGTAGCGGCAAATCGCCGCGTTATTACCAGCTCCCGGCCATTAACAAAACCGTAGAAGCAGTTTCCGCTGGCTCAAACCGTATCCTGTTAGTAATGGCAACCGGCACGGGTAAAACCTACACCGCTTTTCAGATTATCTGGCGCTTATGGAAAGCAAAAAATAAGAAACGCATCCTGTTTCTGGCCGACCGCAATATCCTCGCCGATCAAACCAAAAACAACGACTTTCAGCCCTTTGGTAATGCCACGACTAAGATAACCGGGCGCACTGTCGATCCGGCTTACGAAATCCATCTGGCCTTGTATCAGGCAATCACGGGAAATGAAGAGCATCAGAAAGCCTATAAACAGGTCGCTCCAGACTTTTTCGACTTGATCGTTATCGACGAATGTCATCGCGGTACGTCCCGGATATTGAAGAGGCAACCCGTTTTCTGATTGAAGCGTTGGCGCAGAGCTGATTTATCAGTCCGTCTCGCCAGAAGATGAAGATCTTGATAACGAGGCGCAGCAAAAAACGTTGCGCCTCGTGCCGGGTACGACGATCACATCCATACGCATGCTCAAACCTCAGCACGGCCCCGGTATCGAACTCTTCGAAATGCACGGGCCAGAACAGCGCGAGCCGCTGTGGATCAACGATTTTGGTCTGCAACATTTGCGGTCTATCCCGAGGACATCGACGTTGCGCGGCAACGCTTTAAAGCGGCGGGCGGCGACGTTTTTACCGCGCCGCCGCTACGTTTTCCCCTGAAGAAAGGTGCAGGCAACGGCTTTTGCTATTGACGCACACCCCGGGGCAGCATCGTCGAGTTTATTACTTACCCCACGCCGATGCCCTATGAGCAGGAGACCACGCTGCGCCGCAGGAAGCCGTAACCGTCAACCCAGCACATCCTGTACGCAGGCTTTAAACACTTTCACGCCGAGCGCCAGGGCATCACGGTCAAAGTGCATCTCCGGGTGATGCAGACCCGGCAGCAGGTTGGCACCCAGCCCCCAGAATCCCCCTTTCACCTGCGGGCGCAGGCGCAAGTAGTGGAAAAAGTCTTCGCTGCCAGGCGTGGATTTTGGCGCGGTCAGGCCCGCTTCGCCAAACACACTGCGAATCGCCCGCGAAACCACCTCGGTTGCCTCATCATCAATGATCGCCGCAGGCATCTCTTTCAGAATGCGAATCTCAGTCCGCGCGCCATAAGCCGCCGCACTGCTTTCAATCGCGCGCAATACCTGCGGTTTTAGCGCATCCATGGCGTCGTTTTCTGCAGCACGCAGATCCCAGCACACCAGCGCTTTGTCAGGAATCGAGTTAGTCACCCCGGCGTCGCAGAGAAAACGCGTCGCTTTGGCGCTCCAGGTGAGCGATGGCGCAAGATGAATGCCGTTTACCGCCTGCACAGCATGCGCGGCGGCATCCAGCGCATTCACGCCTAAATGGGGGCGCGCCGCGTGCGCCGCTTTGCCGTGGAACACCACTTCCACCGTGGCAGACGCCGAGTAATACATAGCCGGCACCGCCTGGCCCATCGGGCACTCTTCCAGCGGACGCAGGTGGAAACCAAGCAGCATGTCGACATCGTCCAGCACGCCAGCTTCAGTCAGCGCAATCGCCCCGGTACCCAGCTCCTCTGCGGGCTGGAAGATAAACTTCAACTTACCCTTTTTCACTAACCCTTCGGCGATCACTTCCTGCGCGGTGGTCAGCACCACCGTGGAGTGCCCATCATGACCGCAGGTGTGGCGCGCAACATGCTCGCCATCAATGATATGCCCAAGCGCATCCATATCGGCGCGCAGCGCCAGCACTGGCCCCGGCTTACCGCTGTCCAGCACCGCGACAATGCCGGTCGTGTTGTTAATCTGGCGCGTGACCTGGTAGCCCGCCGCCTCCAGTACCCCGGCGATATAAGCGGAGGTTTTATACTCTTCGAACCCGAGTTCCGGGATCTGATGCAGGTAATTGAAATGCTCAAGTGTGCGTGACACGTCTTACTCCTTGGTACTCAGGCAATAACGCGCATAATCAGCATGGCGATTACGGCATTGAGAATGCTGACCGCCATCAGTAACGGCCAGTACTTCTTCGGCACATCGGCCACGCCCAACAGGCGGCCCATATACTGTAGTTGCGAACCCATTAAAAAGATGGCGGGCGCGAGAATGGTGATTTGCCCGACATCAAGCTGTCCTTTGCTGAGCAGGCTAACCGCCACGCCAGTCCCTGCGGAGGAGGAGAGCCAGGCGGTGAGCAACACAGTAATCGCTTCCCCCGGCAGACCGAACAGCCCCATTAACGGCGCGCAAAGATGACCGATAATCTGCATCACGCCGAGTAAATTGAGCATTTCGGCGATCACATAGGCCATTAATACATTCGGCATCAGATTATTAATGGCGATATTAAAACCTTTGCGCGCACCAATAACGAAAATATCGAATGGATTACCAGAGACTTTTGCAGAATTATTCATTGTCGAAATCTCGCTTATAAGCAGTATTTAATGCCAGACGAACCACGGCTGCGCCCACGAATTTGAGGACGAACATTAAAACCAACGGCACAATAATCGGGATGGTTAATGAAGCGAACATCGCCGAGCCAATCGAAAAATAATTATTGATTAACCCCGCACCGGAATATTGCCACGCTCCCATAATCACTACGTCTTTACGGGTAATTTTATCGCTGTCATATAACTCTTTGGTTAATGCCGCCCCTGCATCGGTGCTTTGCAGGTCGGTAATTAGCGCCAGTCCCGTATAACCCGGAATACCCAGCAGCGGTTTAAGCAAAGGTGTCAGCAACTTATGCGCCGCGCGGATCGCACCGTAGTGGGTAAAAATTTCCAACAGCCCCAGCGCCAGCATTACCGTTGGCACCAGCGACAGCGCGAACAGGAAACCGGCTTTCGCGCTGATACCGCCGCTACCGATAAAAGTGTTGGTTTCGGGTGTCTTCATGGTGCCGAACGCGCCGCCCAGCGTGGTAAAGTCAAACGCTCCGAGCCACGCCATACCTTCGACTTTGAAAAAGAAGCCGGAAAAGACCAGCAGAACAATCACTAAGGAGATCCAGGCACCAGGCCCGACTTTCCACTCTTCCGCGTGCTCTTTCGCGGGTTGCTCCAGCGTTTTCGATTCACTCATAACGTCTCTCTTTGAAATAATTAGATGACAATGACTCATTACTAAGCAGGATCCGTGCCTGAATATCCTGACGCCAAAATAAAAATCTTTTACCGCGAATTATTACGCAATAAAAAACCTTCCCGTGAAATACAGAGAATAAAAAGCAAAGTAACTGAAAAATTATTTAATTAAGCACTAAGAACATCCTAATAAAATAATTTCTCACCGTTATCGGGCACCCTTTTGGTGCAAAAACACAGACTCAGCTTTTCATTTTCTTTCACTCACAAAATAGGGCGGTTATTTCGATTATCACTATTCAATCCGGATGATAAATATCCGCTTAATGATGTTATTGTTGCTCTCAAGTCAACAGTTGAGAAGGAATGTGGCGGATGTTCCAGGACAAGCAGGTGGGTTATTTGTATGAAGTGGGTAACCAGGGCGGGATTCGTCGTGCGGCGGATATCCTTGGTATTAACCCATCCGTGGTCAGCCGCCAGATCGCGCAACTGGAGCGTGCGCTCCAGCTTCCGTTGCTGGAGCGGCGCGGGCGTAACGTGGTGTTAACCGAAGCGGGACGCCTGCTGGCAGAAGACTATTTTGCCAGTCGCCAGCGGCGTGAAAAGCTGGAAAGTCAGTTAAAAGATCTGCGACATATGCGCGGCGGCACCATCTCGGTACGCATTGGCGGCGGGCTGATCACCGCCTTTATCGAAGGGGTGATGCGCGAGTTTGCCAAGTCATACCCGCAGGTTTTTGTCGATATTGTGGTGGGCAGCATGCAGGAGATGCTCAACGATATCGTCAGCGGCGAAGCGGATATGGCGCTGGCCTTTGGCCCAATCGGTACGCCGGAACTCAAGCGCCACAGCTTTCAGTGGGGGCCAATCTGTGCCGTCGTCTCGCCACAACACCCCATCGCGCAGCGGCAAAGTATCACCATTGAAGAGTTGGTCGACTACCCATTGATAGCCCTGACAGAAAACTTCGGCCTGCAACGCCATATGAATGCCATGTTCAAAAGCCAGGGTTTGCAATTCCACCCGGCGTATCGCTGCAACCAGTTCTCTACCGCGATGGGGCTAAGCCAGGCGGGGCTGGGTATCTCGTTTATGACTGCTTACGCTGCCGCCGATCCCATTCGTCTTGGCGCGCTGGTTGCCGTGCCGCTCGATCATCCCATCGCCAGCAGCGCTCAGTGCCACCTGCTGCGTAACTCCGATCGGCGCTTTACGCCAGCCGCCCACCATATGTGGCGGCTTCTGCATAATGCCTTTCGCGACAAATAAAGGGGTGTGGTATACCAGAAAGCCAACCAAATGAGGCATAGCATGTCGATGACGCGCGATATACAGCAATCATTTTGCCGCCCGCTGGCATTACCGGGCGTCGAGCTACGCAGCACCTGGCGCAGCCAACAAGCCTATAAGCGCCATCGCCATGCAGAGTTGTCGATCGGCGCGATTGTTGAGGGGCAAACCCGCTGCCTTTGCAACGGGCAGGAATATCTGCTCCAACCGGGCGATCTGATTGTCATTCCGCCGCGCGCGCCCCACAGCTGTAACCCTCTTGATGGGCAGCCACGCAGCTACCATATGCTTTACCTGCCGAATGAAAACAGCCAACAGCAGGTGATTCGCGACCCTACGTTATTCCAGTTGTACTTGCGTATCGTGGCAATGATTGAGCGTGACGACACGCCACTATTACCCGCCGCACTCCAGGCCCTTCTCAGCGTATTACCTCGCGGTGCGGATCACCGCGCGCCGCTGCGCCCCATAAGCCAGCAGGTGCTGACGGCGTTGACCCACGATTTGCAGCAACCGCCCACACTGGATGCGCTGGCCAGCGCTTTTTCCCTGCGCAAAGAGACGTTAATCCGCACCTTCAAGCAAGACACCGGCCTGACGCCGGGCAGCTTTTTGAATATCGCGCGCGTTGAGTTTGCCAAAAGCCGCCTGCGCGCGGGCGATACGCTGGCGGATGTCGGCTACCAGAGCGGGTTTGCCGATCAGAGCCATTTCCACAGAACCTTTGTAAGCTACACCGCCGCCACGCCGCGCCAGTACGCGTTTGGCCGATCAATATCCGACAATAAATAGCGCCGCCGCGCCGCTAAGGTGAGCTTCACTTTTTTCTGTGGAGGTCCCAATGGCGTTATTTCCCACCGCGTTTCCGGCACTGGCGCTGGCGCATTTTGTCGCCCTGCTCAGCCCCGGCCCGGATTTCTTTTTGTTAATGGGGTTTGCGATTCGCTATCGCCTGCGCGGCAGCGCCGGGTTGTGCGCGGGCATCGCCGCAGGCAACGCCTTTTATATCCTGATAGTGATTATCGGTGCGAGCGCGCTACGCCAGTTCACGGCACTCTTTAGTGCCATTGAACTGCTGGGCGCGATCTATTTGTTGTGGATTGGCTGGCACCTGCTGCACAGCCGCGCGCAGGCGCTTAGCGTCGATGAAACCCGCCAGCCGTGCCCGAGCTTGAGAAAACAGTTTTTACTCGGGCTCGGCTCCGCGCTGCTCAATCCCAAAAATGCGCTGTTTTACCTTGCGCTCATGACCGCCCTGCTCGGCCCGGACGTCACGCTGCTCCAGCAGTCGGTGAGCGGCGTATGGATGGTGATGGTCGTCCTGATGTGGGACTTAGCCGTGGTGTCGCTGATTGGCCTGCCCGCCGTGCAACAGCGGCTGAGCCAAAGCGTATGGTGGATAGAGCGCGTCGCAGGCGCGGTGTTAATGGCGTTCGGGATGTGGATTTTGTGGAGCATGCTGCGCAATCTGCTTAGGATTTAACCTTTTGCAAGAACCCGGCGTTGGGTTATATGCTTAAACCATGAATAAATTCGCAGAACTCAAGCGCGCCAAGCGCCTCGCGCTGTCGCTGTTGCTGGTTGCGGCCGCGACGTTTATCACCACACTCTTCTTGCCGCCCAACTTCTGGGTAAGCGGGGTGAAAGCCATTGCTGAAGCGGCGATGGTCGGCGCGCTGGCAGACTGGTTCGCGGTGGTCGCGCTGTTTCACCGTGTGCCTTTCCCGTTTATATCCCGCCATACGGCGATTATCCCGCGTAATAAAGAGCGGATCGGCGACAATCTCGGCCAGTTCGTGCAGGAAAAATTTCTGGATACTCAATCGCTGGTGGCATTAATTCATCGCCACCAGCCTGCACAGATGATCGGCGTCTGGTTCAGCCAGCCCGAAAATGCGCAGCGCGTGGGTGTGCACCTGTTGCAGGTGATGAGCGGCTTTCTGGAGATGGCCGACGACAGCCGTATCCAGCGTCTGTTACGCCGTGCGGTGCACAAAGCCATCGACAAAGTGGATCTCACCGAAACCAGCGCCCTGCTGCTGGAAAGCCTGACCCGCAACAATCGCCACCAGAAATTGCTGGATACCTTAATTGCACAATTGATCGCGCTGCTACAGCGGCAAAGTAGCCGCGACTTTATTGCCCGCCAGATTGTGCACTGGTTGAAAACCGATCACCCAATGAAAGCGAAGATCCTGCCCACCGAATGGCTGGGTGAGCAGAGTGCCGACTGGGTTTCCGAGGCGGTGAATTCGCTGCTCGACGATGTCAATGCCGACAGCACGCATCAGATCCGCCAGGCGTTTGATCGCGCAACGATGAAGCTGATCGCCAATCTTAAAAGCGATCCGGAAATGGCCGAACGCGCGGAAAACATCAAAGAATATTTAAAAAACGACGAGACATTTAACCGCTACGTCGGCGAAATGTGGGCGGACCTGCGTAACTGGATGAAAGCGGATATGCAGTCTGAAGATTCACGCATGCACAAACGCATCACCGACGCGGGCCTGTGGTTCGGCGAAACGCTATTGGCAGATGGCGCGCTGCGCGCCTCGCTGAATGAGCATCTGGAACAAGCCGCGCACCGCGTGGCACCGGAGTTCGCTGCGTTTCTCACCCGTCATATCAGCGACACCGTGAAAAGCTGGGACGCGCGGGATATGTCGCAGCAAATAGAGCTGAACATCGGCAAAGATCTGCAATTTATCCGTATCAACGGCACGCTCGTCGGCGGGACGATCGGCCTGATCCTCTATTTACTGTCGCAGTTGCCTGCGCTGCTGCACGTTAGCGCTTTCTAAGTTGCCAGGAGAAACGATGGCCGACATTACCCTCACCACCAGCGAACGCGAGCAGTTACGCAAAAAATTACAGACCTATTGTGAACAGAATTTTGCGCTGGAACTGGAGCAGTTTGATGCCGAGTTCTTTATCGATTTCATTGCTGAACAGATTGGCCCGGCTTTTTATAACGCAGGCATCGACGAAGCGATTCGCACACACGCGCTCTACAGCGAGCGTATTCAGGAAGAGATGGATCTCAAAAAAATAATCTGACCTGACTGAAAACGGTTTTTCCCCTTCTCATCCGCCAGAGATCAATATCTCCACATTTTTTACATGCCTATAATGCGGCCTCTTTTCAATCTCTCCCGTGTCACGGGGAAGGAAAATCATGTCGCTTATCACCGCACTTCCAGATGTTTTCGAACAGTTTTCTGAAGCCCGCCAGAAAGGTTTTCTCACCGTGATGGATCTCAAAGAGCAAGGGATCCCGCTGGTTGGCACCTACTGCACGTTTATGCCGCAAGAGATCGCCATGGCCGCTGGCGCGGTAGTGGTTTCCCTCTGTTCAACCAATGATGAAACCATTGAAGAGGCGGAAAAAGACTTGCCGCGCAATCTCTGCCCGCTGATCAAAAGCAGCTACGGCTTTGGCAAAACTGACAAATGCCCCTACTTCTACTTTTCCGATTTGGTGGTGGGCGAAACCACCTGTGACGGCAAAAAGAAAATGTATGAATACATGGCGGAGTTTAAAGCGGTCCATGTGATGCAGTTGCCAAACAGCGCAGCCGACGCCGCTTCCCGCGCGTTGTGGAAAGCGGAGATCCTGCGTTTACAGCACGCGATTGAGCAACGTTTTGGCCAGCCGATTAGCGAAGCCGCGCTGCGCAAAGCCATCGCGCTGAAAAACCGCGAGCGCCAGGCGCTGGCGAATTTCTACCGCGTTGGGCAGCTCAACCCGCCAGCGCTCAGCGGTGCGGATATCCTGAAAGTGGTGTACGGCGCGACCTTCCGTTTTGATAAAGAAGCCTTGATCGACGAGCTTAATACCATGGCCGCACGGATCCGCGACGAGTGGCAAGCGGGTAAACGGCTGGATCCCCGTCCGCGCATTTTGATAACGGGTTGCCCGATTGGTGGCGCGGCGGAAAAAGTGGTGCGCGCCATCGAGGAGAACGGCGGCTGGGTGGTGGGCTATGAAAACTGTACCGGCGCAAAAGCGACCGAGCGCTGCGTTGACGAGAGCGGCGATGTGTACGACGCGCTGACCGACAAATACCTGGCGATCGGCTGCTCCTGTATTTCCCCTAATGATGAGCGCCTGAAGCTGCTCAGCCAGATGGTCGACGAATACAAAGCCGATGGTGTTATCGATGTGATTTTGCAGGCCTGCCACACCTATGCGGTGGAATCGCTTGCGATTAAACGCCATGTCCGCCAGCAGCACAACATTCCCTATATGGCGATTGAAACGGATTATTCGACAGCGGATATCGGGCAGCTCAGCACCCGCGTTGCCGCGTTTATCGAGATGTTATAAGGAGCGGGCGTGACGTTTACCGTGGGTATTGATTCCGGTTCGACCACCACCAAAGGCATTTTGCTCGAAGGCGAGACGATTGTGCGGCGCTTCCTGTGCCCGACCTCGTTTCGCCCGGCGACATCGATTGTCGACGCGTGGGAAACGCTGCGCGCAGGGCTCGATGAAAAACCCTTTCTGACACTGACCGGTTACGGGCGGCAACTGGTCGATTTCGCTGATAAACAGGTCACCGAAATCTCCTGCCACGGTCTTGGCGCACGGTTGTTGCTCGCGCAAACACGCACGGTGATCGACATTGGCGGGCAGGACAGCAAAGTGATCGCGCTGGATGAACAGGGCAATCTCACCGATTTCCTGATGAATGACAAATGCGCCGCCGGAACCGGGCGTTTTCTGGACGTTATCTCCCGCACGTTGGGTACGCAGGTGGAACATCTGGACACCATTACTGAAGGCGTGGAGCCGCATCCGCTAACCAGCATGTGTACGGTGTTTGCCGAATCCGAAGTCATCAGCCTGCGCTCGGCAGGCATCGCGCCGGAAGCGATTCTCGCCGGGGTGATCAACGCCATGGCACGACGCAGCGCGCATTTTATCTCGCGGCTTTCCACGCAAGGGCCGTTGCTGTTTACCGGCGGTGTCAGCCACTGCGCTACCTTTCGCCGCATGCTGGCCGGGCATCTTGCCAGCGATGTTTTTACGCATGACGACGCCCAGTACGCCGGCGCGCTGGGTGCGGCGTTGATCGGTCAGCGGCAGGGGAAACGCTAATGGCGGAATATGTATTGCTGTTCCACACCACGCCCGGCGTGCTGCAAACGCGCAAAGCGATGCAGTCGGCGGGGATCACTTTTCGTGTGCAGGATATTCCGCGCCAGCTCAAAGGCGGCTGCGGGTTATGCATCCGTTTTCACAGCGAAGCGGAAGCGGTCAAGCAGTGGATGATGCCGCATGTCACAGAGGCGATTTATCGCTGTGACGGTGACGAATTCACGCGAGTGGGATAATGAGTCGGTGCCTTATCAGGCCAGGAAAATCGCTGCTGCTCACTGTTTAAGCCCGATAAACACCGAGTTTTCGGGCTTATTCCTGCTTACTGCTCCTCAATCACAAACCGTGTGGCTTCGAAGCGATTCAAAATCAGATGTACCAGATAGATCATCGTTAAGGTCGCCAGCAGCGCCACCGTCACGGAAACAATGCGGTAGAGATCGCTGAACACCAAATCCGTGTCCGGATGCAGGTTCTGACCAAACATGATGCCGATGGTGGTCACACTGGCAAAACCGACGCCGGCGCCGACTTTCTCCATCACGTGCAATCGCGCGCTGAACGCCAGTCCAAGGCCAATCAGCGGCATCATCAGCAACATATGGCTGCTGTGGTTATAGAGGATCAACTGCACCAGCAGGATATACAGGCAGGCGAGTATCACACCGACCACGCGCCACACCGAGCTCATTACCGCGCCGCGATAATGCATCGGGAACAGGATCAAGATCCCGGCCATCAGTGCTGATAACGAATCGCTCAGATCGCTCAGTTGAAAAACCACAAAAATCATTGTCGCTACAGTGCCGGAGAGCAGCGATTCGTGGCGCACGCGCGCGGCGTTTTTCTCGATCATCGGCGGACGGGTGCGCGGCTCGACATCCGGGATCAGATAGTTCATCAGCGCACTCAGCGCTACTGCCATAATGCTGGCTTCGATATTGGAAAACAGCAGCGTGTGCCAGTCGCTGGAAGGGTAACTCATAAAGTTGAGCATCGTGCTCTGGCAAACCACGCCTGCCGAACCAAACAGAAATAGCGCACCTTTGCTCATAAAGCGAAAACGCATCACGTACAGCGCAAATACCACCAGCGTCATAATCAGCGGCCAACGCGACAAATAGCCGATGATAAACACCATTTCGATGCAGTTAATCACCGCGCTAAAGATGAACTGTTTCGCCACATGACGGTTAAACACCGGTACCAGCGATAAAAGCATCACCGGGTAAACCACGTAAAACACGCCGTACTGCGTGTTATAAAAACTCGACACGCTAAGCGCTATCATCCCGGCAAAGACGATGCGCAGCGTCTGGCGAAAGTCATTCGCCGTGTAAACGATATTGCCGTGAGGCGTGAAAACCCGCGCCAGCGTATTAATAGACATAGTGGAGCAGGCTAACGAGGTGGATTTGCAGGCCCGAGAAGAAACGCGCAAACAGGCCTTCGCTGTTATACAACTGCACCGTGGCGCGCGCGCCGGTTGGCAACTGTTTCGGCAACGGTTCATCCAGCGCGACGTGGATGCGCATACGCTGCGCGTCACGCACCCAGCGGTTAGAGGTTTGCGGCTCAGAAAGCTCGCCGTTCACCGCCTGTTGCCCGGCCAGTACCCCGGCATCGCTGCTGGTGACATGCGCCTTGAACACATGACCCGGCAGCGCATCAAACACCACCGCCGCATCGGTGCCAACGCGCGTATGGCGCAGGCTCTTCTCACGGAAATCCGCCACGATATCGGTTTTATCGTGCACCAGCGCCAGTGCGGCTGTACCGGTCGCGGCATAAAATCCGGGGCTTAATTGCAGATTGCTGACCACGCCATCAGCCTCTGCGTGAACCTGTGTCCAGTTCAGGTTCAGTTGCGCCTGTTGCAGGGCATTGCGGTATTTTTGCAGCGTCACGTTGCGGGCATCATCGCGATCGCCGCGCTCAACATTCAGCGCATCAATTGAGGCACTCAGATTGTTCACCGACTGCACGCTGCTCTGCCAGGTGGTGCGCACTTTATCAAGGTCGGACTGCGAAACATTGTGCATCGCACTCAGGTTCTGGTAGCGCTCAAAGGTTACCCGATCATTTTGCGCAGTAAGCTGCGCCGTCTTCAGGCGGGCCTGCGCGGCAACGATTTGTGCATCCAGTTGTTGATTGGTGAGCTTTGCTTGTGCCAGCGCGATTTGCGCGGCTTCCACCTGGTTGTTAAACGGCGTGGCATCCAGTTCGAACAGCAAATCGCCCTTCTTCACCAGACTGTTGTTCTGCACGAACACTTGCGCGACATAGCCGGAAACGCGGGCGGAAACCGGTGTGACCACGCGCATGACGGTGGAGTCCGGCGTCAGCGGGATCCAGATATCGGCAACGATAAAATAGACAAACATCAGCAGGAAAGAGGCAATACTCACCCTTACCCAGCGGGCAAACTTTTGTTCTGGCGTCATGATTTTCTTATTCGGTGTTGTTGTCTTCTTCGCGCATCACACGCAAATTACAGGCGATTTGATTCAATGTGTCGCTAAAGGCGTGCAGATCCGCTGGCGGAATATTTCCCGCAGCCCGCGCCTGGCAGGTTTCAATCACTTGCGTGATTTTGCCCAGCATACGCGTCCCCTCGGCGGTGAGCGCCAGCAGGCGAATGCGCTTGTCGTACGGCGATGTCGTACGCACAATCAGCCGCTGGTTTTCCAGCTGTGTCAGCGTGCGCATTAGCGGCGGCAACTCAATGCCCTGCACTTCCGCCAGTTCACTGACGGAGACGTTATCCCCTAACTGATGAAGCTGCATCAGCACCGTCCAGCCGGACTGCGTGATGCCTGTATCGCTCAATGCGTAATCGATAGTCGCGCGCCACTGGCGCACAACCATCGCCATACGCATACCCAGCGGTCGACGGGCGAACAGTTCATCTTCAGTCATCGCGATCCCCTCATTTCACAGGCGGGGTACGATAATAGTTATCAGGGTAAGTATCAAGAAACGAGGATAACAAAGAGCATGGATTGCGAAAGCCTAGTCAAAAAATTCCATCCCTTTGTACGGTTTCTCACGACATGCAGCCAGCCGCTGGGCAAGGTTGCTGACATGCGCTTCGAGCTTGTGCCCGTCGGGATCGAGGAAGTACCAGGAGTCGCCTTCGCTGGTGTTCGCTTTCCAGCTCACCACGCCAGCCTGTTCAAGGCGAGTGACAAAGCGTACTAAATCACGCGCATCAATACTGAACGCATAATGGGTATAGTCACTTTGTGTTGGCGGTACATACTGGCGCTGTGCGTCGACCGATAAACAAAGCCACAACTCACCGCAGGCGAGATAAGCGCCGTTATCCCAGCGCGCATGGAGCTTTAGGCCAAGAAGGAGGTGATAAAAATCGATGCTGCGGGCAAGGTCGCTAACCGCCAGGGTCAGGTGGTTGAGGCTGCTTAACATGCGTTGTACTCCGGCCTGAAAAAGGGAAAACACTGCACCTGGCAAAAGCGCTAAATGCAGTGTTTATCGGACTGCGAATTACTTCGCCTCTTTCACTTCCGAGACGAATTCCGGCAGATCCCAGGTGCCGCCTGCGCGCACATAGCGGCACATGCCAGAGGTGGATTCGCTGCTCTTACGGAAGGTTTCACCATCCCAGACCCACTCTGCCGAAGCCCAGCAGTCGCCAATGCCGCGACCACGCTGGCCCAAAGAGATCACGCCATCGCTGTAATCAGAGGCGGAGTTAGTAATAAATTGCGGCGTCCCTTTCAGCGCTTTATCCACCACCCAGTAGCCGTAACCTTCGTTGTACGCCCCGCGCCAGCAAAGGGTGGAGATCAGCGCATGTTTGCTATCCAGCGGCGTCAGGGTAATGTCGTTATCACCGTCGATAACCGGTTCCTGCGGGGAGACAAGACGATCGCACTCATTACCGCTGGTGAGCGCCGCCAGCAAACGCGGTTTCAGCGCTGCGGTTTCGGCCTTCGTGAGCGTGCGATCTTCACCGCCTTTCACTTCCACCGCCTGAATCACCGGCGCGGCAACCGCAGGGGTCACCGAACTTTCCGCTTTATCGCCCTTTTTACTCAGCGCACCAGGTGTGCCAACGCGCCCTTGCACATCATCAAATTTCAGTAACACGGCATATGCGCCGTCGCCGGAAAGAACAAACGGTTTCGCACCGCCTTTGAATTCGACCTTACCGCTACCTTTCACAGCATCGATCATGCTGCGGGCCTGCGCATCGGATAAGCGCCAGCTGTCGTTATCTTCGGTGGAGATCTCCCCCTGTGATTTGCCATCGATCCACAGGCTTAGTTTTGCCTGTTGCGTGGTTTCATCGGCGTCCATTTCCGCCAGCACCACATCAACAGTCACAGGCGTCTCTGGCCCGGCTTTTCGCGTGATCAACACCGAACCAGCGGCTTCTTCCTCCGCGCTGTAACCTGCGGCGCGACAGGTCAGGGTATTGTCGCAAACCACTTCCCAGTCTTTATGGTCAAACGAGACGCCGCTTTGCTCCGCCAGCACGGGCGCACTTAGCGTTGCTGTCATCACCAGCGCCGCTTTGATACTGCTTTTCATGCCATCACTCCGTAATGAGAAATGCGCACAGTGTGCAGAAATTATGTGTCAGGGAGAAGTGTATTTTGGCGGGCGTGAAGAGAAAAAAGGCGAGAAAAAATTCTCGCCTCAAGATAGCTAGCAAACTTAATCCAGGTTCAGCTCACCGTAGGATTTCACTACGCGGGAAACGATGCCGTAATCAATGGCTTCTTTGGTATTCATCCAGTAGTTGCGGTCGGTATCCTGTTTCACTTTTTCCACCGGCTGGCCAGTCGCTTCAGCGATCATGCGGTTAACGCGCTCCAGTGTGCGGATGATCTCTTTCGCTTCGATTTCAATGTCGCTTGCCTGGCCGCGAACGCCGCCCAGCGGTTGATGGATCATAAAGCGGGTGTTCGGCAGCGAATAACGGTGCTCTTTTTTAGCCGCCAGCAAGATGGTGATCCCGGCGCTTGCCACCCAACCGGTGCCAATGATGTGCACTTCCGGGGTGATGAACTTAATCATGTCATGAATGGTATCCGCCGCTTCAACATGACCGCCCTGGCTGTTGAGATAGATCTTAATAGGCGCATCGCTGATACCCTGCAACAGCAGCAACTGAGTGACGACTTTCTCTGTCAGCGCCTGGTTTATCTCACCGGAAATAATGATCGAGCGGGCATCCAACAGTTTTTGCTGCATCAGCTGCGAGACGTTACCGGTCTCTTTCTCTTTTTTCTCGTCGTCTTCGTTCATAAAATGCATGGGCTTTCTCCCCTTCAGGTTGTGGAGCTAAGCATAGCCCAACGCAGGTTAGGCGGAAATAACAAGATGTTATCTCCGCGCGTTATCGCACTTATCACAGTTCACTGCGGCGTAATCCCAGGTCTTTTAGCTGCTCGTCGCTTAACGCACGCAGCAACCGCCGCGTTTTCACACGTTCATGTAACCGTTGCAGTTTGCGCCAGAGTAAAACAAACCCAGAAAATGGGCGTTGGGGTCGATTTTCAAAAAATTCCATGCTGCTCTCCTCGCCTGAAAAGAGCTCTATCTTCGCCGTTCTCACCCATGACAATACAGATTCAGAAATCACTTTTCTTTAACATACAGATCGCTTAAAACTACGTCTGAATCGCGAATTTCACGCTAATCTGTACTGGTTTTTAAATCTGTATGGTGAATTTTAAGGATACAGTATGACACGCTACCAACATCTGGCCACGTTGCTGGCAGAACGTATTGAACAGGGACTGTATCGCCACGGCGAGAAACTGCCATCGGTGCGCAGCCTGAGCCAGGAGCACGGAGTAAGTATCAGCACCGTGCAACAGGCTTACCAGGTGTTGGAAAACCTGCAACTGATAACGCCCCAGCCGCGTTCCGGTTACTTTGTCGCGCCACGCAAGGCAAAGCCGCCCGTGCCGGCGATGTCGCGCCCGGTACAGCGGCCGGTGGAGGTCACGCAGTGGGATGAAGTGCTAACGCTGCTGGATGCCCGTACCGATAAAGCAATTGCTGCGTTTGGTGGCGGTGCGCCAGATATCACCCAGCCCACGCTTAAACCGCTGTGGCGCGAGATGAGCCGCATCGCCCAACACCAGGTGATGGATGCGTTAAGCTACGACACGCTGCCGGGTCGCCGTGAATTGCGCGAGCAAATTGCCCGGCTGATGCTGGATGGCGGCGCATCGGTCAGCGCCGATGATATTGTCATCGCCAGCGGTTGCCATCCGGCGCTGGCGCTCGCCTTGCTGGCGGTATGCCAGCCGGGGGATATTGTCGCTGTAGAATCCCCTTCGTATTACGGCACGATGCAGTTGCTGCGTGGTTTAGATATTAAAGCCATTGAGATCCCGACCGATCCCGAAACCGGCATCAGCGTGGAAGCCCTGGAGCTGGCGCTGGAACAGTGGCCGATCAAAGGGGTAATTCTGGTGCCGAACTGCAATAACCCGCTCGGGTTTATCATGCCGGATGCGCGGAAAAAGGCCGTGCTGGCACTGGCGCAGCGCCACGACATCGTGATTTTTGAAGACGATATTTACGGCGAGCTGGCCGCAGAATACCCGCGACCGAGTACCATAAAATCTTATGATATTGATGGCCGCGTGCTGCTGTGCAGCTCTATCACCAAAACCGTGGCACCGGGTCTGCGCGTCGGCTGGATTGCGCCGGGACGTTATCTGGATCGGGTATTACATAAAAAATACGCTGCCATCGGCACCAATGTGCCGGGTACACAACTGGCAGTCGCGGCGTTTATTCGCGACGGGCACTATCATCGGCATGTGCGACGCATGCGCCAGGTTTATCAGCAGCAACTGGAAACTTACACCTGCTGGGTGCGCCAGTATTTTCCCTGCGGCATTTGCGTAACGCGCCCGCAAGGCGGTTATTTACTGTGGGTCGAGTTGCCGGAAACTGTCGATATGGTCTGTGTTTCCCGCGCACTGTGCCGCCTGAAAATCCAGATTGCGCCCGGATCGTTATTTTCAGCGTCTGGCAAGTACCGTAACTGCCTGCGGCTGAATTGCGCCCTGCCGCTGACCGACGCTAATCGCGAAGTTATTAAGCAGTTGGGCGAGGCAATTCATAACGCGCTGGAAGCATGAATTCAGAGCACGCGTTTGCCTGTCAGAATACGACGCGCGCCGAGGTAGTGATCCTGCCAGTAGTCATCAAGAAAATGACTAATACGGATATTCAACCCGGTGCGCGGCGCTTCGATAAAGCGGTTATTCCCCAGGTAGACGCCGACATGATCGACCTGACCGCGTAATTTGCTGCGAAAGAACAACAAATCCCCCTGGCGTAAGTTCGCGGTTCTTACCCGCATCAAACGTTTGTCATGAAACATGCCTTTGGTGGTGCGGGGTAATTTATTATTCAGCACTTTGTTGTAGGCATAAAACACCAGCCCACTACAGTCGAAACCGCGCGTCGGCGAGACACCACCAAAGACATAAGGTTTACCCAACTGTTTTTTAAGGTGATGCACAACTTTGTCAACTTTTGACTTAGGCGTTGCCGCGAGTGTCTCTTCACGGGTGATCTTGCGCTGTTCGGCAAGCATCGTTGGCGCCTGTGTACGGCTAACCGGTTTAGACTGCACACAACCGGTCAGGAACACAGAAAGCAAAATAAGAAAAAAAAGCCCCAAAAACCCGCGGAGCACACTCTGCTTGGGGGCAACGATGGATGATACAGTTAAATATTTCACAACATTAATATTAATAAAAATAAAGGGTTAGAAATTTAAATACTTTTTTCATTCCTTAGCGGAAGAAGAAATGTACTCATTCGTCAAAAACGCCCGTAACTTTTGCACCATCACTTTATTAAGCTGACAAACACGGGCTTCTGTCAGTCCGAGAATTGAGGCAATCTCTTTCAGGCTTAATTCATGGTGGTAATACAGCTCCAGAATCCTCTGTTCACGCGGCGTCAGGTTGGCTATTGCACTTTTTAATGCGCGGCTGTTCAGCACGTCATCCTCAAGCGGGCGGCTTTCCAGCGCGTGGGCGTGGACATCGTTATCCAGGCTCTCCAGCTCACTGGCGGAGTCGAGCAATAAATAGTGCTGGTACTCCTCGGGTGTAATAGAAAGTCGTGCGCTTAATTCATTAAAATTCGGCATATAACCGAGTTCGCGCACCAGCTCACGAATAGCATCGTTGAGTTTGTGCATTTTTTGGCGGCACCGGCGTGGACGCCAGTCCTGCTGGCGTAGCTCGTCAAGTATTGCCCCACGAATGCGCTGAGCAGCGTAACCAGCAAATTTCGCATCCGGCTGTCCATAACGGCGCAATGAAAAGAGCAATCCGGTCAGCGCGACCTGACACATATCGTCTTTATCCATTACACTGCTGGTCTGCCAGGTGAATTGTTTCATCACTTTATGCACCAGCGGCAAGTAATCGCGGATATAGCGCGCTTCATCAATAAACGTTATCGTTTCAGTGGAAATTACACTCATCATTATTAAACAGCGCACACCAGATTTATTAAATAAAAACAGCCGTATGCTGCCTTTGCATTTTCTGCGTTGCCATTTCTCATTAGTTCAATGGATAAAAGGATTAATTAAATAGACAACAATAAATTAACATCAAACAACTACAACAGTTGGTACGGCACGGTTGCCCGCCTTATCTGGTGCAAAAAGATACACCACATCCCCTATTCTTAATCCCCCGAAAAGCGGCAATTAATGAATTTGCATATAATTCACCTATCGCACAGTAGTATTATTAATATCTCATATGGAATGATTACAGAGGCTAGAAGATTTGCTCACGCGCCTTCATGTTAATTAATTCTCAATTACTTTTAACAACCTTAATAATCGCTTGTTCCAGGATGGAGCTACTCGAAATTCGTCATGAAAAAAAATTGTTGTGCTATTAACAATTGGTTAATTGATTTGCCTTCCGGCTCAATTATTCATTTAGTCACCGAAGAACATAAGCGGCTGGGCGCGTATCAGCTCAAATTGCTGGATCTGCTGCAACAGAACCCGGGTAAGGTTTTTACGCGCGAAGAGTTGACCAACCAGGTCTGGGAGGGGCGGGTCATCGGCAATAATAGCCTGCCAAATGCAATTCACGCGCTGCGCGCAGCACTGGAAGATGACGGCAAACAGCAACGCATTATTCGTACCGTGCCTAAGCGGGGCTACGTGCTGGATGCAGAATATTGCCAGCAGGTTGAAAGCCCACAGGAAGATATTTCGTTAGACAATGAGAAATCCCTCACAGAGGCGAACACAACCCATACGCTGCCCTCTTCTGATGTGACTCATAAAACACCTGAACAATCAACGCGCTATCGCCGTGGAATCATCGTCTCGCTATTACTGGTTGTCGCGCTTTTTATCGCCTTTATCGTTTATTTCACAGCCGGTCGCAGTCAGCTCATAAAACCTGAAGAACTGGCGAAAAATGAGTACAGCAATATTCGTCTGTATACGCTCGTTGAGACGGGTGAGCGTCTGCAAGATCAAGCCACCGTCTACAATCGGCTCAAGGACACCTATTACCTTTTAAATGAGCAGATAAAAAAGGAATCTATCAACCTGAGCATCTATTCGCGCAGTGATAACCAAACGCTGAACCTCACCCTGCGCTTACACAGCACCTGTGGGCAGAATATTCTGGCGATGCAGATCTATCACTGGCGGGCAAATTTGGCTTCACTTAATGAATTGATACTTAATGAAACACGGAGAAAACTCGATGAAATGGCACCTTGCAAAACCGCGTAAGTCCGAGGTGCTACTGATGCTCGCAGTACTGATTGTCGCTGCCTGCAGCTATTTTTGGCATCGTTCGCAACCCGCATTAAAACCGGGTAGTAACATGACGCAGCAATTTGGTTTTTACGATTTGCCCCAGCAGCAAAAAGAGCTTTATGACGTCCAGTTCTCCACGGTTGGAGAGACGATTATTAGCCATGTCAGCAGTCCGAATAACCCTCAGTTCAGGTTAAAAGGGAGTTTCGTGCAGAAAAACCAGGCGGGCGAGAAACGCATTTTTACCTACACACCTGTTCATTTCGTACCCTCGCCGGACACCCCATTGCTTGCCAGCAACATCGATTTATTGATGCATTCACAAGTGCGTATGCAACAACTTTGGCCAGATGGCGTGCCGATGGTCACTATGCAAAACGGTATGATCTTTCTCTACCCGCTGGACGATAAGTAGGGAACGGCGTTGGGTTGTTATCACACCAACTGACCATGCCCGGATTCACCGCCAACCAGCAATGTTTCCCCATTAATAATGGCCAAATATCATTGAGGCTGGCGGCATGTTCTATCGCACGATGGTAAGCATTTAATAACACTGGGTAATAGCTGCCGTTAACGGCATATGCCGCAGCGCTATCCGCGTGATGCACACGCGCAACACCGGGTATCGCCAGCAGCGGCGAGAAATGCTGGTAATGCCCGCCCAGCAGCAAGGCATGCCAGTCCAGCCGATTAAGGCTGGCAAAGATATGATTCACCTGCGCAAACAGCCTTTCATCCTGCACCAGCTGAAACCCGGCATTAAACAGCAGGATATTGCGCCACCCTTGCCGTTGCGCTTCGCTCAATACCATGCACTGTGTCTGTAATTCAGCCAGTCTGCCATCACCCCCCGTCGCTCTGGCAACAGGCCAGAGTTGTTCAGCACTTACACCTGCCTGGCTTAGCACAGCACATTGCGCACCGAGCAATGCTTTCTCCTGCACATCAAAGAGCACTGCTACCTTTGCAAAGCTGCGCCACTGTAAAGTGCAACGCAACGACAGCTGCGGGCTCTGCCAGAGAGGGAAAGTAGCGACGGAATTCAACTTATGCATTGCATCATCCTTGCAGATAACAAGCGTCATAATGGTATGGGTGACTGACCACAGAGTGATAAAGCCGGTGGGTCTTTTAACGCAGACAAGATGAAAAGTCCCATCAATCAATGACATTAAATAATTAAGTCTTAGAAAACATGCCCGTAAGTAAAATCTGTCTGGAATATTTCCGCATGAACGGCGTCACATTTCTGGCGTAATAAGCAGATAAGAATAAATTATTCTTATTAAACATTTCATGAGTAATATATTATTCCTTACTGGGTGCCTGAGCCATTGTGCAGCAGGCAAAGAACAGTGAAACCGAGTTGAGCGAAACGTTGATGAACATTGATCTCTCCAGACTGACTACCGAAGGCCGCAATACCGCCAGCGCTGACATTGACATGCTTGATACCGAAGCGATGTTGAGAGTTATCAACCGTGAAGATCAAAAAGTGGCATTGGCGGTGGAAAAAACGATCCCGGCTATCACGCTGGCGGTGGACGCCATTGTCGCGGCTTTCCAGAAAGGTGGGCGCTTGATTTACTGCGGCGCAGGCACATCCGGGCGGCTTGGGATCCTTGATGCCAGCGAGTGCCCGCCAACCTATGGTACGCCGCGCGAGCAGGTGGTTGGCTTGATAGCTGGCGGCCATCGTGCCATTTTGCAGGCGGTAGAAAATGCCGAAGACAGCCTGACGCTCGGTGTCGACGATCTTAAGGCACTCAATTTTAACGCGAACGACATCCTGGTCGGTATCGCAGCCAGCGGCCGCACCCCGTATGTCATTGCGGCAATGCAATATGCCCAAAAACTCGGTGCGACCACCGTCGCACTGACCTGTAACGCGGGCAGCGAAATGGCGCAAATCGCCGATATCGCCATCGTGCCGGTGGTAGGCGCGGAAGTTGTCACCGGCTCGTCGCGGATGAAAGCCGGAACGGCGCAGAAACTGGTGCTGAACATGCTGACCACCGGCGCGATGATCCGCAGCGGCAAAGTGTACGGCAACTTAATGGTCGATGTGGAAGCCACCAACCAGAAGCTGGTGCAGCGGCAAATTAACATTGTGATGGAAGCGACCGATTGCGACAGCGCCACCGCAACCCAGGCACTACAGGCTTGTGATGGGCATTGTAAAACCGCCATCGTCATGGTGTTAGGTGGGCTGAGCGCTGAACAGGCAGCACGCCTGTTAGCCGATAACGGTGGGTTTATTCGCCAGGCACTGGCTAACGCGGGAGTCAAATAATGGCCAAAATCAGCGAGCAGTTTATTGCCTCGATCCTGCAACTGGTGGGCGGCAAAGAGAATATTAACACCTGCGGCAACTGCATGACCCGGCTGCGCCTGACGTTAAACAACGATGCGCTGGTGGATAACGCCGGACTCAAAGCGCTGCCCGGCGTTCTCGGCGTGGTAAACAGCGACGATCAGTTGCAAATCATCGTTGGCCCCGGCAAAGCGCAAACGGCGGCAGAAATGATGAGCGCGATGACAGGCGGCGTCAGCGCGTCTGTGGAAACGGCGTCGCTGAAAAGTATCGCCAGCGATACCAAACAGCAGATGAAAGCGAAACAGACCAGCGGGGTGCACCAGTTTCTGGCGAAATTCTCTACTATTTTTACGCCACTGATCCCCGGTTTTATCGCCGCCGGGATGCTGCTCGGCTTCGCCACCCTGATTGAGCAAAGTCTGCTCGTCAATGCCGCCGAAAAAAATGCCACGCTGGTGCATGTTGTTGGGTATATGAAAGTTTTCGGCAAAGGGCTGTTCACTTTCCTGCCGATTTTGATTGGCTACAACGCGCAGAAAGCCTTCGGCGGTAGCGGCGTCAATGGCGCAATCATCGCCGCGCTCTTTGTGCTCGGTTACGATCCGAAAGCGACAGTGGGCTATTTTTCCGGCATCGATAACTTTTTCGGTATGGGCATCGATCCGCGCGGCAACATTATTGGCGTGCTGATCGCAGCGATCGTGGGCGCGTGGATCGAGCGGCAGATCCGTAAAATCATGCCGGATAATCTCGACATGATCCTCACCTCGTTGCTGACACTACTGATTACCGGCGCGCTCACCTTCACGGTGATTATGCCGATCGGCGTTGAGCTGTTTAAGGGAATGTCATGGTTGTTCCTGCATCTTAACGGCAACCCGTTCGGCTGTGCCGTGCTGGCCGGGCTGTTCCTGATTGCTGTGGTGTTTGGCGTGCATCAGGGTTTTATTCCGGTCTATTTCGCGTTGATGGACGCGCAGGGTTTTAATTCGCTGTTCCCGATTCTGGCGATGGCGGGCGGCGGCCAGGTGGGCGCGGCACTGGCGCTTTATTTCCGCTCGGCGCAAGAGTCGGTTCTGCGTAATCAGATTCGTGGCGCGATCATTCCTGGCCTGCTCGGTGTCGGTGAACCGTTGATATACGCTGTCACCCTGCCGCGTGTAAAACCGTTTGTCACGGCCTGTATCGGCGGCGCCTGCGGCGGTTTCTTTATTGGCACTTTCGCCTGGTTCGGTTTGCCGGTTGGGTTAAATACCGTGTTCGGCCCTTCTGGCCTGGTGGCGCTGCCGTTGATGACCTCCGGGCAGGGGATCTACACGGGAATGGCGGTCTACGCAGCAGGCGTGGTTGTCGCCTATGTGTGCGGTTTTCTCGCCACCTGGTTCTTTGGTCACAAAAACGTGGATTTGAGTTAATACCCGCGTTCACCCGGCGCAAAGCCGGGTGAACATTGTGCATCAGAAGCGGTACGAGAGGCTGCCGACGATGCTACGTTCCGCACCGAAGTAGCAATAAGAGAGTGAATTACACGCCGCGACATAGCGTTTGTCAGTCAGATTATTGACGTTAACCTGCGCACTCACCCCTTTCAGACCCACATTACTCAGGTCATAACCCACCGCCAGATCGACCAGTGTGTAAGATGGCAGCGTGTGCGTGTTCTGGCGATCGGAGGTGATGCCATTGACATAGCGCACACCGGAACCGACGGTCAGCCCGTTCAGCATCCCCTCTTTTACGTCATAGCTGAGCCACGCGCTGGCCTGGTTACGCGGCGCGTACACCGCACGGTTGCCCTGCTCCTGCGCACTGCTCTTCTTGTAGCGAATATCGTTGTAGGTATAGGCCGCCTGCAAACGCAGGTTGTCCGTCAGTTGCCCCACCGCTTCCAGTTCCACACCTTCGGATTCGATCTCGCCAATGGAACGGTAGGGATCGGTCGGCTCCACTTTGGTGGCGATGTTCTCCTGGTTGATGCGATACACCGACGCGCTATACATCGTTTGCGAGCCTTCCGGCTGGAATTTCAGCCCCGCTTCCCACTGTTTGCCTTTCATCGGTTGCAGGATCTTGCCGTACTCGTCGGTAAAGCTGGTCGGTGTAAACGCGGTCGAGTAGCTGACATACGGCGCAAAACCGCTATCAAACAGATACATCAGCGCCGCGCGGCTGCTGAAGTGGTTCTTATCCAGCGTATCGCTGGTGTCGTTGATCTTGTTGACGTTAGTGATCTTCACCTGATCGTGACGGCCGCCCAGCGTCAGACGCCATCTGTCCAGTGACATCTGATCCTGCGCGTAGATCCCGGTCTGCTCAAGTTTATGTTTTTCACGGCTGTAAACAGCAATAGACAGCGGATCGGCACCATAAACCGGGTGGAAAGCGTCGATTGCCGGGAAGCTGCCGTAAGAGGCGGTGACGTTATTGCTGCGACGCTGATAGTCCACACCGAACAACAAGCGATGGTTAATAACGCCGGTATCAATGCTGCCATCAATCTGGTTATCCAGCGTCACCGCTGAGAGCGATTCATCCGAGCCGGAATAACCCCGATTTAGATCGGTATCGTTCAGCCAACCCGCGGCATACACCTGGTTAAGATCGACTTTGGTGCGCAGGTAGCGCAGTTTCTGACGCACCGACCAACCGCTATCAAACGCGTGCTCAAAATTGTAGCCGACCATATTTTCCCGGCGATCGTATTTGTCGTAATCGTCTTCGCCTTCAAAAAATGTGTTTGAGATTTTCTTGCCCGCGTGCGGCACCACGGTGCCTTCATACGGCAGACCGGAGTGGCTGCCGCCTTCCGGATCGCGATGCAGATAGGCCATCAGCTCCAGGCGCGTTTGATCGGTAATACGCCAGGTCAGGCTCGGCGCGATGGCATAACGCTGCTCTTTCAGATGGTCAAACTGCGAATCCGCATAGCGCGTCATACCGGTTAAACGCACCGCCACGCGGTCGTTATCATCCACCGGGCCGGTGACATCAAACGCCGCGCCGCGCTGGTTGTTGTTTCCGGCGAACAGCTTCACTTCACCGCCGGGATCAAACGACGGTTTGCGCGAATTCAGCGCCACAATGCCGCCTGGCGATGAACGTCCATACAGCACCGATGCCGGGCCGCGCACCACTTCCACGCTATCCAGGAACCACGGATCGATGACCAACGAACTGTGAGAGTTGGTGTCGCCCATCATTTTCAGGCCGTCGAGATAGACGTTATCCAGGCTGCCGTCAGAGAAACCGCGCAGCACGATGTAGTCAAAACGGTTGGATGCGCCGATCTGGTTGCTGTAAACGCCCGGCGTGTAACTCACCGCCTGGCGTACGCTGATTGCGCCCTGCTCTTCATACTGCTGGCGGGTGACAATCGATACCGCCTGCGGTGTTTCGATATCCGGCGTCTCCAGCTTGGTCGCGCCGCTTTGCATTTGTGAAGTCACTACCACGGTATCGTTGCGGGCATTTGTTTCTTGTGCCAGCGCCGTTACGCTCATCCCGCCGGTTATGCAGCCAATCATCAGTGCCAGTCGCGTTTTTGCGAACATGAAAATCTCCAGAAGCCATTATTATTGTAAATAAGAATTATTACCCTTTTGAATTCATCAATAGCTATGCGCAGTGATGATTCACGTATGCAAGATGATAAAAGCGCGCACACATCGGCAACGCGGGTCTACAGAGGGGAAAATCAGGAAGCGCGGATTTCGCTGGGTGCCATGCCGTAGCGGCGGCGAAATGCGGTGGAAAAGTTGGTGGCATGCTGATAACCGGACATCCACGCGGCCTGCTGCACGCTGTAGCCTTCCGCCAGATAGCGACGCGCCAGCTCAAGACGGCAGTCGCGCAGGTAATCAAACACAGATTGGCCATACGCCTGGCGGAATTTCACGCGCAGGCTGCTGGCGCTCATCGCTGCCAACTGCGCCAGTGCTGCCAGGGTGTACTCTTTTTCGGGGTGCTGTTCCAGCAAACGGCGCACGTTTTCCAGCCGCTGCTGCGCGCCACATGGGATTGTGTGGCGTCTCTCCTGCCCTTGCATACGCTGCGACAGCGCGTTACCCAGCAGTTGCAGCATCACCCCTTCCAGCATCAGTTGGCGGGAGAGCGCGGGCAGCGAGGTTTGCTGCGTTTGCTGTAAACCAGACAGTAAAAAGCCCGGCACCTGCCATAAAAAGGTCGGTGCGCCGTGCGCTTCCCACTGTTGCAAAAGTGCGGTGAGGAGCGGCGATTGCCAGCAGCTTGCCGGATCAACGCCAAGTGATAAGGTGCGCAGATGGCAATCCGCCAGATGGCTGGCGTTCATCACCTGGTGTTCGCTCAGGCGCGAGGTAAACGCCATGCCGGAGCGCACAACAAACTCCTCGCCGTTCAGGCGCAGCATCACGCTGCCTTCCAATACCACCAGCATATAGAGCGGGCAACTGTGCAGCGAGGTGGTTTCATAAGGTTGCAAAACGCGAATATCAGAACGGGTAAGATTAATCCCGGAGGAGAGCGTCATCTCTTCGACGTCGCCCTGAATCACAATGCGTTGCGCTTGACTGAAAAGACCGGTTGCCAGCGAGGGGAAGCGGTAATCAATCCCATAACGCTCGCCAAACCCGATAAAGTCTTCAATTGAAAAGTGTCTTTTTTGCATAGACGGCAGCCATCGCTATCTGTCGAACCCTCACCCATGAGCGGGCGAAACGGCCTACACCTTATCATTCGCCCTGATGCGCTTCAATAATGTTGAGAATTATTCTCACATACGCATTAACGAGGGTTAATACTGTCGGCGTTTCCCAACACAGCGAGAACCTGCTGGCGCAGCCATTTATGTCCGGGATCGCGGTGCAACCGCTCATGCCAGAGCATCAGCATATCGAAGCCCGGCAGATCAAGAGGCGGATCAACGACCTGCAACGCGCCAGTGGTAGCAACAAGCCGTTCCGGCAGTACGGCGACCAAATCCGTGCGCGCCAATACATCCAGCATAAACAGGAAGTGCGGCACCGAAAGCACCACATTGCGCGTTAACCCGTGAGCCGCCAGCGCTTCATCCGTTGCCGCCTGAAAACCACCGCCCTCCGGCGAGACAATCACATGCTCCAGTTGGCAGAACTGTTTGAGTGATGGCCGGCGTTTAAGCGCCGGATGGTCTAAACGACCGGCAAGTACGTAGCGTTCAGTAAACAACAACCGCTGATGCAGTGACGCCGGTGCGCCGTCACGTAAATGGAAGAACAGATCGATATCGCCCTGCTCGGCCTGGCGCTTAATTTGACCGGGATTAAGTTCAAACACCGCGAGGCGGCTGGCGGGTGCGTCACGGCGCAGAGTATGCAGCAGCGGCAGCAGTACCGCCGATTCGGTATAGTCAGTCGCCGCAATGCGCCAGGTAACACTGGCACGGGCAGGCTCAAATGCATTGACCGGCGACACTGCGCGCTCCAGCGCTTCCAGCGCCTGGCGTAACGGTTCGCGCAGTTCATCAGCCCGCACTGTCGGCTGCATACCGCGCGGGCCGGGCAACAGCAATGGATCGTCAAAGATCTCCCGCAACCGCGCCAGTTGTACACTCACCGAAGGCTGGGACAGGTTCAGCCGCTGCGCTGCGCGCGTCACATTGTGCTCGCGGAGCAATACATCGAGCGTCAGGAGCAAATTCAGATCCAGGCGGTTGAGATTAATCATGACTATACCTGTGATATCAGCAATTAATTTCTACTATATCTGCGCTTCGCCTACCCTGCAGCTTCAATCTTATTGCCGGGAGTTGTTATGAATGTATTGATCGTTTATGCCCATCCGCAGCCGCATTCGCTGAATGGCGCGCTGAAAGCGTTCGCCGTGCAGCACCTCGAACAAGCAGGCCATCATGTCGAGGTTTCCGACCTGTACGCCATGAAATGGAAAGCACAGCTCGACGCGGACGACAGCCTTGATGCGCCCGTTGGCGACGTTTTCAACCCGTCAGCAGATTCGAAACATGCATTCGAGCAGGGCAGACAATCTGCGGATATTACTGCCGAACAAGCCAAACTGCGCTGGGCCGACGCGGTGATTTTCCAGTTTCCTCTGTGGTGGTTTTCCATGCCCGCCATCATGAAAGGCTGGATCGACCGCGTTTACGCCTGTGGCTTTGCCTACGGTGTGGGCGAACACAGCGACACGCACTGGGGCGATCGCTACGGCGAAGGCAGCCTGGCCGGGAAACGTGCCATGTTGCTGGTCACCGCTGGCGGTTGGGAATCGCACTACAGCCCGCGCGGTATCAACGGACCTATCGACGATATTCTTTTCCCGATCCAGCATGGCATGCTGTTTTACCCGGGTTTTGAGGTGCTGCCGCCACTGGTGATTTACCGCACCAGCCGCGTTGATGAGGCGCGATTTGCTACACACTGTGAAACACTGGCACAGCGGCTGGATACGTTATGGCAGACGCCACCGCTGCCGTTTCGCCAGCAAAACGGCGGGGATTACACTATCCCGTCACTGACGCTGCGCCCTGACATTGCACCGGGCGAAAGTGGGCTGGCTATTCATCAGCAGAGAAAAGAATAAACGCAAAAAAATAACCGGTGCCAATAAGCGGCACCGGTTTTATATATTTGCAACCTATCACAATGTCTTCAAATTAATATCAAATCTCTCCGCTATTATTTCTCGCTGCAATTCTCCACTCTTTTTCATTATTTCTTCATAATGTCAATTTTTGTAAATTGCAATAATTTACGCAGGAAATGCTTACGCGAAAAACATAACTTCGTTTAATCTATCCGCAGTTGAGAACGATCATTCTCAAAATCAATCAGCCGAGGGTTACCGATGCCGCCGAAAACCGCGCAGGAACAACGCCATCAGCAGCGTAAAGATGAGATTATCGCCGCCGCCCGTCGGCGTTTTCGCGTGAGCGGTTTTCACGCCGCCAGCATGTCGCAAATCGCCCTGGAAGCCCAGTTGAGCGTCGGGCAGATCTACCGCTACTTCAGCAGTAAAGACGCCATTATTGAGGAGATTGTTCGCCGTATCATCGACTACCGCATCGCAGAAATGGAAAACAAAGCTGAAACCACGCACCTGCCGGAAGTGCTGGCCTGGCGGCAAACGCTTAGCCCGGATGACGACGCGTTAATGCTGGAGATGTCCGCCGAAGCGACGCGCAACCCGCAGGTTCAGGCGATGATGGTCGAAGCCGACGCCCGCATGTTTAACAATGCCTGCAATCATATGCAAAGCCGACATCCACATTTAAGCGCCGAGCATGTGCGCTGCTGCGTGGAACTGTTGGCAGGCCTGATGGAAGGTGCGACATTGCGCCGTTTAACACCGCAAAAATGCGATCCGGCGCAGTTAAAACAGCTGTACCAGGAAATTATCACGATGATATTCCTGCCAAATAAATAACCCTACAAATATTAATCCGCGCTTATTTCTAACCCTTAGGAAATAAGCGCTAACTCGCCTGCTTCTTATCCTGTTTTAAAAACGGGCAGGCTTCGCTCATGCCAGGAAAATAGTCATGAAGTTAATAACAACAACGTTAATGGCCGCATTCGCGCTGGTTGGATGCGATAACGCCACGCCACCTGCACAACACCCAACCCAGCAAGTTGGCGTCGTCACCCTGAAAAGCCAGCCGCTCGCCGTGACCAGCATGTTAACCGGGCGTACCGCCGCGTCACTTTCCGCGGAGGTGCGACCGCAAGTTGGCGGCATCATTCAAAAACTCTTGTTTACGGAAGGCGATACGGTAAAGGCCGGGCAGGCGCTTTACCAGATCGATCCTTCCAGCTACCGCGCCGCGTTTGATGAAGCCGACGCCGCGCTGAAACAGGCGCAAGCGCTGGTGACGTCCGATTGCCAGAAAGCCACCCGTTACGCGCAACTGGTGAAAGAAGACGGTGTCTCGCGCCAGGACGCAGAGGATGCACAATCCACCTGCGCGCAGGACAAAGCCAGTGTTAGCGCGAAGAAAGCGGCGCTGGAAAGCGCGCGCATCAACCTGAACTGGACCACTGTCACCTCACCGATCAGTGGACGCATTGGCATCTCATCCGTCACGCCTGGCGCGCTGGTCACGGCGGAACAGACCACGGCGCTGGCAACCGTGCGCGGGCTCGACACCATGTATGTCGATCTCACCCGTTCAAGTGTGGATCTGCTGCGCCTGCGCCAACAAGCACTGGCCAGCGACAGCAATACGCTCGCCGTCACGCTGACGCTGGAAGATGGCAGCACCTACAGCGAAAAAGGCCGACTGGCGCTCACCGAAGTAGCGGTTGATGAGTCCACCGGCTCCGTTACGCTGCGCGCGGTGTTCCCGAATCCGCATCAGCAACTGTTGCCGGGGATGTTTGTGCGCGCCCGTGTGGAAGAAGGGGTGATGGCAAACGCGATCCTCGCGCCGCAGCAAGGCATCACACGCGATGCGAAAGGCAATGCCACTGCGCTGGTGGTCAATGCGCAGAATCAGGTTGAGCAGCGCAATATCGAAACCGGCGATACCTATGGCGATAAATGGTTAGTCCTGAAAGGTCTGGAAAACGGCGACAAACTGATCGTCGAAGGTACCGATAAAGTCGCCGCAGGATCCGCCGTGAAAGCCGTTGAAATCTCGCAAGACAACGGAGGAAAAGCCTGATGTTCTCCAGCTTCTTTGTGCGCCGCCCGGTTTTTGCCTGGGTAATCGCGATCCTCATCATGATGGCCGGTATTCTGGCGATCCGCACCTTGCCGGTGGCGCAGTATCCGGATGTTGCGCCACCTGCGATAAAAATCAGCGCGACCTATACCGGCGCCTCGGCGCAGACGCTGGAAAACAGCGTTACCCAGGTGATTGAGCAGCAACTTACCGGGCTGGATAACCTGCTCTATTTCACCTCCACCAGCAGCTCCGATGGCCAGGTGGATATTACCGTCACCTTTGAGCAAGGCACCGACCCGGATACCGCGCAGGTGCAGGTGCAAAACAAAGTGCAGCAGGCGGAGTCCCGCTTACCGACAGAAGTCACCCAATCCGGCGTGACGGTGGTGAAATCCCAGAGTAACTTCCTGCTGATCATGGGGCTGTACGATAAAACCGACCGCGCCACCAGTTCCGACATCGCCGACTGGCTGGTCAGTAACATGCAAGATCCGCTGGCGCGTGTGAACGGTGTCGGGAGTTTGCAGGTATTCGGCGCGGAATACGCAATGCGTATCTGGATGGATCCTGACAAACTCGCCTCGTACTCGCTGATGCCGTCCGATGTACAGACCGCGATTGAAGCGCAAAACGTGCAGGTTTCTGCCGGTAAAATCGGTGCGCTGCCCTCTTCCGGCCAGCAGCAACTCACCGCAACGGTGCGTGCCCAGTCGCGCCTGCAAACCGTGGCGCAGTTCCAGGACATTATCATCAAAAGCGAGAGCAACGGTGCTGTCGTACGGGTGAAAGATGTCGCACGCGTTGAAATGGGCAGTGAAGATTATGTCGCGTCGGCAAAGCTGAACGGCCACCCGGCGGCGGGTCTGGCGGTGATGTTGGCACCCGGCGCGAACGCGCTGGAGACCGCAACACGGGTGAAAGATAAAATCGCCGAGTACCGCCACAGCATGCCGCAGGGTTACGATGTGGCATACCCGAAAGACAGCACCGAATTTATTAAGATCTCGATTGAAGACGTGGTGCAAACGCTGATTGAAGCCATCATTCTGGTGGTCTGCGTGATGTACCTGTTTTTGCAAAATCTCCGCGCGACGCTGATCCCGGCGCTGGCGGTGCCGGTGGTGTTGCTGGGGACATTTGGCGTGCTGTCGCTGTTTGGCTACTCGATAAACACGCTGACGCTGTTTGCCATGGTGCTGGCAATCGGCCTGCTGGTGGATGACGCCATTGTGGTGGTGGAGAACGTCGAGCGCATCATGCGCGACGAAGGCCTGCCCGCCCGCGAAGCGACCATCAAATCGATGGGCGAAATCTCCGGTGCGCTGATCGCTATCGCACTGGTGCTCTCCGCCGTCTTCCTGCCGATGGCATTTTTCGGCGGTTCCACCGGCGTGATTTATCGCCAGTTCTCCGTCACCATTATCTCGGCAATGGCGTTGTCGGTAGTGGTAGCACTGACTTTAACCCCGGCGCTCTGCGGCTCGATAATGCAACACAGCACGCCGCATAAAAAAGGCTTCTTCGGCGCGTTTAACCGCTTTTACACCAACACCGAGCACAAGTATCAGCATGGCGTGTTACGCGTGCTGCGCCGCAATGTCACCGTTATCGGGACTTACGCCGTGCTTTGCGCAGCCATGGCGTTTGTGATGTGGCGACTGCCTGGCAGTTTCCTGCCGACAGAAGACCAGGGCGAAATCATGGTGCAGTTCACCCTGCCTGCCGGGGCGACCGCCACACGTACCGACGCGGTTGCTAACAAAGTAACGAACTGGTTCCTCAACACGGAAAAAGCCAACACCGAGGCTATCTTCACCGTGACCGGTTTTAGCTTTAGCGGCAGCGGGCAGAACGCCGGGATGGCTTTCGTGTCGCTGAAAAACTGGTCACAACGTAAAGGCGAGGAAAATACCGCTCAGGCGATTGCACAACGCGCCAGCCGCGAGTTAAGCAGCATCCGCGACGCCAGCATCTTCGCCATGACGCCGCCTTCGGTGGACGGCCTCGGCCAAAGCAACGGCTTCACCTTCGAATTGCTTGCCAGCGGCAGCACCGACCGCGACCAGTTGCTGAAACTGCGTAACCAGCTGTTGTCGAACGCCAGGCAGAGCAGCGAACTCACCGCTGTGCGCGCCAACGCGCTGCCGGAAACACCGCAATTGCAGGTTGATATCGACAGCAACAAAGCCGTGGCGTTGGGGCTTTCGCTGAGCGATGTCAGCAACACGCTCTCCAGCGCCTGGGGCGGTACCTACGTCAATGACTTTATCGATCGCGGACGCGTGAAAAAGGTCTATATCCAGGGTGAAAGCGATTCCCGCTCGTCGCCTTCGGATCTGAATAAATGGTTTGTGCGCGGCAGCAATAACGACATGACACCGTTCTCTGCCTTCGCCTCTACCCATTGGGAATACGGCCCGGAAACGCTGGTGCGTTATAACGGTTCTGCGGCTTACGAGATCCAGGGCGAGAATGCCAGCGGCTTCAGCTCCGGCGTGGCGATGACCAAAATGGAAAACCTCGCGAACACCTTACCTGCCGGGACAACCTGGGCGTGGAGCGGCTTGTCATTGCAGGAGAAACTCGCCAGCGGCCAGGCCATGAGTCTGTACGCCATTTCAATCATGGTGGTGTTCCTGTGCCTTGCGGCGCTGTATGAAAGCTGGTCTGTGCCAATTTCGGTGATCCTGGTTATCCCGCTCGGTTTGCTGGGCGCGGCGCTGGCGGCATGGATGCGCGGGTTGAGTAACGACGTTTACTTCCAGGTCGCGCTGCTGACCACCATTGGCCTGTCGTCGAAAAACGCCATTCTGATTGTCGAGTTCGCCGAAGCGGCGGTACACCAGGGCAGCTCTTTGCCGCGTGCCGCATTGCGTGCAGCCCGGACTCGCTTGCGCCCGATCATGATGACGTCACTGGCATTTATCGCCGGGGTCACACCGCTGGCCGTCGCCACTGGCGCAGGTGCGAACAGCCGCATCGCTATCGGCACCGGGATCATCGGCGGGACGCTCACCGCGACGCTACTGGCCATCTTCTTTGTTCCCCTGTTCTTTGTGCTGGTGAAAAAACTGTTCACCGGTAAACGCGCACGTCAGGAGTAATCATGTTGCGTATAAGTGTTCTTTTCCTCGCCCTGCTGAGCGCCGGTTGTGTCTCTCTCGACCCGACTTACGAGCGCCCGCAGGCACCCATTCCCGCGTCGTTACCGGGAGCGCAGGGCCAGGCCAAAGCCGTGGCTGCTGACTGGCAGCAGATTGTTAATGACAACCGCCTGAAACAGGTGGTGAGCAATGCGCTGACCCATAACCGCGATGTGCAAAAAGCGATTGCCGACATCGATGCCGCACGTGCGTTGTATGCCGAAGACCGCTCCGCGCTGTTCCCGACGCTGAATGCTGAGCTCAGCAGCACGCGCAGCCGCACCGTCGCCAGCGGCTTAACCAGCAGCGCCGAAGCCGATGGCGCGGTCTCCAGCTTCGAGCTGGATCTGTTTGGCCGTAACCAAAGCCTGACTCGCGCAGAGCGTGAAACCTGGCTTGCCAGCGAATACACCGCGCAGAACACGCGTTTGAGCATGGTGGCGGAAATTACCACCGCCTGGGTGACGCTGGCAGCGGATAACAGCAACCTTGAACTTGCGAAGCAGACAATGGAGAGCGCGCAAAACTCGCTAAACATTGTCAAACGCAAACAGCAGATCGGCGTGGCGGCGGCCGGTGACACCGCCGATGCCATGGCGGTGTTCCAGCAGGCGCGCGCCAGCGTCGCCAGCTATCAAACACAGGTGGCGCAGGATAAAAACGCGCTCAATTTACTGGCGGGCGACACGGTGCCTGAGTCGCTGCTACCGGGTACGCTGGGGAGTCTGGCCGACAACAGTATTACGCTAACGCCAGCGGGCGTTTCCTCTACCGTGCTGCTGCGCCGCCCGGATATTCAGGAAGCGGAACATAACCTGAAAAGCGCGAACGCCAATATCGGCGCGGCGCGGGCGAACTTCTTCCCGACCATTTCGCTGACCGCCAGTGCCGGGGTGGGCAGCGACTCGCTCTCCTCTTTGTTTAGCCACGGCTTGCAAGTGTGGTCTTTCGCGCCGTCGATTTCGCTACCGCTGTTTGCCGGGGGTAAAAATGTCGCGCAGTTGCGCTACGCGGAAGCACAGAAAAAAGGGCTGATCGCGACCTACGAAAAAACCATTCAGAGCGCGTTTAAAGATGTTGCCGATGCGCTGGCGCGGCGCGAAACACTCAACGAGCAACTCGACGCGCAGCGTGAATATGTCGCCGCCGAGCAGAAAGCGCTGGATATCGCCCAGCGCCAGTACAGCACCGGAACCGGTGATTATTTGTCGGTGTTAACCGCGCAGCGTGCACTGTGGACGGCGAAAACATCGCTGATTTCGCTACAACAAACCGATCTGCAAAACCGCATAACGCTCTGGCAATCGCTGGGCGGCGGCGTTCGCTAATACTTTTGCGCCGGGCTATCCGGCGCGTTTTCGGAGCAGTTATGTCACGGATCTCTCCCGCTTTTGCCATTGTGCTGGGCATGCTCACGGCCATGGGGCCGATTTGTACCGATCTTTACCTGCCCGCGCTGCCGGACATCAGCCAACAGTTGGGCACATCAACCCCGTTGATTCAACTTTCACTCACTGCCTCGCTTATCGGCTTAGGGTTGGGGCAGCTGTTTTTCGGGCCACTCAGCGACCGGATGGGACGCAAACGCCCGCTGCTGTTGTCGCTGCTGCTGTTTATCGTTTCCTCAGTGCTGTGCGCCACCACGCAGGATATCTACTGGCTGATTTTCTGGCGTTTTATCCAGGGGATTGCTGGCGCGGGCGGCTCGGTGCTATCCCGTGCCATCGCGCGCGACAAATACCACGGCACGCTGCTGACTCAATTTTTCGCCCTGCTGATGACCATTAACGGCATTGCGCCCATCGTCTCACCGGTGCTCGGCGGGTATATCACCTCTACCCTGCACTGGCGGGCACTGTTCTGGACAATGGCGGCAATCGGTGTGGTATTGCTGCTTTCTGCCATGCTGGTGTTGAAAGAGACATTGCAGGAGAAAAACAGCGGCGGCTCGCTGCTGAAAACCTCCATTACCGTGCTGAAGAACAAGCCGTTTTCCATGTACTGCTTTATCCAGGCGTTTATGCTGGCAGGGCTGTTTTCGTATATCGGCTCATCCTCGTTCGTGCTGCAAAACGAATATGGGCTTACAGCAATGCAATTCAGCCTGCTGTTTGGCTTCAACGGGATTGGCTTGATTATTTCCGCACTGATTTTTGCCCGCCTGGCGCGGCATATTGACGGGCAGAAACTGCTCAACATCGGGTTAGTGCTGGCGGTGATGAGTGCGCTGCTCACCGCCTTTTTTGCGTTAAGCGGCATGATGACGCTGGCGCTGGTGGGGCTGTTTTTCACCGTCGCGCTGAACAGCGGGATTTTGACCCTCGCCGGATCGGCAGCCATGAACAGCGTAGAAGCGCGCGACTCCGGTACGGCCTCGGCGCTGCTGGGCATGCTGATGTTTGTCTTCGGCGGCATCGCCACACCGCTGTCGGGCATCGGCGGTGAAGCGATGTGGAAAATGAGCCTCGCGATTGTGATGGCTTACAGCGCCGCGCTGGTGATTCATTTGTATGGGCGGCGTCATCGCTAGAAGTGCATAAAATCGTTGACTAAATGGCAACCAACACCGTATTGTTGACTTATTGGCAACGGACGCACAAGGTAAAGGAATGCACTTAATATCATTGAAGGCGATTCAGGAAGCAGTCTTACGCTTCCCTCAACACAAAGTTGCGCTACTCACTCTGGCGAAAACCATCGAAAAAGCGTATTGCCCAACGCCAGAGGATCTCAAGAAGTTGTATCCCACACTGGATAACTTCAAATATCTGAGTAAGCATTACATTATTGATATTGCGAATAATAATTTAAGGGTTGTGGCACTGATCTTTTTCGAAAGCCAAAAGTTTTATGTGCGCCATATCTTCACACATAAGGAATACGACCGTTTTACCGAACAGCATCGTACTAAGGGGAAGAAAAAATGATCGTCGCTGATGCATTAAAAGCCACCCATGCGCTCATCGCTGCGGTCCCGCTGCTGGGAGAACATCCGACGGAGAAAGACTATCAGGATGCGCTGGAACTGGTAGAACAGCTGTTAATGGACAATCCCGATAGCCCGCTGGTAGATATCGTTTGTGCGAAAATTAGTGCTTACGAAAATAACCAACCGGAAATTATCGCCTTGCGTGAAGAGATGGCGGCGATGCCGACAGGACTTGCGGTGCTCAGAACACTGATGGATCAGCACCAACTGACGACGTCTGATTTTCAGGAGGAAATTGGCAGCAAATCGATGGTATCCAGAGTCCTCAACGGCGAGCGCCAGCTTAACCTCAACCATATTAAGAAGTTAGCCAAACGTTTTGGCGTATCACCGCTGATGTTTATCTCTTAACCCTTCTTCCCGCCCGGTTTTAACCCACGGTGAAACTCATTAATGCGTTTCACCGTTTTAATTGCCCGCTGCGACGTCGCTGACGCGACCGACAAGATGATCATCTCCAGACACAGCAGCACGGTGCCGTGCAGCGGGATCTTACCCTTCTCGCCGCCGCGCGGGACATGGATAACTACATCCGCTTGCTGGCTAAAACGCGAATCGACAGCGTTGGTCAACAAAATCACCGGGATGCCCAATCGCCGCGTCTCTTTCAGCGTGGTCAGCCCTTCCCGGTGCGCCGATTTCTGCGCCATCATGATCAGCACATCGCCGCGTTGCAAATTGATAAGCTGTTCAGACAGCGCAATCCCGGTACGGTTGAGGGGGGAGGCGGGTAACCCGATGCGGCTGAACAACCGCGCGGCATACTCTGCCAGAATCCCCGATGCGCCAATGCCGAAAATCGCCACCTGCCGCGCCTCAATCAGCAGCGCGACCGCCTGGGCAATCGCGTAGCGGTTATCCGGCGCGGAGAGGATTTCGCAGGTGTGCTGGTGCCCTTCGAGCACGAAATCAATGCCCGAATTGACGTCGCAAGAGAGCGCATTCACCGTGGTGCTCATCTTTTCCGCCGAGGAGACAGACGGGCCGAACCAGTGCTCGAGCGTCTGCTTCAAATCACGAAGCCCGGCGAAACCCAGCGCCTGAATCGCGCGCACCACCGTGGCATCGGAGGTTTGCGTCGCCCTGGCTATCTCAATCGCCGTATGCTCCAGCACCACTTCACGGTTTTCATTGATATAACGCGCCACAACCTGCAATCGCGACGACAACGTATGCGCCCGCGCCCGAAAGCGCTCTCCATACACATCCACGCGATTTTTCGCTTTTTTTGGGTTCAGCATCGTGCGCCCTTATTTGGCTGCCGATAAAGGTCGACCAGCAATTTGCGACTGCACCTGCGCCACCATCAGGCTCAGCGAGGCAAACGAATTGGAGATCGCCTCTTCGCGCGAAATCAGCACGTAATGCCCGCTGCGGCAGGCCGTGAGGAAATCACACCAGCCCGGCATCACCGCATCCATGGCCGCCATTTCATCCTGCGGTTTACCGCCGGTATCGCCGCGCCAGGTGGCAAAAACGAAATCGGCATCCAGTTCCGGCAACCGCTCGGCGCTGACGTCGATGCGCCCGCCGTCAGGGATGCTGTCGATAAGTGGCGGAAAACGGAAACCGGCATCGCGCAGCACGCGCCCCAGCGAGTGGTAACTGTGCAACACATTAATCTTGCCATTGTTAGCCTGAATGACCGACACGGTTATCTTGCTGGTATCAATGGTTTTTTTCAGTGCGGCGATCTGCTCGTGATAACGGCGCTCAAGGATCGCAAAGCGCGCCTGCGTCCCCGTTAATTGCGCCAGCTTGCGGTAAATCTCCGGCGCACCGCCCTCCAGATGATCGATGCTCACGGTCGGCGCAATTTTCTCTAACTGTTCAACCGGCGTGTTGCGGCTGGGCTCGGTGATGATCAAATCCGGTTTTGCCGCCGCCACCGCTTCAATGTCGATATCCGCTGAACCAATAAATTTAATCGCTGAATTGTCAAAATCGACACCGGTCAACATGCCACTGGAGCGCAGCACATGGGTGCCGTCCGGGCGCGTACGCCCGTGGCTGGCGACCGGCGGTACGCCTAGCTCAATCAACGGAATAGTGATATCGAGATCGTGCAACGACACAATGCGTTTCGGGTGCAATGGCACCGTCACCACGCGCCCGAGATCATCGGTGAAAACTTGGGTCGGTTCTGCGGCGCTGGCACTCAGACCAACCAGCACCAGCAGCGAAAAAAGTAAGCGCATACAAGACCTTTAAGGGTTATAAACGATCGCGCCGCTGCCACAGCAGCAGCAAGAAAAACGGCCCGCCAATCAGCGAGATAACAATCCCGGCGGGAATTTGCAGTGGCGCAAAGGCCAGCCGTCCAAGCGAATCCGCCAGCAACACCAGCAATCCGCCCAGCATTGCGCTTCCCCACAGCAGCGCCCGCTGGCCACCGCGCAGCAGAAAGCGCGCCATATGCGGAGCAATCAGGCCGACAAAACCGATACTGCCCACGCAGGAAACGCTGGCGGCAGTCAGCAACACTGGCGCGATAAAGCGCAGCAGCTCAAGGCGCGCAAGGCGCACGCCCAACCCGGTCGCGGCCTGGTTACCGAGCAACGCGACATCCGCCGCGCGCGCGGTTACCAGCAAAATCAACGTTGCCGGAACCGCCCAGCACAGCGCCACCATCAGCAACGGCCAGGTGGCAACATGCAGGCTGCCTGCCAGCCACATCATCGCGGTCTGCACATCGCGCACATCAGCCGTGGTCATAAACACGCCGATCCCGGCGGCGAAGGTCCAGGAAACACCAATACCAAGCAGCACAAAGCGTGGACGGGACACATCCCGCGCCAGCGCCATCACCAACCCGGCGGCAAACAATCCCCCTGCCATACCGGCCAGCGGTCGCCAGACTAAGCCGACGGCCGGAAAGCACAGCACCAGCGTGAGCACCACCACGCTCGCGCCCTCTTTCACACCAATTAAGCCGGGATCCGCCAGCCCGTTGCGGGTTATCGACTGCATCGCCGCGCCCGCCATCCCCAGCATCGCCCCGCACATTAGCGCCATCAGCACGCGCGGCAGGCGAATGTCCCACACCACGTACTGCTGATCGGCGCTCAGCACCTGTGGCAAAAATAACGCGCGGCCAATAGAAGATGCCGGAACCGGCAACGAACCCTGTGTCACGCCCGTCAGCAGTAACGCCAGCGCCAGCAGCGCGAGGGCCATAATCCACATCAGTGCATGCGGGCGCAGCAGGCGGGAAAAACCACCCACCCGCAAACGGCGTAATCCTGCGCGCGGCAACAGGTCGCTCATTTGAAAAACCTCGCCGCCAGCGCAATAAACAGTGGCGCACCCACCAGCGCGGTCATCACGCCGGTGGCCAGTTCCTGCGGCGCCAGCAGCATGCGGGCGGCAATATCCGCCACCAGTAACAACAGCGAGCCGCCCAAAGCCGAGAGTGGCACAACAACACGTAAATCATCCCCGGCGAGACGGCGCACCACATGCGGCACCACCAGGCCAATAAAACCAATCGGCCCGGCGACCGACACCGCCGCACCGCACAGCAGTGCAATTGCGACCAGTGACAACACGCGCGTTCGCATCAGCGACACACCTAAACCCCGCGCCATGTTGTCGCCCAGCGTCAGCATGTTCAGCGCCGGAGCGAGCCACAACGCCATCGCAAAACCGATAACGGCAGCCATCGCCGCATGCTGGATCTGCGCCCAGCTCAACCCTGCAAGATCGCCCGCCAGCCAGGTGCGCATACTGAGCAGCGTTTGCTCATCAAGGATCAGGATCGCGGCGGTGATTGAAGAAGCAAACGTCGAGACTGCCACGCCGCACAGCGTCACTTTCATCGGCGTAAAACCCGAACGCCCTGCAGATGAAAGCGCCATCACCAGCGAAAAGAGCAGCGCCGCGCCGCCTGCGGCAATCAACGGACGGCTGAATGCGCCATCGCCGAGGCGAATGCCGAGCGCTGTGCAAGCCACGACCGCCAGCGCGGCACCGGAATTCAACCCCAGAATATGCGGCTCACCTAAGGGGTTGCGGATGACCGATTGCAACAATGCTCCGGCCACGCCGAGCGCCGCGCCGGTGAACAGCGCCGCCACCAGGCGCAGCAAACGCAGGCTGATAATGACGCGGTGATCGAAGTTACGCGGATCGAAATCCAGCAGCGCGTGGATGACCGTCGGCGGTGCGATATAGCGCGCGCCAAGGCCGAGATGCGCGACAGATGCCGCCAGCACTAATAACACCAGTACAAGCGAGGCCATACCAACGCGCCCGGCACGACAGCGGGCAGAGAGGACCATGCTACTCATGCGCCCGTTCCACCCGGTTTCCGAAACGGCATAAAAAAGGGTTTTCCGGTCAGCGGGTTAATCGACATCTGCACGTCAACATCAAACACGCTTTTAATCATTTCCGACGTGCAGGCCTCACCTTCGTGAATCACACCTTGTAAGCGCCCGTGCTTGAGGAACACCAGCGTGTCGCCGTAGTTAACAGCGAAATTAAGATCGTGCAACACCACCACCACGGTGCGGCCGTGATCGCGGGTCAGTGAATGCAGCAGTTCAAGGATCTCCACCTGGTAGCGCAGATCGAGAAAAGTTGTCGGTTCATCAAGCAGGATCACCGGCGTTTGCTGCGCCAGCGCCATTGCTATCCAGCAGCGTTGACGCTGGCCACCAGAGAGGCTGTCTACCGTCTGGTGAGCGAATTCAGCGGTGCCGGTCAGATTCAGTGCGTCAATTACCGCCTGTTCATCCTCTTCCGACCACTGGCGCATAAAGCTCTGCCACGGAAAACGCCCGCGCGACACCAGTTCAAAGACGGTGAGCCCTTCCGGCACAATCGGCGATTGCGGCAAAATACCTAACTGGCGGGAAATCGCTTTGGTGGGTTGTTGATGAATGGCTTTGCCATCCAGCAGCACGCTGCCGCCCAGCGGTTTGAGCATACGGGCGATAGTGCCGAGCAGCGTGGATTTACCGGAGCCGTTAGCACCGACCAGCACGGTCATTTTCTCTGGCGGGATCGAAAGCGTAATGTTGTCGACAATCACCTTGCTGTGGTAACCCGCCGACAGGCTTTCCAGCACGATCCCTTGCCCTTCGGCTTGATTTTCCACTTGCTGTGGCATGTTGACTCCTGCGCCGCACGCTCATGAAAATAGCCGCGCACTAAACCATCAAACAAAAATAAATCTCATTCTCTTTTCGATATTGCCGTTTGCCGCTGTAGTAGTCAAGTGCCACTGCAAGCGAAACCAACAACCCTTTATTTTGTGTCACTACAAAAAAACACCCTAACAAGAAGTTAAAATAAATTATTCATTTTCAAACAATTAACCAGAATTCCTCGCAGCTTACCGAGTCACTTTTTAAGCCTGAATCCGCTGTAGCAAATTTCTTTCATTTTCCGTTTACTACTACAAAGCCTCATGATTGAATGATTCTCAATTACATATCCGACGCTGAAAATTGCAGCCAACGGGTAGAGTCGCGCAATCGGGCAATTAAAGATAAAAACGTTCACTCCTGCGTTGTTCAGGGTCTTTCGGGAAAAGTAGATTAAATGGCTGAGTTAACTCGTTGTATTTCCGGGCTGAAAGGGCGCGCGCTGTTTTCTGCGCTCTTTTTAGGGTCGGCTTTCACACCGTTCACACACGCGGCAGACAAGCCGGAACAAAGCAAAGATGGTGATACCATCACCGTGCTGGCGGGTGCCTCTTCCGCCGATAAACAGGCGACATCCGGCTACCAGCCGATCAGCTCTTCCACCGCAACGCTGACATCCATGCCGCTGCTGGATATTCCGCAGGTGGTCAACACGGTGAGCGATAAAGTACTGGAAGATCAGCACGCCACCAGCCTTGATGAAGCGCTGTATAACGTCAGCAACGTGGTACAAACCAACACGCTCGGCGGCACGCAGGATGCGTTCGTGCGCCGGGGATTTGGTGCCAACCGCGACGGCTCAATCATGACCAACGGTCTGCGCACGGTGGTGCCGCGCAGCTTTAATGCCGACGTGTCGCGCGTTGAAGTGCTGAAAGGCCCGGCGTCCACGCTGTACGGCATTCTCGATCCCGGCGGGCTTATCAATGTGGTCACGAAACGCCCGGAAACCCAATTTGGTGGTTCCGTTTCTGCCACATCCTCAAGCTTTGGTGGCGGAACGGGTCAGTTTGATGTCACCGGCCCGATTGAAGGCACCCGGCTGGCGTATCGCCTGATTGGCGAGTATCAACATGAAGATTACTGGCGTAATTTTGGCAAAGAAAAAAGCACCTTTATTTCACCGTCGCTGACGTGGTTTGGTGATAACGCCACCGTTAACGTGCTCTACTCCCACCGCGATTACCAGACACCATTCGATCGCGGCACAATCTTCGATCTCACCACCAAACAGCCGGTAAATGTCGACAGAAAAACCCGCTTCGATGAGCCATTTAACATTACCGACGGCGAATCTGACATCGCGCAGTTAAACGCCGAATACCGCTTTAACAGTGAATGGACCGGGAAAGTGGAGTACGGCTTCAGCCAGGATAAATACAGCGATAACCAGTCACGCGTGATGGCTTACGATGCCGCCACCGGCAACCTGACGCGCCGTGTGGATGCAACGCAAGGTTCCACGCAGCACATGCACACCACGCGTGCTGACTTGCAGGGTAATGTAAACATTGGCGGTTTTTATAATGAGATCCTAACCGGCGTTTCGTATGAATATTACGATCTGCTGCGTACTGACATGATCCGCTGTAAAAACGTCAAAGATTTCAATATTTACAACCCACGTTATGGCAATGCCAGCAAGTGTACTTCCGTCTCCGCCTCCGACAGCGATCAAACCATCAAGCAGGAAAGCTACTCGGTTTATGCGCAGGACGCGTTATACCTGACCGATAAATGGATCGCCGTTGCCGGGATGCGTTACCAGTATTATACCCAGTACGCCGGGAAAGGCCGCCCGTTTAACGTCAACACCGATAGCAGCGACGAAAAATGGACACCGAAATTTGGCCTGGTCTACAAACTCACGCCATCGGTTTCTCTTTTCGGTAATGTGGCGAAAGCCTTTATGCCGCAATCGTCTATCGCCAGTTATATCGGCGACTTACCGCCGGAAACCTCTACATCTTACGAAGTGGGCGCGAAATTCGACCTTTTCGGCGGCGTTACCGCCAATATTACGGCATTTGATATTCACAAACGTAACGTGCTGTATAACGAAATCGTCGGCGACGACACCGTGGCAAAAACCGCCGGACGCGTGCGATCACAAGGTGTGGAGATGGATCTCGCCGGTTCATTGACGCCGAACATGAACGTGATTGCCAGCTACAGCTACACCGCGGCAAAAGTGCTGGAAGATCCCGATTATGCGGGTAAACCACTGCCGAACGTGCCGCGCCACACCGGCTCTCTGTTCCTGACATACGACATTCATAACGTCTTTGCCGGTAATACGTTAACCCTCGGCGGCGGCGGTCACGGCGTTAGCCGCCGCTCAGCGACCAACGGCGCGGATTATTACCTGCCGGGCTACGCGGTTGCCGACGCGTTCGCCGCTTACAAAATGAAGCAGCAATACCCGGTAACGTTGCAGGTAAACCTGAAAAATATCTTCGACAAGACCTACTACACCTCGTCGATTGCTACCAACAACCTGGGCAACCAGATTGGCGATCCGCGCGAAGTGCAGTTCACCGTCAAAATGGATTTCTGATCGCCTCGTGAAAGGCGAGAAATTTGCCCCGCAGGACGCGGGGCTTTTTTATCCGTAATGCCCCAATTTCCTGCCAGCGCCTCACGGTGAACACCTGTTCACTAAACAGTCATTTGCGCGCCATCCTATTGCAGCATTTTTTTCACAGACTCTCTGGCTTTCGAACCCCGTAAATTCGCTTTCAGGCACTTATGAGAAAATACTGGCTTCCCTGGCTGATTCTGTCGCCTTCACTGCTGTTTCTGGCGCTGTTTACTTACTTTCCACTATTACGCTCGGTGTACGACAGTTTGTTCGACACCCGTATGGCGAGCCAGGATGCGCCATATGTCGGGCTGGGAAATTTCGCCCGTCTGCTGGATGACAGCGTGTTCTGGCAATCGCTGTTCAATAACCTGGTTTATCTCCTGCTGACGGTGATCCCGGGCGTCACGCTGGCGCTGCTGCTGGCAGTGGCATTGTGGGAAAACCACCGCATTAACCGCTGGCTGCGCACCGCCTTTTTCTTTCCGATGATAATCCCGATGGTCAGTGCCGCCGCGCTGTGGCTGTTTATCTTTATGCCTGGCCTCGGCATGCTCGATCATTACCTGGCGCAACTCTTTGGCCCGATGAACAACAACTGGCTGGGCCGCAGCAACAGCGCGCTGTTTGCGCTGGCGCTGATTGGCGTCTGGAAATTCGCGGGCTATTACATGTTGTTCTTTCTTGCCGGCTTGCAGGGTATTCCCGCGTCGACGCGCGAAGCGGCGGTGATGGAAGGCGCAACCGCCACACAGGTGTTCTTCAAGGTGACGCTGCCGCTGCTGCGCCCGACCATCAGTTTTGTCGTAACCACCGCGCTTATCTACTCCATTACCCAGATCGACCATGTGGCGGTGATGACGCGCGGCGGCCCGGACAACGCCACCACTGTGCTGCTCTATTACATTCAAAACCTCGCCTGGGATACCCACGATCTGGGCAAAGCCTCCGCGGCCACCTTTCTTACCCTGGTCGGGCTGTTCGTCTTCTCGCTGGTCAACCTGAAACTGCTGGAAAGAGGAGCGCATTATGAGCGTTGATGTTTCCCCTGCCATTAACCGCAGCACGTCCATACCGCGCCCGTTGTGGTTGCGTCTGCGTCACTCCCGCCCGTTGACCCTGGCGGTGCTGATGGTTTGCCTGGCGCTGCTGTGGGTAAGCCCGTTTATCTGGATGCTTTCGTCTGCTTTTAGCGCCACCACTTTTGGTGAAGGGATGGCGTCGATTCTGCCGCGCTTCCCGCTCACGCTGGATAACTTCCGCGACGCGTGGGACAGCGCCAACTGGCTGAACCTGTACGCCAACACGCTCATTTTCGCCTTCGGCACTTTCTTCGTACAGCTTTTCACCATCACTACCGCCGGTTACGTCTTTGCCTGCCACGAATTTCGCGGCAAGAAAACGCTGTTCATCCTGTTCCTGGTGCAACTGATGATCATGCCGGTGGTGATGATGATCCCCAACATGCTGACGCTCAAAACCTTCGGCCTGCTCAACACGTTGACCGGCGTGATGATGCCCTACTTCACTTCGGCGTTCGGCGTGTTCCTGATGCGTCAGGCATTTCTCGCAATTCCGAAAGAGATCGAAGAAGCGGCGCTGATGGAAGGTTGCCGCTGGTGGCAGGTGCTGTTTCGCGTGATGTTGCCAATGTCGTGGCCGTCGGTGCTGGCCTTCGCCACCGTCAGCATTACCTACCACTGGAACGAGTATTTATGGCCGCTGATGATGCTCAACGACCCGGACAAACAGGTGCTGACAGTCGGGCTGGTGTCATTCGCCATGGGCGCGGAATCCGGCGGCCAGTGGGGCATGATCAGTGCCGGGACGTTGATGGTCTGCCTGCCGCTGATGGTCGCGTTTATCGCTTTTCAAAAGCAGTTTCTCCGGAGCTTTGGCTTTTCCGGGATTAAATAAGGAGTTGAGTGATGTTTTTAGCGCAAATTTCAGATACCCATTTTCGCAGCCAGAACGAGAAGCTGTACGGCTTTATTGATATCAACGCCGGGAATGCCGATGTCGTGTGTCAGCTTAACGCGCTGCGTGAACGCCCGGATGCGGTCGTGCTAAGCGGCGATATTGTTAACTGCGGTCGCCCGGAAGAGTACCGCGTGGCGCGCCAGATCCTCGGCAGCCTCGACTATCCGTTGTTTGTCATTCCTGGCAACCACGACGATAAAGCCCACTTCCTTGAATACTTACACCCGCTGTGCCCGCATCTGGGCAACGATCCGCAGAACATGCGTTATGCGATTGATGACTTCGCCACTCGCCTGCTGTTCATTGATTCAAGCCTTGCCGGGGAATCGAAAGGCTGGCTGACCAACGACACGCTGAGCTGGCTGGAAGCGCAGCTTAGCAACAGCAAAGACAAACCGACCGCGATATTTATGCACCACCCGCCGCTGCCGCTCGGTAACGCGCAGATGGATCGCATCGCCTGCGAAAATGGTCATCTGTTGCTAAAACTGGTGGAACGCTTCCCGGCGCTAACGCGCATTTTCTGCGGTCACAACCACAGCCTGACCATGACACAGTATCGCCAGGCGACGATTGCCACTATCCCGGCGACGGTGCACCAGGTGCCGTACTGCCACGAAGATACGCGCCCGTACTACGACATGTCACCGCCGTCATGCCTGATGCATCGCCAGATTGGCGAACAGTGGGTTAGCTACCTGCATCCGCTGTCGCATTACGCGGGCCCGTGGTTATACAACGAAAGCATCAGTTGCCCGGTGGATGAGCGTTAAGCCCATGTTAAGACTGCAAAACATAAGCAAACAGTTCGATGGCAAACCGGCGCTCAACGCCCTGTCACTGGATATCCACGACGGTGAATTTGTGGTGCTGGTTGGCCCTTCCGGCTGTGGTAAAAGTACGCTGCTGCGGCTGATTGCCGGGCTGGAGAACGTCAGCGACGGCGTGATACTGCTCGACAGCGATGACATCACCACGCGTTCACCGCGCGAGCGCAATTTCGCGATGATCTTCCAGAACTATGCGTTATTTCCGCACCTTTCCGTACGCGACAACATCACCTTCGGCATGAAAGTACGCCACGAAGAGAAAGCCAGCTGGCAGCCGCGCCTCGACCACGTGGCGCAGATGTTACAACTCGACGCGCTACTGGAAAGAAAACCGGCAAAACTCTCCGGCGGCCAGCGCCAGCGCGTGGCAATGGCGCGCGCCATTGTGCGTAACCCGAAGCTGTTTTTAATGGACGAGCCGCTCTCCAACCTTGATGCGCGCCTGCGTACTGAGGTGCGCGACAGCATTATGGCGATGCACCAGCAGCTCAAAACCAGCACCATTTATGTCACCCACGATCAGACCGAAGCCATGTCGATGGCCGATCGCATTGTGGTGATGAATGGTGGCCACGTGCAGCAAGTGGGCCGCCCGGAGCACTTGTATGCGCACCCGGCGAACCTGTTTGTCGCCGGGTTTATCGGCTCTCCGGCGATGAATTTGTTATCGCTACCGTGCGCCAATGGCAACGTGCTGTTGGATGAGCAACACCTGCCGTTACCGACCCATGCGCGCAATGCCACCGACGTGTGGTTGGGCATTCGTCCGGAACACATTACCGATACGCCGGAAACCGGCCAGGTGGTACTGCCCGCCAGCGTCATTCAGCGGGAACTGATGGGCGCGGACTACCAGCTGCACATCAGCACGCCCATTGGCAACCTGCGTTATATCCGCCGTCACAGAGGCGATGTGCCCAACAAAGGGGACACTCTCCGCGTCGGTTTTTCACCCCTTGATAGCCACCTTTTTGATGCGCAAACCTTGCTTAACTTACACCAGGAGAAAGACCATGCATAAGCCTCTGCCAAAGACGCTGCGAGTGCTTACTTACGCCATCACCCTTGCCATTAGCGGCACTGCGATGGCGCAGGAGAAGATTGATTTCATGTTTCCGGCCCCGGTGGACGGTAAACTGACAATGGAGATGACGCGCGTCATCAAAGCGTTTAACGACTCACAAAAAGAGGTGGAAGTGCGCGGGATTTTCACCGGCAGTTATGACACCACCAAAATGAAAGCCGAATCCGCACAGAAAGCGGGCCAGCCGCCTGCACTGGTGATCATGTCCGCCAACTTCACCACCGACCTGGCGCTGAAAGATGAAATCCTGCCGATGGACGAGCTGTTCAAATATGGCGACAAAAAAGCGGGAGATTTCCTGCAAACCGCGTTCTGGCCTGCCATGCACAAAAACGCGCAGGTAATGGGCGTGACGTATGCCATTCCGTTCCACAACTCGACGCCGATCCTTTACTACAATAAAACGATGTTCGACCAGGCGGGCATCAAACAGCCGCCGCAGAACTGGAAAGAGCTGCTCGACGACGCGAAAAAACTCACCGACCAGAGCAAAGGCCAGTGGGGCATTATGCTGCCATCGACCAACGACGATTACGGCGGCTGGATTTTCTCTTCGCTGGTGCGCGCCAACGGCGGTAACTACTTCAACGAAAACTATCCCGGCGAAGTCTATTACAACGCGCCAACCACCATCGGCGCGCTGCGCTTCTGGCAGGATTTGATTTACAAAGACAAAGTGATGCCCTCCGGCGTGCTGAACTCCAAGCAGATCAGCGCCGCGTTCTTCTCTGGCAAACTGGGCATGGCGATGCTGAGCACCGGCGCGCTGGGCTTTATGCGTGAGAACACCAAAGATTTCGAGCTGGGTGTGGCGATGATGCCCGCCCAGGAGCAGCGCGCCGTGCCGATTGGCGGTGCCAGCCTGGTGAGCTTTAAGGGCATCAACGATGCACAGAAAAAAGCGGCTTATCAGTTCCTGACTTATCTCGTCAGCCCGGAAGTGAACGGTGCCTGGAGCCGCTTCACCGGTTACTTCTCACCGCGTAAAGCTGCTTACGACACGGCAGAAATGAAGGACTATCTGAAACAGGATCCGCGGGCGGCGATCGCGCTGGAGCAGTTGCAATATGCCCATCCGTGGTACTCCACTTACGAAACGGTCGCGGTGCGTAAAGCGATGGAAAACCAACTCGCTGCGGTGGTGAACGATGAGAAAGTCACCCCGGAAGCCGCCGCTGAAGCGGCGCAGAAAGAAGCCGATACCTTGATGAAGCCATACGTCGAGAAAACGGCGCTGCAAGCCGTGAAATAAGCCATTCAGCCCCGCAAGGACGCGGGGTAATTCTCCTTTTTAGCGATGATTCCCTTTGCCTTTCCAGTATTATCTAAACGCCAGCAAAGAGGCTCGCGCGTTTGCGTGATAGGTTTGTCGCAAAAATGCGTCGGGTATAAAACCCACCGGGATAAACAGATTAGCCAGCGCAATCGGCAAAACCAGTGAACCAGCCCCAGTGAGCATTTACTCACACGCCAGCGCTTGAAAATACGGCAACGGCTGGCGCTCTCTCCTTACTCTTCCCGCGAAAGTATCTTTGCCAGATATCCATCCAACTGATGGCGCTGCAAATAATCGGTGACGTCGCGTTCCCAGCTTTTGCCATCGCCCAGCACCGCGCGGCTGTGCGTCGGGGCGTAAAGATAACGGGTGTCATACAGGTTCAGCAGCGACTGGTTCATTGCATCAATATTGGCACCGGTTTTTTTGCACTTCTCCTGCTGGAGAGCCAGCGAATGCAGCACCCGCTCCCGCGTCTCTTCATTGGGGGTATAGCTGTGTTCACTAAGCTCGCTGAGCACCAGAAATTGCGGTTGAATACCTTCCGCCAGCGCCGCCTGCAAACGATCGTGTCCGTCGAGGATCACAAACGACGCCAGCCCGGCAATAAACCACACCAGAATCGGCGGCAACTCGCCCTCGCGGCACTTCTTGCGCCACCATTTCACGCGCCCGCTGAGAGGATCCACCGGGTAACGCGCCAGCAGCAGGTGACCGTTCCACCACCAGTCGACAAACGTGACCTTCTCCGGGTTTTGCAGATCGGGAAAATCCTCACTCCACAGCGACCAGTTGACGCTGATTTGCGCGCTGCTGGCAGGTGTATGGAATTGCCACTGCTCAAACGGTAGCGGTTTATTGAGGACATACGGCGCAGTAGGTTTGACCTGCTCCATCGGGCGCAGCAACCAGCGGCGCGGTGCCAGCAGCGGGGTTGGCGCGTCCATCAACTGGCGGGCAAAATAGCGGCACCAGTGGCTTGTCCAGTTATCTTCGCCCGCGCGTTTGGCGCTTTCCACATCGGCCGATGAGATTGCTGGCAACAACAATTCCTGGCAAGGATGTTCAGCGTTGAACACCAGCCAGACACCCGAATGATCGTTCAGCATGGTGGCCCAAAACAGCGTCTTACCATTAACCTGCAACGCCATGCGTCCGTTGTGCCCGCTGAGTATTTCCATCGCCTGACCATCGCCTTCACGCACTATCAGCTCCAGCCCCTGCCAGCTCTCATTGCGATCGCGAAGATCCTTCCACCAGTAATCTGCCATGCCATCCTCCCTGCGAAGTGAACGAAAAGTGTAAAACAACATGCCGCCCACAATAACCATGAAAACAATCTGGCTTTATGAGCGGATGAACAGTTTCCCGCCAGGCGTTTCTGTATATTTATCGTTCAACTCACTGACAAGGAGCACATCATGTCTCACCCTGAACCCCACTGCCACTCCTGCGGAATGCCGCTATCCGCACCGGAGTCCCGTGGCCCCAACGATAAATATTGTGTCTGGTGTACCGACAGCGAAGGCCAGTTGAAATCCTGGGACGAGGCCGTTTCCGGCCTTGCGCAGTATCTGGATTCCTGGCAGCACGTCGGTAACGAAGAAGCGCGTAAACGCGCCGTTCGCTACCTGACGTCAATGCCCGCCTGGGCCGACAGAGCCTGATCCAGTCGAAGCTTAGTTACTTTGCCGGGTCTGTTGCCCCGGCAAATTCAGCCGGATAAGGATCGACCGGTTTAAGGTCGGCCTGAGGTTTGCGCAGCGCCGCCTCCCAACCGCCGGTTTCATCGTTGAGATTGATATCCCGGCTGAATTGATCAAAGTCGCAGGCATCGAGCTTCGCTTCAAAATTCCGTTTGTGCTGGATGAATGCGGCGAGCTGATCCTGATCCAGCGACTGCGCGAGGTAAGGATAGTGAATGCGCAGTTCCGTCGTCCCGTGCTCTTTTAACAGGTGGTTGACGCGACCAAACAGCCGATCGACGCGTCCCACGCGCTGCTCGTTGTCGCCCGGTGTCCAGGCAATCCCGTAGTGATGCACCTGGTTGCACTGCAAATGCAGGTTCACCCCTTCCTGGAACACAGACGTTGCCACCAGCACGTTGGGATAAAAGGGGCTGTTGAACCCGAGGATCAAGCGTTGCCGGTTATCGGTTTGACCGCTGGCGTACCACGCCGGGCTTGAGAGGTTGGTCAGTTCCCGCCACGGCGTTTCCCAGTCGGCCAACGGGTGATCGGTGATTTTTTCACACATCGCCTCGAAGGTTTCAATGCCATTGATAAAATAGCGCAGCAGTAACGATCCCGGCAGTTTAGCGGCAATGCTGGCGGTAAAATCGCGGTAACGCTTTTGCACATCCGAAGTGGTGCTCTGGCGGCTAAAGCGGATAAACCAGCAGTAGAGTTCCATCATCACCGGGCTGGCGAAGACGTAGCCCGTTTTCAGGTAGTTAGCGAGGTTTTCCACAATCGCCGGATTGCTTGCCTGCCAGTCACGGAGTTGCTGCTGGCAATGCGCGGGCAGCAGCGGAAACATCATCCCCCAGGCCGTTTGCAGCGGTTGCTCATAACGGTTCTCTTGCACCTTTTCGCTACGCGCAAGACGCTGCGCAGCAGGCCACATTTGCAGGCGAACGTCGCGCGCCGCATCGCCAAAGTTATCGCGCTGGCGATCGGTGAGCCGGTAATAGGTGGCATATTGCGCACAGCGATAATCCGCCGCAGGCTCCAGAAACAGGGAAAACAGGCTTTCAGCCCGACGAAAACGCTGGCTGACGTTGGTGCAGTCGGTTCGCTTCTCACCGCTTCTTTTCACCACAAACAGATCGGCGATTTTCGATGAGAGCTTCAGCTCACTTTGCTTGCGCTCGTTGCTCTCCTCGTCTTCGTTACTCTCGGCTTCGTCATCCAGGAACTCGGACGCCTCTTGCAACACATGCGCCGCCTGGGTTAAGCGATTGAAATACTTACGCGACCAGCCGCTTTTGCGCCATGCTTTTAGCGTCTCATCCGCAGATTCAACGCCCCACGCAGAGATCATCTCCCGCGCCATCAGTTCGTCATATTCGGCGTTGATGCGCTGAGTAATTTCTCGCACCGAGGGGATGCGACGCACAAACACCAGATGTTTATCGCGATACAGCGGGCGTGGCGCAGTAAACCATTGTTCGGGCACACACTGCTTGACCAGTGCGCCATATTTCGGGTGATCCGGAAAGCGGTGGTAGATATCCTGAAACGCTTGCGTCAGCTCCGCCAGCAAGCGGGAGTCCGGCGCCTGGTGAAAGGCGTCTCTCGCCATATCGTCCGAATTCTCTTCACCGCTTTCGTTGTCCTCTTTCGCCACAATGCCCGTCGATTCAAACCCTTCGAGATAGCCATACTGGAACTGGCGGCGCTCACCTTTCGCGCCCAGCGTCTTTACCAGCTCGCGCTGGTAGAGGGCGAAAAAGAGCTCCGCATCCGGGTTGTCGGTAAAATCCGCCGCCGTCGCCTGCTCATGGCGGTAGTTATATTTATTGTTGGTCACGCCTTTGCCCTGCATCTGCCGCAAGCGGCGAATGGCAAAGGTTTTTAACAGCGTTTTCGCATCGCCGTCGGGGCTAATCGCTTCCGGGTCGAGGAAGTAACGCAAAATATCGGCAACGTTGCGTGATGAAGAGTGATTCGGCGTCGCGGTGAGTAACAACGTTCGTTGCCCTAAGCGGTTATCGTCCTCGCCAAAAAAGCGCTTCGCCGCCGCCGCGCGCTGGGATTTGCCATCGCGGTTACGGAAGTAGTGCGCCTCATCAATGATGATGAGATCAAACCCCTGCTCGCCCAGCATCGCTTTAATTTGCGCATGGATTTTCCCGGCTTCACGCGCCGCGCATGCTTGCATATTGCTGCTATTTTTCTCCTCCACCGGGACAAGCCCACTGAGCGAGTGGATGGTGGTCAGGTAAAAATTCCCCCGCGATTCGCGGAGATCCGCTTGAAGCTCGGCGAGCCTTGTGAAAATGCGCGCCTCATGTACCGGCTCCCTTTGGGCATTGCAAATCTTCGGATTTTTAGCGCGATAGTGATGTTGCAAAAAGGTTTTGTATTCCCGTTTCCAGTGCAGGCAAATGTCTTTATTGGGCGCGAGGATAAGGATTTTCGCGTCGGGCTTTTTATGCCAGAGCTGGAGCACCACGCCAATCGCCTGGTAGGTTTTGCCCATCCCCACTTCATCAGCAAGTAGCGCCAGCTGGCGTTTTGCGAGGATATTCCACAGCCCGGCGACACCTTCGGCCTGACGTGCGGCCATAGAAGCTTCCTGGGCATTGTATTGCCAGTCGTCTTGCGACGCGTCAAAACTCATCTTTTCCGCCACCGCCTGCGGGGTAATGGCTTTCCAGTTATCAGGCTTCATATCCACACCTTTGCTTTATCGCGTCGAGGTACTGCTGGCGCTGTTTTCCCTTTACCGGTAATGGCGGAATGTCGATGACAAGTTTCGGCCACGCGTGGGCGGCGAGGCTCTTTTTGCGGTAGCGTTTTTTCGCCAGTTGGCAGAGGCTTTGCACCTCGTTAGCCATAAACCAGCCAAACAGCGTTCCCGGTTGCGCGGCGAGGTTTTCGCGCACTTTCTCCACCAGCTCGAGCAAACAGCCAGGGCACGTGAACAACCAGTAGTGCAGCGAAGCATCATCGTTCAGGGTTTCGAGTTGTTCGCGGCGTTTTTCCAGCGCGTAGAAAAGGCGGAAATAGCTGGTGGCGCTGGTCTGTATCGGCGGCTTTTCCTCCGGCGGCGCATCTTCTGCCGAATCGCCATCGCGCAGCGTTTCACGCAGTTGCACCGCGTCGTTGTCCTGCGGATCGACATCACTGATATAGCTATTGAGAAGATCGTGCAGCGTGTCGAAACCGTTCACCCGGCGAAACGCCTGCCCCACTTCGTGAATAACGCCTTGCCAGTCCGCCTCGCCGGGGCGGGTGACGGTGTAAAAGTGCTGGGTTAACACCTCATCCGGCTGATCGGCGACGAGATCGCGCAGCGCAATCAGTGAGTTACCACGCCAGCCCAGCGGAATCACCTGCGTGATACCCGGCAAGCGAAGCGCATATTGCGCGGTGGATTTGCCGTCAAACCATTCGCCGGATACGGTGTATTTGCCCGAGCGCCAGTCAAATTGCACCTGTAAATCAAAGGGTAACTGATCGGGAACGTGCAAACCCTCGGCTTCCAGCAACTCGGCGCTGGCGTAAGCGAATGCCTTTTCATCCAGCACCGCGCCGACGATTTTTGTTTTCGGCGAGACGCGATGCACAATACCCGCTTCGATGTTCCAGTGCGTCTCGTCTGTGTTATCCACGTTGACGCAGCTACAGCCCGGCGCGGTGAAATTCCACGAGCCGATCGCCAGCGTTGCTGAGCTTTTCCCCGTCGCCAGCCAAACTTTGGCGTGGGTGAGTTCTGAGCGCTCGTCACGCTCCATCGGGTTTTTACACAGGCGTAACTGACCGGATTGGCGCAATGCATCCGTACCTTCCCCGCCTGGCGTGCGCAGAAACCGCCCGTGCGCCAGATCGGGCACCAGATCGACGCGCAGCGCCGGGTTACCAAAAGCATGGGATAAAGAGCCGATAAAACCCGCTAAATCTGCCGCCAGGTAAGGCGACCAGACGGAGAGCTTTTTGATGGTGTCGCCGTTCGCCAGCGCTTTCAGCAGCGTTTTACCGGAAAGGGAATGAATAAAATCCCAGTCAGGATCGTCATGGGAAAATTTCCGCCGCACCGGGAACGCGTCGTCGACAGCCATGTTCGGGTCTACCTGCGTAAAAAAGGACTTAATCTGCTGATACTGCTTGTTGGTGCTGACACGGCGAAAATCCACCGCCTCCTGGTTGCGCCCCCAGCCGCTGAGCGTCAGGTTCGCGCTGCCCGCGCCCAGGATCATATTGCCGTGCACATCCTCGAGATAAATCACTTTGGGGTGAAAAAGGCTTTTTTGGGCATCCAGATGCGGAGCAATTTGGCGCACGGAAACCGGCAGAATGGTGATCGACGTGCGCTTGTGCTGCTCCTGGGTTATCAGACGCTTGTCGCAGTAGATGCGGAAATCGATCTTTTTGCGGGTGAGATCGAATTGCAGGCGTTCAAATTCGCTGCGGTTTTTTGGCGGCTCTTCCATGTCCAGCACTGCCGGCAGCAGGTGCGTTTCGATAAAACCAATATTGATATTAAAGCTGGTCAGCCAGACCCGTTTTATCTCGCCAAGCGTGGCCAGTTGCGCTTTAAATTCGCTGATGAGTTTCACTGTTCGACTCCCCACAATCCTTGCAGCATATGGCGGAACTGCGAGATGTAATAATCGTTAACCCAGCCGTCATTCTGGCGATCGGCGCGCAGTGTGCGCACAGGAACCTGCAACGTTAGCGTTTCACCAGTAAGCGTTATCCACGGTAACTGCCCGCGGCTTTGCATCACGTATTCATGATATTTCAGTAATTCAATAGTTTGCGCAGCAACAGAAGGGGCTTGTGCGACATTCAGCAAACGTTCAAGGCGGGTATGCGCCGTGCCGGAAAGCGCGGGCAGCAGCGTCTTATCGTTTATCACCTGTTCAGCTCGTTTCGGCAGCGTTTCATCGTCCAGCCCGCGCTGCGCCCAGAACTGGCGAATATCCTCTAATGTCTGTTTTTTACGCTGCAATATCCCGGCAAATAACAGATCAATCGCCGCCAGATAAGGTTCAACATGCACGATATGGCGCAACAACTGGCGATCGGCGTCGTTATGGCTAAGACGCAGCGCCTGGTGATAAATATCTGCCGCAGGCAACTTTTTCGGCGCCTGTTCAAGGGCGGTATACAGCGCGCCGGAAGCGCCTTCGCGTAAACGGGTCATCGCCAGCCAGAAATCTTTGGCGTAACGGCCAACATATTGCGCCGAGCGAAATGCCTGCACATACGCGCGGGTAATTTTGTTATCAATATCGGCAAAGCGCAGCGTGAGCCCTTGCTGAAGCCGCACGCCAAGCTGCGTTTTCAGACAGGCGCATAACAGGCGAAAAAGCGTTTTTAGCTGCGGTGTTTGTAAAATAAAGTGCCCGGCCTGTTGCCATGCGGATATGCCTTCTGCCAACTGATAATGATATTTTTGATTGAAGAAATGCATATTCATCATCGGCGTTTTATAACGCCCGTTGGTGCCGAGAAATAATTGCTGGGTCAGCAGTTGGCTGTCCGATCCGTGGCCGAAAATAAGCCGTGGGTTATTTTCAAATTCCGCGAATTTATCGCGGGCTTTAACGATGCCCAGCACGCCGGTGGTGACGACACCTTTTTTGCTCTGGCTATCGCACATCGACAAGGTGTAAATATTCTCTAAGAAAATCAAACAGGCGTGCGTCAGTTTCACATCCTTTTTGCCGCCATAGATTTTTTGTAATGCGTCGCCGAGCTGCGTTTTATCATCACTGAGAACGCTGCGAATAACATAATGGTGAAGCAGATTGAGTGTGTAGTGACGAACATCATTGGCTACGGAACTAATACGGTTGCGAAAAATCTGCTGCCCGAAAGAGGACCAGACAATCAATTGACCAAGAGGGTCAATATTCAATTCACCGCTGAGTGATTCGTCATATTCCGTAATAAAACGCTGAAGATTCATTAAAATTTTATTTAAGGAAAAACAGGCAGTTATTATCCTCTTTTTACCGGATCCGTGAAATCCTCATCTTTGGTACTTTACAGGCAGGCGGGCGATCCTCAACGTCTTACACGGGTCTGCCTGCAAATTTAATCTTTATAAAATCAATCAGTAAAACGTAGTTGCACATTAATTTTATAAATTTAGCTTGCAATCAAATAGCGCACTATTTAAATTACACCTCACAGCCGAACACAACGGCCTCTAACATAACCAACTAAATAGCGCGCGATACAATCGCAAGGGAGATAAGATGTCACGTTCATTACTGATTGCCATGAGTTTAGTTGCCTCCAGCGTTTCCACCGCCTGGGCCGCCGATGCGCCAATACCGACAACGGGTGTAGCAAAATTTCTTTCCGCGCTGAACAGCAGCGGCGGTAAACCGATTGAACAACTTTCCCCGCACGATGCCCGCCAGGTGCTGATTGTCGCACAGCAGGGCGCGAAACTGCCGCCAGCCGATGTCTCGGAAAAAACTATCACCGTTAACGGCCAGCCGCTGAAACTGACCATCGTTAAACCACAAGGCGCAACCGGAACCTTGCCGGTGTTTATGTTTTTCCACGGTGGTGGCTGGGTGCTGGGCGACTACCCAACTCATGAACGTTTGGTGCGCGATCTGGTGAATGGATCCGGCGCGGCGGCGGTGTTTGTCAACTACACGCCATCGCCGGAAGCGCACTTTCCGGTGGCGATTAATCAGGCGTATGAAGCGACCCGCTGGGTTGCCGAGCACGGCAAAGAGATTGGCGTTGATGGTTCACGCCTGGCGCTGGCCGGTAACAGCGTGGGCGGCAATATGGTCGCCGCCGTTGCCTTGCAGGCCAAAGAGCGCCACACACCTGCGATTCGTTATCAGGTGATGTTCTGGCCGGTCACCGATGCGCGCTTTGAAACCGGCTCCTATAACCAGTTTTCCAACGGCTATTTCCTCAGCAAAAACATGATGAAATGGTTCTGGGACAACTACACCACCAAAGAGAGCGACCGCCGCAACATCCTCGCTTCCCCGCTGGAAGCCAGCAGCGCACAGTTGAAAGGCCTGCCGCCAACGCTGATTCAAACCGCCGAGCTGGATGTGCTGCGCGATGAAGGTGAAGCGTTTGGTCGTAAGCTGGATGCCGCAGGCGTGCCGGTGACGGTCACCCGCTATAACGGCATGATCCACGACTACGGTCTGCTAAACGCGTTGAGTGAAGAACCAACTGTGCGCACCGCGTTATCGCAGGCCGCTCACGAACTGCGTACCCATCTGCAATAAGCCCCAGGAACCCACCCTACGCGGTGGGTTCTTTTACTTTGGCCTGCTTCGCCTCGTCATACGCCATCTGCGCGGCCACCACCGCATCCATATTGTGCTCCACCCAGTGCGTTAGCACGGAAACGGTTTCTGTCAGCGTGCGTCCAAGCGGCGTCAGGCTGTACTCTACCGACACCGGCACGGTGTAAAACACCTGACGGGCGATAATGCCGTCACGCTCAAGTTTGCGCAGCGTCTGGGTTAACACCTTTTGGGTGATCATGCGGATATCGCGTTTCAGGCCATTAAAGCGCACTGGGCCATTTTCCAGCCGCGCCAGCACCAGCAGCGCCCATTTGTCCGCCAGTCGCGCCAGCATATCGCGCGTCGGGCAGCGGTTATCGTAGATATCGTAAGGAATGGACGGCTTAATCATAACGACAAACTCTCGTAGTAGGTTTCCTTGAGGAAACGTAGTGCCCTTTGGGTGCCTTCTTCCGCAACCGGAACGGGATGTGTATAACTCAAAGCCTAAGTTTCTATTTGATACCAAGGTGCCAGAAATGGCAAAAGGTCTCCTGCGAAATAGTTAAGGGATAAAAGGATGATTACTCGGCTGAACAATGCATTTCTCAGTCTCACCACACACCCGGAATTTGGCAAGCTGCTGTTACGCCTGACATTTGGTGTGCTGATGCTGTTCCACGGCGTGGCTAAAGTGCAACATGGCATCGGCTGGATTTCCGGCATGTTGATGGCGCAGGGCTTGCCAGGCTTTATTGCTTACGGCGTATTCATTGGCGAAATCATTACGCCAGTGCTGATTATTATTGGTCTGTTTACTCGCCAGGCGGCATTTATTTACGCCTTCAATATTCTGGTCGCCACGTTGCTGGTCGGCATGGGGAAATTCTTTACCCTGACCGATGTTGGCGCATGGGGCCTGGAAAGCGAAGCGCTCTATTTCCTGGGTGGTTTAAGCATTATGTTTCTGGGCGCGGGGAAATACACCCTGTTTGCCGGGAAAGAAAAATAATGGCGATCGTGCAAATTGGTTTGCACGACATCTCTCTTCGATAGGGGAAAACTATGTCTACTGTTGTGATCTATTATTCCGGCTACGGCCATACCAAAGCGGTGGCGGAAAAAGTGGCCGAAGGCGCTAACGCACAGCTTATCGTCATTGATAACAACGGCGATATTCAGGAGAGCGACTGGCAGCTGCTGAATGACGCAAAAGCGATCATTTTCGGCGCACCAACCTATATGGGCAGCGTGCCGTGGCAATTTAAAAAATTCGCCGACGCCAGCTCAAAAGCATGGTTCACCCGCGCCTGGCAGGACAAAGTTTTCGCCGGTTTTAGCAACAGCGCCAGCCTGAACGGCGACAAACAAGTGTCGCTGCAATACCTGCAAACACTGGCCTCACAGCACGGCGGCATCTGGGTAAGCCTCGGTCTGCTGCCCGCTAACACACTGGCCGCGACGCGCCAGGACATCAACAACCTCGGCGGCTCCGTTGGTCTGCTGGTGCAGTCTCCATCCGACGCGGGCGCAGACCAAATCGCCTCTGGCGATCTGGATACCGCAGTGAAATTCGGCCAACGTGTCGCGGATATCGCTCGCCGGTTTAACTGAGTTTTCCAGTAATTAAATAAGCGAAAGCCAGGGAAACCTGGCTTTTTTATAGGTGTTTACAGCATTCATTTAGCGTTCTGCCGAAATGCTCAGGGCAGCAAACTCCCCCAGCAACCACTGTTTAAACTGCTGCACATCTTGCCGCTCCGCTTTCTCGCGGCTGGTCACAAAGTAATAATTCCCGCCGGGTAATTTGCCGGGCAACGCGATGCGCAACAGCTTCTGTGCCAACGCATTCTGGATCAGTAACTCGCTGGCGAGCAGCACGCCCTGTCCGGCTATCGCCGCCTGAATCGCGTGCGTCTCATCGTCAAATCGAATACCGGATTGCACCGATAAACCTGCCGGGCCAAACGCCGCTTGCCAGTGCTGCCAGTCCGGTTCCGGCGTCGGGACATGGCGGTTTTCGATATGAAACAGCGTTAAACCCACCAGATCTTGCGGGCGCTTCAGCGCAAGTTGCGGGCTGGCAACCAATACAAAGCGATCGCGATACAACAACGTGTTATCCAGCGTGTCGTCGGCCTGCATGCTGTAACGGATCGCGCAGTCTGCCATTGCACCGCGCACATCCACCAAGTCGGTGCTGCTGTGCAGACGCAGCTCCAGTTCAGGATGCTGTTGATGCAGCGAAGGAAGGCGCGGTACCAGCCAGTTGGTCAGGAAGTTGGAGGTGGTGCTTAAGGTCAAAGCTCCCGGCTGACTGGCGCTGTCGATGGCGTCCACCGCTTCGCGTAGCGTGGCAAACATATTTCCCGACGCGCGAAACAGGATCTCTCCGGCAGCCGTTAACGTGACACTGCGCGCCGAACGGTTAAACAGCCGTTGATTCAAAGACGCTTCCAGCACACGGATCTGATGACTGATTGCCGTTGGCGTCACGCCAATCTCTTCCGCCGCCGCTTTAAAACTGGCATGGCGGGCAACGGCATCAAAAGCGCGAATAGCGGAAAGCGGCGGTAAACGGCGTGTACGCATAGCTGAATTTAACTCATCCTTTGCTGAAAAATATGACTTTGCCTGACCTACAAAACAAAGCGTAGCCTGTTATTCAACGGGAATAACCATGAATGCTATTCATCTTTCGCAGATTAACAGGAAAACCTCATGACGCAACTCAACACACTGACTGCGCGCACTTCAACGCGCTATGTTGCGCTACTGGCCCCCGGCATCGCCCAGGCGCTGATCGCGCTGGATTACGCCATTGTCTACGTTGCACTGCCGACGCTGGCGCATGATTTACAACTCTCGCTTAGCGCGATGCAGGGGGTGGTGTCGCTATACGGCCTGACCTTCGCCGCGCTGCTGTTGCTGGGCGGAAACCTGTGCGATCGCTTTGGTGCACGGCGCATTTTCAGCATTGGTATGGCGCTGTTTTTACTGGCATCCACCCTCGGCGGGCTGGCACACAGTGGCGAACTGTTGCTGATTGCCCGCGCCGGGCAAGGCATCGCCGCCGCGCTGCTGCAACCAGCTGTGCTGGCGCTGATCGGGCAACACTTTCACGGTGAATCGCACCACCGCGCACTGGCAATCTGGAGCGCGATTGGCGCATTCGGGCTGGTGGCAGGCGTGGCGCTCGGCGGCGTACTGACAACGCTAAGCTGGCGGGCAATCTTCTTTATCAACCTGCCGCCAGGTTTGCTGGCGCTGTGGTGGGTGAAGCGCGATTTTCAACATCTGATCCCGCAAAGTGAAACGCAGCGCTCCGGCATTGGTGCGCTGGTTGGCTGCACGGCCGCCGGCGCGCTGGTATGGGCGTTAATGCGCTATGGCGAAACGGGCGCAGCAGATTTTGTCGCCAACCGGTTGGCGGCGGCGATGTTGCTGCTGTTTATTTTGCATGAACGCGTTGCCCCGCAGCCGCTGTTATCGCATGCTTTGCGCAACCTGCCTGGCTTGCAAAGTGGCTGGCTGAGCAGCGCCTGTTATATGGCGAGCGTCGGTAGCCAGTTCTACGCCATGACACTGTTGTGGCAACAGACATTACAGCTGGATGCCGTCACCACCGGGCTGCTGTTCACGCCGCTGGCGCTGCTGATTGTCACGGGCAACGCGCTCTACACCCGGCTAACGGCGCGTTATGCCAGCGCAAAAGTGCTGATGGCGGGATTTGCCAGCGCTGCGCTTGGCCTGTGGCTGCTTGCCATTTCGCTGGAAGCGCCGCTCTAACCCGCGTTTATGCTCGGCATTGCGCTGAGCGGTATTGGCCACGGGCTGGTTTACCCAGCAATGTTTGCCGTGGGGTTAACGGCAGTACCAGCGCACCAGCAGGGTCGCGCCAGTGCGCTGATGATTACCAGCCAGTACATCGCCGGGGCGATGATGCTCGCGATCATTTCCGTGCTGCTGGGCGCGAAGCCGGATTTAACCGCGTGGTCAACCGTGTTTCATCTGCTGTGCGGCGCAGCAGTGGCGGGAATATTGATCGCACTCTGCGCACGAGAGCACCGCTAGCGCAGTTACGGCTTACTCCACTTCTCGCAAAATGCGTCGATTCGTTCATCCTGAAAATCAGCCAGCCGCTCGATGATGGTTTCCAGCGGCCAGTCCCACCAGGCAATCTGCTGCAACTGATGCCCGATGTGCGGCGCGAAGCGCAAGCGGATCGTTTTTGCCGGGACACCGCCGACGATAGTGTAAGGAGGGACATTTTTACTCACCACCGCACCGGCGGCAATCACCGCGCCGTCGCCCACAGTCACGCCAGGCAACACAATGGCCGCATGGCCGATCCAAACATCATTGCCAATGATGACGCTGTCGCCACGGCGGCGCACAAAAAAGTCGTGATCGCGCGTGGCGCTGGCAGAGTAATACTCCGGGCAGTAGGTGATGCGATGTTGGGACGGGCGTTCCATCGGATGATTGGGCGCGCCGATACGCACGTTGTTGGCAATCGCCACAAATTTACCGATCTGCGCATCGGCGACGGTGCAATATTCCCCCAGATAGGAGAAATCCCCCAGCGAGGTGTACTCCATCAGGCTGTTGGCCAACACTTCACACTGCTGGCCAATTTTGCATTCGCGTATGCGCACGCTGGGGTCTATCCAGGTTTCGGCGAGTTTTACAAGCTTCATTGGTGGTTTCCCTCATGACAGATCGCGCTACTGTATGCCGGTTCTGTGTAGGGAAAATGACGGGGGAGAGTAGGTACATTTAACGGTGTTGCTGATGTGGCGGTGGTGAAATGCAGAGAGAGGGATTTTGGGTCAGGGTCACTCTCAGAGTATTATAAAGCCCCCTCTTATTGGTCTCTCGCTGTTTATTTGGTAAGTAAATATAGTGATAGCTCCCTTGAAGACTGGAATATATATTTGAAGAGTCAGTGAATTGCCATGGGATAATCCAGACACTTTCGAACCATTAATAATGTTGGTTTCGCTTTCCGCTCTTGCATGGCATAACAGTATTTACGTTTACTCATTATTTATTGCGACTTATTTCAAATTACATAATTAGCACACTACTGTTGACTACCACATGGGGCCTTATACGCACTTCTATTCTGGTAAGAAATTCTCTATGGCGGCTTTCAACTTATAAATACTCTCCCGATTTGTCATTCCTTATCGAAAATGAGCTCACGCGCTCAATATAACTGTGGACATTTTCGTGCTGACCACTTCTAAGGTTATATTGAATCCAACCGGCAATGATACTGTATGAAAATTTAACGCAACAGCCATAGCCGTCACTATATTCATATAAAAAGCTACCAGCATCTTTATCCAAGCAAACAGGGGGTACTCTCAAAAAAAGCCAGAAGCTCTAATTCATCAGGACTACTTTCAATAAACATTATTTCTTAACTCCATTTTTGGAAATGATAGTGATAAATTTTCGGATTCATTCCCAATCATAAATATTTTCTGGAATACTGTTGCTTTATCAGAAGGCCCAATGAAAAAAGTCTCTGAGCAGGCAAACCATTCATTTTTTCTCTATGTTCACCTAAAGCAAAACCTGATGGGATCGTTTTGACGTATTGCTTATGGAGATACTTTTAAAAAACATCCTTTCAAGACAGGTGCAATGGCTTAGCCGCGATCAACAACCGACTTTATCGATTCAACTTTAAACTCTTCGGAGTAACGTTTACTGCTCACAGACACCTCTCTTTAAGTCATCTGAAATGACACTGAGGTGTCTGTTAAACCAATGGCGATTCAGAATGGGCAGAGATGCATACGTTAAAACTGTAATTTATCAAGCCGGGAAAGCCCACCTGGATAATAGTAAAAACCTCCATAATAATTTGAGATTCTTTTAAAGAGTAGCGATTTCTTACCTTTCCTTTCGGATCAAAGAATCATACTCACCAAAATCGGGGAATGTATCATAATTCCCTGCCACATCGACCATTGTTTGACTCTCTTCTAGTTTATAGGGATGGAACTGTTCTTCTCTTACTACAGTGCTACCATCTTCGTTAAAAATATATGTTGTACCATGCAACACATTCAATATACCTGCACCTTCTCCATCACGCTCAGCAAACTCTCGATAAATAGCCATTGATAAAAACAAACGATCGTCATCAATTATTTTAAAATTATATAGCAAATACTCTTGTAAGTTTTCATTTAGAAAACTTACCCCAACCCATCCTTTGTTTTTCATTACTTCAATAAAACATGATGGTGTAGAATCTGAACCAATGAGTGCGGTATAAGACTCACCAGCAATATGTTTTTTATATGCTTTCTTTTCTAACCATATATCTATTGGTTTGTTTTTTGCCCTAAACCATGATTTACAATAAAACACATCTTGCTTCATTGATAAACTTTCCCATTTGTATCACGTATTACCACTCCAGCCTTATCTGCTGCGTTCAAAACCGCTTGTGGAATGGGTTTTACCTGAGGAGGAACTTCTAAAATATTAGTCCCACGCAGCGTATCACCAGCCAATGCCCCACTTGATAGGACTTTAGCAATGGTCGCGCCTACAGGATACTTATTCACAGCTTCCCGAATGTAACTGGTCGCCGTCGCCTCTTTGATATCAGCAAATTGTGTGAACTTACGTGACACTATCTCACCTGTAGTTGGGTTATACGAATCTAGACGATAATAACCGTTTCCGTTGGGTTTGTTCACATACAGTTCTTTGTATGGATAATTTTTATACTGCTCTAAGTTAAACTTATTACCAGCCTGAAGATCCTGCAACCATACAGGCTTCGCAGAATTCACCGTTGCGCCAACGCCCCCGGGGGTTGTAACTTCAGGAGTTGCCGAACTATTACCCGTTGTTGGGTTTTTCGAACCTCTAGCGCCTTTAGCCCCGCCAATTAATAATGGCAGAGTCGCCGCCATGGCCTGTGCAACTTCCTTATTAGCCCCCATGGCTTCAAACCGTTCAGTCCAGCCAGAATTCGCTAAAATGCCCTGGGCTTCAATGCCTTGGGCATACATAGGTGTCAGAGCATCCCTGAAATCATCGGGTAACGTGCCATCCGCAGCCATATGTTTGATCATTGCGTCGAATGCTGGCCACTGCTCAACCAGATAGCCAAACTTCTCCTTGCATTGCTTCGGGGCCGTTGTGCAAAGGGTTGCTATATCGACCTGCTGCTCTGCATTGAGCGTGATCATGTCTCTAATAACGGCTTCGCAACTAGCTCCCTGGCAGATTCTGGCTCTCTCGGCAAACCCACTCAGTTGGTTGGTACTCAGAACATTATTCTCAGCAGTTGTCTTACCCGCTTGTGCCGCAGCTATCACACTCGCACTGTTATCTCCCATCAGCCCGTCAGCAAGGCCAGTGTCGCCAGTGTCGCCAGTGCTGACACTGTTTGTTTCTCTTCCTCACTCAGTTTGCTGACATCTTTTATGCCCCACGCATCGAGGGCAATTATTCCAAACCGTTCACCGGTTGCTGCATAGGTTCCAGTGCTTTGCGCCTGGATTCATGAACAACAGTTTTGTAGACGTTTAAATGCTGTTTTTTAATTACGGAATTTTATTTCCAATTATTCTTTTGCATTATAAGGCTTAATCGCCATATTATTATTTTCGCTATAATTAAAATAACGAAAAAAGTATGAGTGATCATGGAAAGGGCTTTGCACACCATTTAAATGTAACGCATTAAAATCTCTTTTTTTGAGATCTATAAATAACTCCTGTACTTTATTTAATGCTTTCGCAGACTCAATAGATATGTTGTTGTTAAGTTCGATGGACTGAGCCACTATATCAAACTCATCGAATTCCAGGAATAATTTCCCTGTAGCAATAATTCTTAACCATAGCATGGTATCATGGTAATCTGCACTTCTTCCAGCAAGTAAAATGTATTTATCACCGACATCAAAACCACAATCATCAGAGTGATAATGTTTTTCCCCTCCTTTTTCCAACAACATAAAGACACATCTTTTGTCCATCAGGACCCTTGCACGTTTTAATACTACAGTTAAGATGCACTCCGGCTCACTAATATCCACTTTTTTTAACAATGAAGCTATTATGCTATTTGGATTCTGATTTAAAATTGGAGAAAACCAAATATCTTCAGACATATTTATTTCAATATTCTTTAGAGTTATAACAAATTGCTCATTCCCCCATGAAGATATTTCAGGAAAGGTAATGTAGTGCCGTAATCCGACATCACTGCTCATACAGATAAACCGTTCATAACTATCGGTGATATCTAATAAATATCTCTCCATTTTACACTTCCTTTTAAAGGTGCACTCTAACTAAGATCGCCCTGAAAAATCTCTCAATGCTATATTGACATATTCTGTATGCTCAAAATATCTCATAAGAAAATCGAAATCAAAGAAAGGCGATTTTATATTATTAAAGACATCATGTTCAATGAGCGTATCTCTTTGTTTATTGAATATCCTTTGTGATTTATTAATTATTTTAACCTCTTCCATATTGAAAGTGCTTTTAAAATCTTGCATCTGCAATAGAACATCTCGGTCTTCGAACTGAAGACTTAAACTACCCGAGAAAAATATATACAATCCTATATTGGAATCCGTGTAATCCAAACTCTTTCCAGATAGCCAAACATATTTACTTCCAGTAGAAAAAGATATGGAAAGAGTGTGATAAATTTTTTCTGTCCCATTATCGAGACATACACAATATGTGACATCCCCTTCAGCAACTATTTTCGCCCTTCTCAATAAGAATGATGCTACTGAATCCTCGCCATCATACCTGTCAGCAAGTTTAGCAATGACTCCTTCAGGATTTTCAGCAATGGCATGACAACACCAAAGATCTTTATCAGCATTTATTTCAAGGTTTTCTACACTCACAACGATTTTGTCAGTCTCACCACAGGTGATCTATCGCAAAGTAAGAATACAACCCAGAAGTATTATCCAGGTTAAGCAAAGCCGGATACCCGTCAGTGATATTGATATTGTAATTCATTACTGACCCTCTCATTTACGTTTGAAACTATATTCAGTTACAGTTTTATTATTAATTGATGTTATGCCATCTGACTGAGTATAACCTAAATTGTGCAAAAATTTTGTCTCGGTTAATATAAATCCATTTTTTGTGGCTATTTTTTCAATATTCCTTATTGCCGGATTACTCCAGGTTCCCGTCACCAAAACCATACCATCAGTAGCTAATACTCGTTGAATTTCAGAACTAAAAGGCTCGAAACCATACGGATTCTCCATAACGATCTTACTTTGCGAGCCTGAAGCTATCTGAGACAGATCATTCGCATCTCCGGCATGAGCACCATTTGGCATAGTTTACTTCTTTAGGCTCTCATAAAATTTGATAACACTTTCCATATCAGTACTCCATTCTGAGATTTTCATACCATCTTCATTATGGGTAATGCGAGGCTCTATGAACTCATTTATTTCTTCAGCAGAAAAAGCATTGCATTCATCGAGAAATAATATTTTATTTTGTACAAAAACATTAGCACCACAAAAATATAAAACCCATGTAAATATAAAACTTGTATTATCAGGTTCATACATAGTGACAGCTAAAGCCGCATGCTTTCTATTCTTAATTCCCTGTTCAATAGACATAAGCCAATTTATTTTATAATCATTCACAGTCCAATATGACAACGGGATATTCATAGATTCTTTATAGTCGTTTATTATTATTGTCGCTGGTAAAACTAGTTCACCCTCAACATTTACAGCTTCTTTTTCTGGAAAAATACCAAACATAAATCACACCCTTAATCCTGTATAAATTTTCATCATAAGTTCCGTTCCTGTTTTCTTTGCAATCAAACATATTTCAGACATTTGTTACGCTATGGATATTAATATCAGATAATATAAACTCTACCGTGAAAGTATATGTGCAAGCATCTCCGTTTACTTTCAAGTTTTAATTATTTCTTCGACACGCTTTTTATCTGATAACTTAAAATACACCTCAAATTCATGCGCATCATCATTTTCCCAAGACAAAACTGCATCATTGAGAATATCAAGATATATTTTCACCTCATGAAAAGACAAATCTGGAATCTGTTTGTGAATGAGAACAATTTTTTTACAATCCATCCAATGGAAATCATTCAAACAATCATTTAGAGCATCCCAATTAAATCCAAAATAGCCAGGAAACCATAATGAATAATATAAACTTTTTATTAACTCCGAGCCAACTTTTATATCTGGATCTATTCTTACACAAAAAACCTCAGCAATATTGAATGAGGGGAAATTTTCATAATATTTGAAAGCCATTGATTTTCTCCTTATTTTTTTATGAGTATAAATGTTTCATAATGATCAGGCGTATAATACATCTCACCTTCTTTACCTACAACAATTCGTTGAGGTCCTGGTCCGTCTATACCAGGTGTAGGATGCACATATTCGGTGTAATATCCGGCAGGTTTTTCAGGCAAACTTCCAGATTTATTTTTATATATTGATCCATCATTTTTGTGGGGAAAAACGCCTCCAGAACTGATTCTTTCTAAAGTTGGTTCGAGGTCAACTGTACCTTCAAAGGTCTTACCTGATCTAATATCTATAACAGTAACACCGTCAATGAATCGAGTCGTACTATTATTAGCCTTAGAAATTTGGCTTTCAGCCTCCACTAGCTGAGATAAATTACCGCCCTGCTTAGGAACCAACCCTGTACTTGTTTCCAAATACAGTTTTCCATCGGAGCCCAAAATTTCCGTGATACCCGTTTTGCTATTAACAACCCGTCGATATCCCTCAGGCAAACCACCTGTAGAGTTAAATTTCGCACCGACCGATCCCCCCTCAACATAACCGACGGGAAGTGGTGTATGTTCAACTGAATTAGCGACAATAGTACTAATCGCTTCTTTGGTAACCTTCTGCCCAGTTAGCTTCTCAATTGACATCAGCGCGCTAAGTTCAGCTAGTTTGTCCAGTGCTTCCGGGCTAACAGCTTTACCTGCTGCAAGAGATATACCCAACCCAGCAGGCAGAGCATCTCCCATGCCAGCTTCTGCAGCCCATATCGAAACCTGGTTAGCACACAAAACAGGGTTTGCAGAGCAGGCGGCAGCCGCAGCCTGAGCACTCGCGACTAACGCAGGTGACGCAGCAATCGCCGCAGCACCTACAGCCCCACCCCCCAGAGCTAAAATAATCGCTTTGTTAACTGCCTGCCCACGCTTACAGGAGTCACTAGCCGGAGCATCACTACAGGAGAGAACATCCGCACCATGTTTTTGTACAGCATGCAAATGATCTTCTTCTGTTCCGAGGAAGTTATTCTCAACCGTCGTTTTCCCGGCCTGCGCACCCGCGATAGCATTTGCACCACTGTCGCCGACCAACGCACCCGCCAGCCCGGAAGCAAGCGTCGCCAGCGCTGAAACAGTTTGTTTCTGTTCCTCACTCAGTTTGCTGACATCTTTTATGCCCCACGCGTCGAGGGCAATTATCCCGGCCAGTTCACCCGTTGCCGCTCCCGCTGCTGCAGTGGCTGCGTTTTTTCCGCTCGCCGCTGCCAGTGCCGCATTAACCACGGCGTGAGCGATAACTTTCGCTGCATCATCGTTTACATTCTGCCCGATGAGATAAGCAATTTCCGGCGCAGCGGCTCCCGCGAGCGCGGCTTTAATATCTCCGCCAGCCAGCGCCTGTATCGCCGCCGTGGCAGCCGTTATTCCGCGCTGAAGCGTACTTCCTGTACCGTATTGCGCTTCTGCGGTTCTTCCCGCCTGGTCAGCAATTTCGTCTTTCGTCGGGTTAAGTTTGCCCAGACCCGCAAGCGTTTCTTTCGCTGCTTGCAGTGCCGCGGGATCGTTCTTCGCCCTTTCTTTGGCAATCGCCCCTTCTGTCCGCACAATATCCGCGACCTGCGTGCCGATCTCGCCGATCATCTGTGCGGTCTGCAGACGCCGCTGCTCTTTTTCCTTGTCGAAGATCGGGTCGATGCTGCCGTTGGCATGCTCGGTATCGCGGCTCAGCGTGGCGACATCCTGCTGCTGGCCAGCCTTGTCGCGGATCACAATCGTGCCGTCGGCCACCGCCGACTGCGTGGTGCCTTCGGCGTGACCCTTACCGTTCATGCCCGCCAGCATGACATTGGCCATATTCCCGAGCACATTGCCGACCATACTGCCGCTGGTGCTGAACCCGGCACCCTGGTGTTCCGTTTTGAAATCCGCTTTGTTGTTGATATCAGCGAAGCCCAGCGTGCCGGTATCGAGCCGGTTTTTGTCGGCGTCCGCCCGGCTGGCAAGCACGGCACCGTCCAGTTGCGTGTGGTTGCCCACCGTGACATCAAAGCCACCCTTGCCCGCGAAGATCCCCGTCTGCTCCTGCAC